>NZ_JALJRL010000004.1:0-440523 GCF_024519675.1 Mesorhizobium sp. Mes31 | reverse complement strand
GCGTGCCTTCCTCGATCTCTTCCTTCAGCCCGTCATAAAGATCGTCGTGCATCTGTTGCACCAACTCGTCGTCGGAAAGTTCGGAAAGGATGATCTCGTCGTCGGACATCTGTATCGAGCTCCTGCCGGCATCGCGACCATGTCGCAAAGCACAAAATATTCGCGTTCATACCTAACCCGCTAAGGGCATGCATCCATAGCTGATTTGCGACTTCCCGCAAAAGGAAAGCGACCGCAAATCTATTGGATTTCTTGTCGATTTTGCGACAGGCGTTGGCGCTGACGGGCCGTTTCGAATAGGGTGCATGGCTACGATCCGGCAAGCAGCGGCGATATGCGGCCGCAACGGTTCCGGACCTGTCCATATTCGGGCCAGGCGATATTCAGGGAAGAGCGATCATGAGCGAGCACGCGGCAGTCGACCAAGAGGCGTCAAACGCGCGGCGCGGACGCGGTGCGAGCGGTGGGGCTGCCGCCCGGCGTGCGGCGCGTTCGGGCGGCGGTCCGGGCACCCAGCTCACCTACATCAAGCGCAAGATCAACGTCTACGAGGTGCTCGACGAGGAAGGCCTGGCGCTGATCGAGAAGAACACCGACACGGTCCTGGAAGAGATCGGCATCATCTTCCGCGACGATGCGGAGGCGCTGCAGCTGTGGAAAGAAGCCGGCGCCGACGTCAAGGGCGAGCGCGTGCATTTCCCCAAAGGCCTCTGCCGCTCGCTGCTCAAGACCGCGCCGTCCATCTACACCCAGCATGCCCGCAATTCCGAACGCTCGGTGCAGATTGGCGGCAACGCCACTGTCTTCGCACCGGTCTACGGCCCGCCCTTCGTGCGCGACCTCGATGGCGTCAGGCGCTACGCGACGATCGAGGATTTCCAGAATTTCGTAAAGCTCGCCTACATGGCGCCGTCGATCCACCATTCCGGTGGCACGGTGTGCGAACCGGTCGACGTGCCGGTCAACAAGCGCCATCTCGACATGATCTATTCGCACATAAAGTATTCGGACAAGCCGTTCATGGGCTCGGTGACCGCGCCTGAACGGGCCGAAGACACGGTGGCGATGGCCAAGATCGTGTTCGGCGACGATTTCGTCGAGAACAACACCGTGCTGACCAGCCTGATCAACGCCAACTCGCCGATGGTATTCGACGAGACCATGCTCGGCGCGCTGAAGGTCTATGCGCGCCATAACCAGGCCTGCATCGTCACGCCGTTCATCCTTGCCGGCGCGATGAGCCCGGTGACGGTTGCCGGCACGCTGACGCAGGTCCTGGCAGAGGTGCTGGCCGGTGCGTCGTTCACGCAGCTGATCCGCCCGGGTGCACCGGTGCTGTTCGGCACCTTTGCTTCCTCCATCTCGATGCAGTCCGGTGCGCCGACCTTCGGCACGCCGGAGCCGTCGCTGGTGTCCTACGGCGCGGCACAGCTTGCGCGTCGCCTCGGCCTGCCGTTCCGCACCGGCGGTTCGCTGTGCGCCTCGAAGATCCCGGATGCGCAGGCCGCTTACGAGAGCGCCAACACGCTGAACTCGACCATCCTGGCCGGCACCAATTTCGTTCTCCACTCGGCCGGCTGGCTCGAGGGTGGGCTGGCGTCCTGCTACGAAAAGTTCATGATGGACATCGACCAGCTCGGCATGACGCAGAAGTTCTCCGAAGGCATCGACCTGTCGGAAAACGGCCAGGCGATGGACGCCATCCGCCAGGTCGGCCCGGGCAGCCACTATCTCGGCTGCGACCACACCCAGGCGAATTTCCAGACCGCCTTCTACCGTTCCAACATCGCCGACAACAATTCCTACGAGCAGTGGCTGGCCGAGGGTGAGAAGACCGCGCCGCAGCGCGCCAACGAGCTCGCACGCCGCTGGCTGGAAAGCTACGAGGCGCCCTATCTCGATCCGGCCATCGACGAAGCGTTGAAGGACTTCATCGCCAAGAAGAAGGGGTCGATGCCCGACGCCTTCACCTGAAAGGAGCCCGAGTCAGGCGGGGCTAAAGTCGCCAACATCATCCACAAGGAAGTCTGGCGGAGCGCCTTCTCCGATCCGGTCAAGAAGGAATGATTGCTGTGCGCGGCCGGGTTGAAGATCTGGCGGCTGCGCTTTGCGCCAACGGGCTCATCCTGCGCGGCGGCTTTACTTTCGCGGACAGCGAGGGGGCACCTCATGGCCCCTCAGGCGGGCCAGCCAGGTCCGTGCTGCTGGTTGGGCAGGCGGGTGCGGCACCCTGGCCGCATTTCCTGCGCTGGCGCGAGCAGCAGCCACAGGTGATCGAGAATCCGCTGGACAGTTGGTCGCGGCAGGTCATCGGTGCGGTTGCGGACGCATTCGGGGCGCGTGCCGTTTCGCCCTCCGACAAGCCTTATCTGCCGTTCCAGCAATGGGCGATGCGGGCGGAGGGGCTGAAGCCGTCGCCACTCGGTATCCTCATGCATCCGCAATATGGGCTCTGGCACGCCTATCGCGGTGCGCTGCTGTTCGAGGAAGCGATCGCGCTTCAAGAGGCTCGCGAAGCGATTCACCTTTGCGACGCATGTGCCGACAAGCCTTGCCTGAAATCCTGTCCGGTCGATGCCTATTCGGCCGACGGCTTTGCGCATCAGGCCTGTCTGGCACATGTGCGTGGCGCGGACGGGGCGCCGTGCCGAACCGGCGGCTGCCTCGATCGCAATGCCTGCCCTTACGGTGCGGACTATCGCTATCCCCCCGAGGTCCAGGCCTTCCACATGGCGGCATTCGCCGGTCTGTAACTCGTCACGCGACCTTGCACGGAATGTTGACTGCCAGGTTCAGGGAATGCCTTGCCCTGGCGGCTCGCGCGAATATCTATCGCCCAACCGGTGAACGGAGCGGGCGATGACGAAACAAGACCTCCAGATCAAGACCAATGACGGCACGGCCAGGGCCAGGCTGTTCCACCCGTCGGTCGTGTCCCCGGCCAAGGCCGGCGTCATCCTCTACATGGACGCCTTCGGTCCGCGGCCGGCGCTCCATGGCATGGCCGAGCGGCTGGCGAACGAGGGCTATGCGGTGCTGGTGCCGGACCTGTTCTACCGCAATGCGCCCTACGGGCCGTTTGACGCCAAGACTGCCTTCGTCGAGGAGAAGACGAAGGTAGCACTGATGGCACTGGTCAGCGGCACCACGCAGGACATGACCATCCGCGACAGCGCCGCGTTCCTCGATGCGCTCGCCGGCGAAGGTGTCACCGGGCCGATCGGTACCGTCGGCTATTGCATGGGCGGCGCACGGTCACTGAACGCCGCCGCCAGCTATCCCGAGAGGATCAGGGCGGCGGCGAGCTTCCATGGCGGCAATCTGGCCAGCGACGCCGCCGACAGCCCGCATCGCAAGGCAGCGTCGATCAAGGCGCGTCTCTATGTCGGCATGGCGGGTGTCGACAGGAGTTTCCCGCCGGAACAGTCGGCGCGACTGGGCGAGGCGCTGCGGGTTGCGGAAGTCGACCACACAATCGAGAACTATGTCGGTATGGCGCATGGCTGGTGCGTGCCGGACCACAGCGTCTTCGATGCGGCCGGCGCCGAGCGCCACTGGAAGCGGTTGACGACGCTCTTCGCCGAGACGCTGAGCTAGAGCCCTTCGTTCGGCTGTTCTTGTCTGTTGGCTGTCCGGCCTGTTCGCGGTATCAGGCAGCACAAGTGGCGCGCCCCAAAATGACTGGGTCGAGCGGGAACGATTGGTCTTATGCAATCCTATGATGTCGTGATCATCGGCGCCGGTGCCGCCGGAATGATGTGCGCCGCGGAGGCGGCCAAGCGCGGCCGTTCGGTGCTGATCCTCGATCACGCCGCAATGCCTGGCGAAAAGATCCGGATCTCCGGCGGTGGCCGGTGCAACTTCACCAACATCCACGCCAGCCCCAAGAATTTTCTGTCGGCGAATCCGCATTTCTGCATTTCGGCGCTCAGCCGCTATACGCAGCGCGACTTCATCGCGCTCGTCGAACGCCACCGCATCGCGTATCACGAGAAGACGCTGGGGCAACTGTTCTGCGACGGCTCCGCGCGCCAGATCATCGACATGCTGGTCTCGGAAATGCAGGGCAGGGGCGTGGAACTGGCACTGTCAACCGAGGTGAAGGATGTCCGCAAAACCCTGGAAGGGTTCGTGCTCACTCTTTCCACCGGCACGGTCGCTTGTCAGTCCCTGGTCGTGGCGTGCGGCGGCAAGTCGATCCCCAAGATGGGGGCGACGGGCTTTGGCTATGAGCTTGCCGAACGGTTTGGCCTTGCCATAGTCGAAACGCGGCCGGCGCTGGTGCCGCTGACCTTCGACGCAAAAACGCTCGAACGGCTGGCGCCATTGGCCGGCAATGCCGTCGACGCGGAAGTCGCTTGCGGCAAGGCGCGGTTTTCCGAAGCGATGCTGTTCACGCATCGCGGCGTCAGCGGACCATCCATCCTGCAAATCTCGTCTTACTGGCGCGAGGGCGACGAAATCCATATCGCCATGCTGCCGGGGGTGGATGTGGCGGACCTCATTCGCACCGCCAAGCACGGCAATGGGCGGCAAGCGGTGCAGACGGTGCTGGCAAATCACCTGCCGAAACGGCTTGCACAATCAATCGCCGAGCGCACCGGAATCGACGGTAATCTCGCCGATCTTTCGGACGCCCAGATCAGAACCATCGCAGCAGCAGTCAATGACTGGCGCATCAAGCCGGCCGGTTCGGAGGGCTACCGTACCGCCGAAGTGACGCTTGGCGGGGTGGACACCAACGGGCTTGACCAGAAGACAATGCAGGCGAAATCCGTGCCGGGCCTGTTCTTCATCGGTGAAGCCGTCGATGTCACGGGTTGGCTGGGGGGCTACAATTTCCAGTGGGCGTGGTCGTCGGGCTGGGTGGCGGGGCAGGCGGCGTAAGATCAAAAGCGCCCACCTTGGCCGGGTTGGCCGTCGCCTTGGCTCCGTCGTCGCGCGCTTGATCTCGTTACTTCTATGCCTTCGCCCGAGCAGACGCGGGCGCTTTCTTCTTCGTTTTGGCCTTGTTGTATTCGATGGCGGCGCGGACGAGCTCCTTCAGGGCACTCTCATCGATCTTGTCACCCTCGAAGAGATCGATCGCTCGCCACACATTGCCGCCAAAGCCGTTGTTGAACAGCTTGTCGGGATCGGGCAGGCTGGCGCCGTGGGAGAAGGTGAGCTTCACCTTGTCCTTGTGGGCGTTGCCGATCGCGACGATCCCGTCGCGGGACCATACCGGGCTGCCCATCCATTTCCACTCCTCGATCATCTCCGGGTCGGCTTCAAGGAAGGTCTTGCGGACGCTGGCGAGTGTCTTGCCGCGCCAGTCCGGAAGGCCTGCAATCAACTGGTCGATCTGTTCCGATGGAGTCATTGGGCACCTCGAATTCCTCTCTCTCGCCGCGTTTCAATTGCCGCCCGTCACCAGCGCGCCAACTGGGTGATTTGAACGAGGTTGCCGCAGGTGTCGTTCAACTGGGCGATTGTCGAGCCGGTCACCTCGGTCGGCGGCATGGTGAAGGTGGCGCCGTTCGCCTTGATGCGCTCGTAGTCGCCTTTGATGTCGTCGGTGAAGAACATGACCGCCGGCTGGCCCTGCTGGAAGATGGCCTGCTGGTAGGCCTTGGCGGCAGGGTTGTCATTGGGCGCGAGCTGCAGCTCGGTTCCGTCGGGATCATCGGGGGAGGTCACGGTCAGCCAGCGATAAGGCCCGTTGCTGAAATCAGCCTTTTTGGCAAAACCCAGCACGTCGGTGTAGATGCGCAGTGCGTTTTCCTGGTTGTCCACATGGATGGTGGTCAGCTTGATCTTCATCGATATTCCTCCTTTGTCGCGTTCGCCGCCGCCCTGTCTGGAGGGGTGGGCTTTGAACCGTGTCGTCGGGCTTTCAATCGGTCCAAGCCAACATCCGCCTCAGGCCGCGATGCGCTTGGCGCTGGATAGGCCTGTTCCTGCCGTCGCTACGGGATCCAGCCGGGCAGGGCGGCCGCCTGCTTGACCCAGACCGCCATTTGCGCCTCGTCGAACTCGCCGCTTTCGCGGATATCGATCCAGCGCGCGTCCTTGCTTTTTACCGTGCCGCCGGGCGGTATCGGCCGCAGCGACATGCCGCTGAAGAAGGTCACCTTCACATAGTGGGCAAAGACATGAAACGTCACGAACCAGCCCTGGCCCTCGATGCCGTAGAACGGTGAGTTCCATCTTACCGCCTTGCATACGTCAGGGACGTCCCGCTCGATGAGCGCGTCGAGGCGCTCGCCCAGGCCGCGCTTCCAGCCCGGCATTGCGGCGATATACGCCTGCACCGGGGCGTTGCCGTCGCCCTTGGCGATTTGCGGGTTGCCGCCTGAGAGCAGGACCGGTGCGGCCTTGGCCGCGACCGTGGTCGATTGCCCTTGCGTCCTGGCCATTCCGCCCATTCCTATCCGCTTGCACGCTGCGCGCCGCGTCCCTTGGCGACATACGGCAGCACGAACATGTACAAGCCGCTGAACAGCAGTAAGAAGAGCGGCAAGAGCGGCGAGTAGGCCACCCAGGCGGGAGGCTGCCCCAATGCCATGGCGACGAAGTTGGCGATGACGGTCAGTGTAAAGATGATCGACAGCCAGCGATGAATTTGCCGAACCCAGTAGTTCCAGTCCAATGAGACCTCCCCAAAACGAGCCGAAGCGGACCAGCGATCCGCTTGCCGGCGGGTTTCAATCTATCCGCGCCAGGACCTCTTCCAGAGCCGCGAGGAATTTCGGCCATCCGACCATGGCGCCACGGTAGTATGGCTGCTGGTCCGACCGGAAGCCGGTCTGCTCCATGCGCAGGTGGGTCCCCGTGCTCGTAGCCGTGAGCGTCCAGGTGACCACGCTCTCGAGATCCTTGGTGTCCCAGGTATAGGACAGCGTCTTGTTGGGCTCGACCGTCTGGACCTGACAGTCGACGCCGCCCCAGTCCGCGCTAAGATTGAAACGGTGGTCCACGACTGGCTTGAAGTTGTTCTTCATGAGCCACTCCTCGATCAGGTGCGGTTGGGTGAGCGCGCGCCAGATCTTTTCCGGCGGATAGGGTATCTCACGTTCGACGACGACGGAGCGCGTTTCGGTCGCAGTGTTGGTCATTGGTCCATTCTTTTGAGCAAATTTTCGAGGTCGTCGAACCGGCTCTGCCAGAACGCGTTCATCTGGTTCGTCCAGTCGGTCAGCGGCGCCAGCGCCGCGAGTTGGGCGCTGTAATGGGTCTGTCGTCCCTCATGGCGGTCGCGCACCAGGCCGGCTTGCCTGAGAAGGCCGAGATGCTTTGACACCGCCGGCTGCGAGACCCCGGACTGCGCAGTCAGGGCTCCGACTGTCTGCTCGCCCTCCCGGCACAGGCGCTCGAAGATCGCCCGGCGCGTGGGATCGGCGAGCGTTCTGAAGAGCGTGTCGTGAGCTTCCGGCATTTTGGATCGATAACCCGTTGGCTATTGGTTGACGTATAACCGCCGAGATATGCGTGAGTCAAGCGGGAAGGTGTTCCAGGGCGTCGATGGTCAGGATCCCGGCTGTTTCCAAAAAAATCTTTCCATCGCCCCAAGGAATCACCATTAGCCTTCGTCCAACAGGCAAATGATGGCGATGATGCTGGATGAGAGCGAAGCCTCCGACGCCGAACTGATCGGGCGGGCGAAGGGCGGAGACAGGGGGGCCTTCGGCAAATTGCTGGAGCGTCACTACGACTTCGTCTATCGCGCCGCCTATCGCTGGTGCGGCAAGAAGGCGGATGCCGAAGACATCGCCCAGGAAGTCTGCGTCCGGCTCGGCCGGGCGATCCGCGACTATCGTGGCGGCGGCGCTTTCACGACATGGCTTTACTCCGTGACCTTGAACGCCGCGCGCGACATGATGCGCAAGTCCGCCCGCGACATGGCCAAGACCGAGGCCTACGGCGTTCACGCGCTGATCTCGGGCGAAGCCTCGGCCGAACCGGAAGATCCGGCCGAGGCACTGTGGGCGGCGGTGCGGCAACTGCCGGACAAGCAGCGCGATGCGGTGCTGCTTGTCTATGGCGAGGGTCTGAGCCACGCGGCCGCCGCCGAGGCGATGGCGATCTCGGAGACGACGGTTTCCTGGCACATCCATGAAGCGAAGAAACGGCTGAAGACGCTGATGCGCTCGGCCGGGGAAGTGTGACCATGGTCGACGACAACGAACTCAGCAAGCTGCGCAATATTGCGGCGCCGGCACCTGCCCAGGATGCCAAGGCGCGGGCCTTCGAGGCCGCCATGCGTGCCTACGACCAGGAAAATATTTCTAGTGTCACCCAAGGATCGGTTGGCGGTCTTCGTCTCACAGAGCGAGCACAAAAGCTCTGGAGCGAGATCATGCAAAAGAAACTTTTCGCCACGCCGGCCATTGCCGGGCTCGTCGCCCTGCCGATCGCCGGATACGCCACCTTCCATCTGCTGAGGGAACAGCCGCCCAAATTCGGCGGCGACGAGAAGATCACCGAGACGCTGGCCGACAAGCCCGCGACCATCAAGCCGACAACCGCCGAACCGAAGCCGGCTCCCACCGAACTGGCGAAGGACAAGAAGGCCGACACGGATGCGGAAAGCCGCGACGCTGCTGACGCGCTGCTTGCGCCAGCTTCGCCGCCGAAATCCGAATCGACCGTTGCTGGTGGCACGGCACACCAGAATGCGGTGGGACGCGGTGTGCTGGCCGAGCCCGCACCACCGGCACCGACCGGTGAATTCGCATTGGATGGCACTGCAAACGCGCCCAGCACGTCGCGGGTCGCCCGCATGCCGGCTGCCGAGTCCAAGCTGATGGCGCCGCAGCAGCCGGCCATGGCGCCCGCCGATCAGGTTGTCCGCCAAGAGGAAAACCGCGACCGCGTCCAGGATTTCAAGACCAATCCGGTGCATGCCGCGCTCGAGGATCCGGTCTCGACCTTCTCGATCGATGTCGACACCGCCTCCTATTCCTTCGTGCGCCGTTCGCTGAAGGAGGGGTTCGTGCCGCAGGCCGACACGGTCCGCGTCGAGGAGATGATCAACTACTTCCCCTATGACTGGAAGGGGCCGGATTCTGCTTCGACGCCGTTCAACTCGACAGTCAGCGTCATGCCGACGCCATGGAACACGCACACCAAGCTGATGCACGTCGCCATCAAAGGTTTTGACGTCAAGCCGGCCGAGCAGCCCAAGGCCAATCTGGTCTTCCTGATCGACGTCTCGGGCTCGATGGATGAACCCGACAAGCTGCCGCTGCTCAAGTCGGCTTTCCGGCTGCTGGTCAGCAAGCTAAAGGCCGACGACACCATCTCGATCGTCACCTATGCAGGTGAGGCCGGCACGGTGCTGATGCCGACCAAGGTTGCCGAGAAGGACAAGATCCTCAACGCCATCGACAATTTGCAGCCTGGTGGCTCGACCGCCGGCGAGGCCGGCATCAAGGAAGCCTACAAGCTTGCCCAGCAGTCCTTCGTCAAGGACGGCGTCAACCGGGTGATGCTGGCCACCGATGGCGACTTCAATGTCGGACAGACCGATGATGACGACCTGAAGCGGCTGATCGAGAGCAAGCGCAAGACCGGCGTCTTCCTGTCGGTGTTCGGCTTCGGCCGCGGCAATCTGAACGACCAGATGATGCAAACCATCGCCCAGAACGGCAATGGCACCGCGGCCTATATCGACACGCTGGCCGAGGCGGAAAAGGTGCTGGTCGAGGATGCCTCCTCGACGCTGTTCACCATCGCCAAGGACGTGAAGATCCAGGTCGAGTTCAATCCGAACAAGGTCTCGGAATATCGCCTGATCGGCTACGAGACACGGGCGTTGAACCGCGAGGATTTCAACAATGACCGCGTCGATGCCGGCGAGATCGGTTCCGGCCACTCGGTCACCGCGATCTACGAGATCACGCCCAAGGGCAGCGGCGGCGAGCAGATCGATCCGCTGCGCTATGGCCAGGCGGCGGTGAACAATGGCGGCGTCGCCAATGCGGACGAATATGCCTTCGTCAAGATCCGCTACAAGCTGCCGAACGAGGACGTCTCGAAGCTGATCACCACGCCGGTGACGTCAGCCAACGAGGTGGCATCCTTCGACCAGGCCAGCACCGACCAGCGGTTCTCGGTTGCTGTCGCGGCCTTCGGCCAGAAGCTGCGCGACGAGGATGCGACCGCGAAGTTCGGTTACGACAAGATCATGGAGATCGCCACTGCCGCTCGAGGAGCCGACCCGTTTGGGTACAGGTCCGAGTTCCTCTCGCTTGTGCGCCTTGCCTCGGCGCTGGGCGGTAACCGGTAGTGGTGATGACGGCCGGTTTCTTTCAGATGGGATCGTTCTGATAGGGGAAACCGACCACGGGCGGGTGAGGCAGGCCGGCGAGGGATTCATTCCCTTGCCGGCCTTTTTTTCGTTGCAACGCGGCCTGCAGTCACTCATTCATCAGCGAGATGAAAGGCAGAGCCATGACGAAACGTGTTGTTCTGGTGCGGCACAGCGACGAGCCGGCGGACGACCGTGTGTTCGGCTATCTCCGGCAAAACGGCTACGAGCCGGTCTTGCGTCGGGCCTATGCCGGAGAGGCGCTGGATGCGGACGACGCTGTCGCGGGCGGCGTGGTCTATGGCGGCATGTACAACGTCTACGATACAGCGTTGCATCCATTCTTGCTGGACGAGTACCGGTTTATCGACTTCTGCATGAATTCCGATATTCCGTTGCTCGGTATCTGCCAGGGTGCGCAGCAGATTGCGTGGCATCGCGGTGCGCATGTCGGTCCGCCAGCGACCGGCATGCATGAATTCGGCTATTATCCACTCTATCCGGCCGCGGGCGCCGAAGATTTCCTGCCTGCGCCGATCCATGTGACACAATCCCATTGGCATGGCTTTGAACTGCCGGAAGGCGCCGAGCACCTCGCCTCGAGCGCCCTGTTTCCCAATCAGGCTTTCCGCATCGGCGACAAGATCTACGGACTGCAATTCCATGCGGAGGTCACGCCGACCGGTTTTGGGCGCGTGCAAAATCGTCCGGGCGCGAACTATGGCAAGCCGGGTGCGCAGACGCGCGAGGAACAGGATCGGCTCATGAGCCTGCACGACGCCGCGCAAGCTGCCTGGTTCCACGGGTTCTTGCGGAAGCTTTTTCCACCGTTGATCTAGCCGCATCCACGCCGGTGCTGGCGGCGGGATTGGCTGGGTTCGTTCGACGATCGCAGCCAGGGTGGTCCAAACGCCCGAGTAGATACCGACGTTCGCTGACGCGGCCCCGCGGGTTCGGGGCTATGGGCAGGATCGTTAAATTGCATGGTTTTTCCGGAACTGGATCGCAATTCCTGCTTGCTATGCAATGGCTCATGGTTTGGGCTTGAGGGGGCCGGAATTGCTGATCAGGAATGTTGCGAGCCCGACGCAGACGGCAAGGGGCATACCGGCTGCCTCGTCCGCGCCGTCCGAGGAAACCAGGCGTATCAGCGACGATGTCGCCGCTGCCCGCAACACCGCCATGTCGGCGCTGAACAACGACCGCTTTCGCGTCATGCTGGAGCAGATCACCGACCCGAGCGCTTCTGGCGCGCTGATGACGATGCGCAGCGATGCGGTGGGTGCGGGCACCGACTTCAAGTCGGCGCAGTCGAGCTACGCCGACAACAGCGAATAATCGAAAAGACGAATCGCGTCAGGCCCGGCCGCGGCGACGCTCGCGACGGGCTTCGCTGGTCTCGGCGGTGTTTTCCGTCGCCACCTTGTTGCGCATCGGACCGATGCGCTCGACGATCGCGGCAACAGTCGGGCGATCCGCCTTGGTGTGCGCGTCGAGCGCCTTGCGCATGGCGGCAAGGTGCTGGAACGTGGTGCCGCAGCAGCCGCCGACGATTTTCGCGCCGGCATCGACGGCAAGGCGAACATAGTCGGCCATCAGTTCCGGCGTGCCGGAATAATGGATCTCGGTGCCACGAAATTCGGGGATGCCGCAATTGCCCTTGACGATCAGGGTTGCCTGCGGCTTCGCCTCGGTCATGTCGAGCAGCGAAGCGAGGATGTCGGACGCGCCGACACCGCAATTGGCGCCGACGCCAAGCGGTGCTTCGGAAAGGCCATCAACGACTCCGTGGATGTCCTTCGGCAGCAGCCCCATCATGGTGCGGCCGGCGGTGTCGAAGGACCCGGTGTAGGTGTAGGGCAGGCCGACCCGTATGGCGGCTTCGGCGGCGGCACGGATCTCGTCGGGAGCCGACATGGTCTCGATCCAGGCGACTTCGGCGCCGCCGGCCTTGAGACCTTCGATCTGCTCGGCGAAGGCGTCGACCGCCTCGTCATAGGTCATGGTGCCGAGAGGCACCAGCAACTCGCCGGTCGGACCGACCGAGCCGGCGACGATCACCTTGCGGCCGGCCTTGTCGGCAACGGCGCGGGCGATTTCGGCAGCGCGCTTGTTGAGCGCGTGCACGCGATCCTGCGCATGATGCAGCTTCAGCCGGTGACGGGTGCCGCCGAAGGAATTGGTGAGGATGATGTCGGCGCCGGCATCGACGAAATTCTGATGCAGGCTGGTGATGGTGTCGGGCGCCGTCTCGTTCAGCAGTTCGGGCGCCTCGCCGGCCTCCAGCCCCATGGCGAACAGGTTGGTGCCGGTGGCGCCATCGGCCAGCAGCACGCCCTTTTCAGCCAGCAGCGCATCGATCGGGTTGGTCGTCGTCATCGGATTGGCTTTCATGTTTCAAAGTCGGATAAGGATATAAAGAAGTCTTTATGTGTAGTCAATGAAATAGCGGCGGCGGCGTTGCCGATGCGGACGCCCTTGCGCAGAGCTCAGACAGTGCCCGACGGGAACGACATGCCGGCCAGCCTCTGCGCGAAGCCGGCTGCTTCATGCGCATTGATGTCGGCGGCGCGGATCAGATTGTCGAAGTGGCGGATCAGCGTCTGGATCGGCTGGGTGGCGTTGAGCACCAGATACATGTCGCCGACGTAGATGGCGGCGCGATAGGGCCCGAAGATGGTGTAGGGGATCGAATAGCGCATGCGTCCGTCATAGAGGAACAGGCGGAAGGTCGGGTAGAGGTCGTCGAGCAGCGTGGCCATGTGCAGAAGCTGGGCGCGGCGGTCGGCTTCCGGAAAACGGTCCCACACACCCAGCCCGCGTGCGAAGATCTCCAGCGTGTGGCGCGGCATGCAGACTTCCATGTCGGTTTCCGGCCGCCGGTTATAGTCGATGCGGTATTGCGTTTCGCCGGCCTGCGCCAGGCGGCTCTTGTTGGTGATGCCCGCCTCGTAGTCGACCAGTGCCTCGGTACGCAGAAGATCCGGAATGCCGGCCGGCACGTAACGGATCTTGGTGCCGGCCGCCTCGGCGTGCCATTTGGCCAGCAGCGTGCGGTCGAAGCCGTCGGGCGCCTCCTCGATCTCCAGGCTTTCTCGGATTTCGCCGGTGAGGCCCTCGTCCTGGCTGAGGCCGAGAAGCCAGTCGAGCGACACCTTGAACTCGGCGGCTATGTTGAGCAGCGTCTCGGCGCGGGGCAGGCGGGTCGAGGCGCCCGACAGCAGCTGCGAGAGCGCCGAGCGGTCGATGCCGACCGCGGTTGCGAAGGCCGACTGGTTGAGGTCGGACCGTGTCAAGAGCATTTTCAGGCGTTCGCGGAAGATGGTCGACAGGTCGCGCTTGTCCATCTCGGTGCTCCAGTCTGATAGAGGAAAAATTTGCGCCGAAGCCTCTCCGGAGCTGCCTCAGGCGTAAATGAATCCCTAAGTATGTTTACAATGTATAACATGTGCGGCTGAAAATGCGCAATCGCAACAGTTTGTGCGCGTTGTCGCGTTGCTGCAACCCAACACTCCTGACACAATGCTGTCAGGAATCAACAGGGATTCCGGCGACTGAGGGGCGGTGGTCGATAGCATGACGAGCAAGGGCATCAGGCAACGCAGTGTACCGGCCATCGAGTGGCCGACCGTGGTTCTCGCATTCTTCTGCTACGGAACATGGCTTGCCACCGGCTTCCTGCTTTGGCCTTCGTATCCGATCCTGGCGCTCGCCATCCTGGCCTTTACCGCCGCACTGCAATCCTCGCTCATGCACGAAGTGCTGCATGGCCATCCGACGCGCAACGCGCTGGCCAACGAAGCCTTTGTCTTCCTGCCGATCGGCCTCGTCTGGCCATTCCGCCGCTTCAAGACCATTCATCTGCGCCACCACGCCGACGAGCGGCTGACCGATCCGCTGGACGATCCGGAAAGCTATTACCAGGCGCTCTGGCTGCATGAGGAACTGCCGCCGCTGATGAAATTCCTGCTCAAGATCAACAACACGATGGCTGGCCGTCTGGTGCTCGGCCCCTGGCTGTCCTGCATCGGCTTCTTCATCGACGACGCCAGGCAGGTGATGGCCGGGGACAAGGCGATCCGCAAGGCGTGGCTGCTGCACGCGATCGGCCTCGCCATCGTGGTGCCGATCGTTCAGTTCGGCTTCGGCATCCCGCTGTGGCTCTATATCCTGGTCCCGGTCTGGCTCGGCCAGTCGCTGATTTCGATCCGCACTTTCGCCGAGCATCAATGGTCCGAGCATCCGGCGGGCCGCACAGTGATCGTAGAGCGCTCGCCGCTGTCGTTCCTGTTCCTCAACAACAATCTGCACTTCGTCCACCACAAGAGCCCGACAGAGGCCTGGTACCGGCTGCCAAAACTGTTTCGCGACCGCCGTGACGAGTGGCTGCGGATGAACAATGGTTATGTCTATCCCAACTATTTCGCGCTGATCAAAGCCTATGCCTTCAAGGCGAAGGAGCCGGTCGTGCATCCGGTCCTTCGGCGTGCGCCGGAGCCGGGCAGGGCCTTCAAGCCGCGCGTCAGGGCCCGCAGCATCAACGGGCTTGGCAGCGCGCCGGTCCCGGCCGAGCCGCCGAAGGAATGAGTTTTTTGGCGGCAAGCGGCTGCCGCCTGCTAGACTGGCTTTGGTCGGTTCCCTTCAATCCAAGGCATAATGGTCTGATTCCGGCATGAGCGAATTGGTTGCGGCGTTGCCGATGTATGATTGGCCTGAAGTGCGCGACGAGGTCGACGCCCAATGGGCGTTGCTGCGCGATGCCTTCCGGCAGAAAGGTATCGACGCGCCGCAAACCATCGCGCGCCGCAATGGCGACCTGCCACCGGTTCCGGGCGGCATTCGCGATATCACGGGAAAACTGATCGCGCCGGATCCCGCGACATTGCCGCCGGACGAACTCGATTTCCACAAATTGTGGCTGCACCCGGCGCTGCTGTTCGCGCAGACCTGCTGGGGACCGATGGAGCTAGGCCTGTCCAGCCATGTGCAGGTGGTTGCCCAGCCAAGCTACGACGCCTACGAAGGCGGGCAGGGCGAGCTTTATTCGAGTGCGGTGGTGATGCGGACAGGCGAGGGGCCGGAGGCTCGATCGCCGGCGGACGGCAGGGCTCTCATCCCGCTCGATCTGATCCGCGGCAAGCGCTTTACCTTCAACAATTTCGATTCCATGTCGGGTCTCATCGGGCTGACGCGCGACCTGGAAGCGATGGGCGAAAGTCTTGATATCTTTTCGTCGCGCAGCGAAAGCGGCGGTCACCGAAGCTCGATTGTCGCCGTGGCCGAAGGCAAGGCGGATGTCGCGGCGATCGATTGCGAAAGCTGGGCGCTGGCGCAACGTTTCGAGCCGGCGGCACAGAAGGTAGCAGTGGTCGGCTGGACCGGACGGCGCAAAGGCCTGCCGTTCATCACCGCGAGGACAACGCCGGAAAAGACGGTCACGGCGCTCCGTGAGGCCATTGCCGGACTAGCCGAGCAGCCTCGCATCCATCGGGTAGGTTGAAAGCTTCTCGTTGCCGCTCTCGGTGATCAGGATCTGCTCTTCGATCTTGACGCCCTCGTGGCCGCCAAGCCGGCCGATATAGCTTTCCACGCACAGCACCATGCCTGGCTCCAACACGCCATCGGGCGTATCGGCGGTCCAGTCGCTCGCATGCGGCAAGGTCGGGTATTCGTCGGCCAGGCCGACGCCGTGATAGAGGACGCCATAGCGGGTCGGGAAGCAATCGCCGGGCGGCACTGCCGAGCGTTCGACCAGATCGCGGAACGAAATGCCCGGCCGCATCAATTGCGTGTTGTGTTCGATCTGGTCTGCGGCGATCCGGAACAGGTCACGTTGTGCATTGGTCGGTTTTGCGTCGCCGCAAAGCCATGTGCGCGACAGGTCGGCGCAGAAGCCGTAGGGGCCGATCAGGTCGGTGTCGAAGGCGACGAGGTCGCCAGCCTCGATGATGCGTGACGAGCATTCCTGGAACCATGGATTGGTGCGCGGACCAGACGCCAGCAGCCGCGTTTCAATCCATTCGCCGCCGCGCGCGATGTTTCCGCGATGGAGTTCGGCCCACAGTTCGTTCTCGGAAATCCCCGGCTTCAGCGCATGCTCCATTTCGCCCATCGCCGCCTCGCAGGCGACGATGGCGCGGCGCATGGCGAGGATTTCGTCCGGCGATTTGATCAGCCGCGCATTTTCCATCACCGCTTCGCCGTTGCCGATCGAAATACCAAGGCGGGCCAGCTCCTCGACGCCTTCCGGGTTGATGTGGTCAACCGCAATGCGGCTGTTGCCGCCACCATGTTCCTTCACCAGGTCGGCGATGCCGGCCGCCCAACGGCGGACTTTCTGCTCCGTCAGCTCGCCGCCATAGAGATACATCCACGAGACGGCCGGCCGCACCTCGTCGACGACGCCGGAATGGTCGGACAGGTGCTCGCAGGAAAAATAGTCGAAAAGCACTACCGGCCCGTCGGTGGCGACGAAACAATGCCGCGTCGGATTGTGCGCCACCCACAGCTGCATGTTGGTGCTGTCGGTCGCATAGCGGATGTTGACGGGGTCGTAGAGCAGGGCACCGGCATAGCCGCGACGTTTCAGCTCGGCGCGGATGCGGCCCAGCCGGTATTTGCGCATCGCCGGAAGATCAGGGGCGGCAATGCCTGCCGCCATCCATTCTGCCTCCGCCTGCGCGCCATAGCCCAGCACATGCTGGTTGAGGGACGCCGCCTTCTGGCGGGAGGCGTCACGCAGTGCCTCGATCGAGCCTGGCTCGAACGGCATGATCTTGCGATGGCGCATCGCGATCCCCCGTTATTGAATGTTACCCAATTCTTGATGCTATTCGATCTGACGATTTTGGCGTGGTTGCCAAGCCACTTCAAACAAAAAGAACCGGTAGACGGGGGCAAGCGATTGACGGCTAACAATGTATTGGTATCTTCAAGATGGTTAAAATCTGGGGACAAATAGATGTATGACTTGGCGAAAAATGAAGCGGTTCTTGCCGTAACCGAAATGGATACCGGCGTAGCAGAGCGGGATTCTCCAGCGATTCAAAGCGACGCTGATATATCGTTGGATAGAAATAAAATCGTAAAAACCTTCGAAAAGGCCGACCTACTAACTTTTGCGTCAGGAAAGAGTCATCGAATGTCATATGGCGACTCTTGGGTTGTTGGAAGCTTTTATGTGTCCGGCGGTAGTAGATATGCTAAGTTGCATTTTTATGGAAAGAAGAAGGGGTCTACTAAAGAGGGTGATTTGTTCAGAGTTACGATAGTAAACGGCGTAGTTACTGAAGAGAGAATAAAAAAAGCATGACACCATTTGAAAAGTGGTACATTCCTTTGCTGTTTGTGCAAATACTAATATCGATTGCGATATTTGTAGTTACTGCCTTGGCAGTTAATACTTGGTGGAAGCAGATAAATTATGGTAAAGAACGTCAGGTATCTGACAAATTATGGATGCTTTGTGATCGATGTGCTCTGTTATTCTCGGAGGCTCGCGACCGAGAGTTTTTTCTAAGACTTGATACTAAAGTGGCTGGCTTTGAGTCAATAAACGGGGAAGAGAAGATTTTATTTTGGGCTTTATATAGCCCGTACCACACCTTAAACACCGGCTTTCATGTTTTTGATGAACTCGATACCACTTCTATTGAAGCAAAACATGTATTGGGTGTTGATGTAATGAATAATGTTTCTGAATTGAAGAAGTTACGAAATCAAATAATGAATAGTTCAATCAGGATTGTCGATCTAAAATTCGGACCGTCTCCAACTTCTGAGGAAAAGATTGAGGAATTGGAGATTGAAGTTCACGAATCAATACTTTTTTCTTCCAAAAATGACAAAATAAACATTGATATCTCCAAAAATATTGAAAGTATTCGCGGCAGTTTGTTGGCACGAAAAGTTATGAACCCTTAGTGCTTACTTATTTATATTTATCTGCATATAAACTTAAATTTACACTGCTTGCATCGACGTTGCGAAAGAGCGGACTGTAAAGGGCCGCTCTTTTCGTTACGTGCGATCGACCCGGTATGGTCGGAGCACTGGAAACCACATAGGTCGCAGTTCTTCGTTCCCTCTGATGACCTTACGACCCACTCGCAATTTCAGGTCCGCATTTTCTCACCGCTTGGGTCGAACGGCGCTTCGACGTTGATGCGGGCCGGCCGCCGGTGACCGAGGATCTCGATCTCGAACAGCCCCGCACTTTCGTCCTCGGCAAGGGCCGCCGGTACATAGCCCTGCGCCATCGACTTCTGCACATAGTGGGCATAGCCGCCCGACGTGACCCAGCCGACCACACGCCATTCGCCGTCGATGATGCCGCGCACGGCGGAAGCGCCTTCGGCGGCTTTGGAGCCACGCACTTCCTTGCCCTTGTCGTCGAAGCGCGGCGCGCCGTAGCCATGCGGCTTTTCCACCGTGCCATAATCCTTGCTGACCTTGGCCCAGATCGGCTCGTCGCCCATCACGTCGGCATCGGCAGCGTCGACGATGAAGGAGACGCGGCGCAGTTTTGGCCCTTCGGCGTGTTCCTTGGCGGCGGCCTCGCGGCCGATGAAGTCGTTCTTCTCGAGCTTGATGAAGCGGTCCATCGAGCCCTCGAAAGGCCCGTAGATCGGACGCAATTCGCGGAACCAGGTCGGGAAGTTCTTTTCGAGGCGCATGGAGAGCAAAGCGCGCATGCCGAAATCGACGAGGCCGAACTCCTCGCCGGCATCCTTGATCGCCTTGTAGACCAGACGCTGGTAGGCCGGCGCCATCCAGATCTCGTAGCCGAGGTCGCCGGTGTAGGTGATGCGATTGACCATGCAGGGCGCGCCGCCGACCGCCATCTCGCGGAAATCCATGAAGCGGAAGGCTTTGGTCGAGATGTCGACGTCGACCAGCTTCTGAAGCAAGTCGCGGGATTTCGGCCCGGCGATCGACAGCCCGACCAGCGTCTGGTCGAAGCGGTGGATGCGCACCTCTGATCCCCTCGGGCCATCCTTCGGCAAATGCTTCTCGAACCAGCGCATGTGGTACTTTTGCGCGGCCGACGAGCCCCAGATCATGAAGCGGTCTTCACCAGCCTTGGCGATGGTGAAGTCGCCGATCAGCTTGCCGAATTCATTGATCATCGGTGTCAGCACGATGCGGCCGGTCTTCGGCATGCGGTTGGTCATCAGCCGGTTGAGGAACTCTTCCGCCCCCGGTCCTGACACTTCGTATTTGGCGAAGTTGGCGATCTCGGTGACGCCGACGCGCTCGCGCGTGGCGCACACTTCCTCGCCAATCGGACGAAAGTCGTTGGAGCGGTGGAAGGAGACGATGTCCTTCGGCTCCTTGCCTTTCGGTGCGAACCAGAGCGGGGTCTCCAGACCCCAGCTGTCGCCCATGACGGCGTTGTTCGCCAGCATCGTGTCGTAGAGCGGGGTCGTCTGCGCCGGGCGTGCCGCCGGCAGTTCCTCGTTGGGGAAGCGGATGGAGAAGCGGCGCGAGTAGTTTTCGCGCACCTTGGCGTTGGTGTAGCGCAGGCCGGCCCATTCGCCGAAACGGGCGACATCCATGCCCCAGACGTCGAAGCCGGGATCGCCATGGACCATCCAGTTCGAGAGTGCCAGGCCGACGCCACCGCCCTGGCTGAAGCCGGCCATGACGGCGCAGGCGCACCAGAAGTTGGTCAGGCCCTGCACCGGGCCGACCAGCGGGTTGCCGTCGAGCGCGAAGGTGAAGGGGCCGTTGATGATCTGCTTGATGCCGGCCTTCTCGATGCCGGGGAAATGCTTGAAGCCGATCTCCAGCGACGGCGCGATGCGATCGAGGTCGGGCGGCAGCAACTCGTGGCCGAAATCCCACGGCGTGTTGACCGGCGACCACGGCTTGCAGGCTTTTTCATAGGTGCCGAGCAGGATGCCGTTGCGCTCCTGGCGGGTGTAGATCTCGCCTTTGAAGTCGAGCACGCCGATCATCTCGCGGCCGGTCGACTTGTTGAATTCCTCGACCTCCGGCATCGGCTCGGTCAGGAGGTACATGTGCTCCATGGCCAGCACCGGCAGTTCGACGCCGACCATGCGGCCGATTTCGCGCGCCCACAGGCCGCCGCAGTTGACGACATGCTCGGCTTTCACCGTGCCCTGTTCGGTGACGACATTCCAGGTGCCGTCGACCTCCTGCGTCAGTTCGACGACGCGGTTGCGCAGCACGATCTCGGCGCCAAGCTTCTTCGCCGCCTTTGAATAGGCGATTGTCGTGCCGGACGGATCGAGATGGCCTTCGACCGGGTCCCACATGGCGCCGACGAAATTGGTCTCGTCCATCAGCGGGAACATCGCCTTGGCTTCGGACGGCGTGATCAGTTCGGTGTCCATGCCAAGATAGCGGCCCTTGGCGTGGGCGAGACGCAGGAAGTCCATGCGCTCGGGCGTATCGGCCATCATCACGCCGCCGGTCAGGTGCAGCGAACAGGACTGGCCGGAAATCTCCTCGATCTCCTTGTAGAGCTGCACCGTATAGGCCTGCAGCTTGGCGACGTTGGGGTCGCCGTTCAGCGTGTGGAAGCCGCCGGCCGCATGCCAGGACGAGCCCGAGGTAAGCTCCGAGCGCTCGATCAGCATGATGTCGGTCCAGCCAGCCTTGGCGAGATGGTAGAGAACCGAGCAGCCGACGACGCCGCCGCCGATGACAACCGCTTTTACATGAGATTTCATCAAGATAAGTCCGTTTTTGAAGAGATTGAATCGGGTGAGTGAGGTGTGAAGACAAAGCGGAGGTCGGATACGGCGGTGTTTTCGGCGAGCCTGCCATCCAGCGCGGCAAGGATGGTTTCACAGACGGAAGTACGATGTTTCAGGACGTCATGGCTCCAGACACGCAGGATCGAATAGCCGTGGGCGCGCATGAAATCGTCGCGGCGGCGGTCATATGAACTGCCGGCGTGTTGGTGTCCGTCGACTTCAACGACAAGCCATTTCTCGCGGCAGGCGAAGTCTGCAAAAAAAGGGCCGATAGAAAACTGGCGCGTAAAGCGATAGCCGCCAAGCTTGCGGGCTTTCAACTCAAGCCAGAGCAGCGCTTCGGCTTGATTGCCTGCTCGCCGGAGATTACGCGCTCGCTGGGTTGTGCCTGTTTTTCGGCGGCTTCGCGTTTGATCAGCGGTTTCCCCCACTCCGTCGCCGCTTCGCGACGCCACCTCTCCCCCGTCGATCGGGGGAGAGGTGTCGAGCGCAGCTCGACGGAGTGGGGGTCGACCGTTCATCAAATCCATACGAATGATCAGTTCATCAGCAACACGGATGATCAAAAATCGGTCGGCGCGCCGCCTTCGGACCGCCGCTTGGCGACGAAGGCGTTGAGTTCCTCGCGGATGGCCGGGTCCATGTAAGGTTCGTCATAGGAGGCCAGCCGCTCCTTCCACACCTTGTTGGCCTTTTCGAGCGCCGTCGGCGAACCGGCTTCCGCCCAGGTCTCGAAATTGCGCCAGTCGGAAAGTATCGGCGAATAGAAGGCTGTCTTGTAGCGGTCCTGCGTGTGCTGGGTGCCGAAGAAATGACCGCCTGGACCGACGGACTGGATGGCGTCGAAACCGAGCGCCTCTTCGGAGAGGTCGAGTGGGGTCAGGAATTCCGCCACCATCTGCAACAGGTCAATGTCGAGGATGGTCTTCTCGTAGGAGCAGCGCAGGCCGCCCTCGAGCCAGCCGGCCGCGTGCATCATCAAATTTCCGCCGCCCTGGATCGCGCCCCACAGCGAGAACACACTCTCGTAGGCCGCCTGCGCGTCGACCGTGTTGGCGGCGCAGGTGTTGGAGGTGCGGTAGGGGATGTTGTAGCGGCGGGCAAGCTGGCCGCCGACGAGCTGCGCCTTCATGTATTCAGGCGTGCCGAAGGCCGGTGAACCGGACTTCATGTCGACATTGGAGGTGAAGCCGCCATAGCCGACCGGCGCGCCCTTGCGCACCATCTGGGCAAAGGCAATGCCGGACAGCGCCTCGGCATTCTGCTGCACCAGCGCGCCGGCAATCGTCACCGGCGCCATCGCGCCCGACAGGGTGAAGGGCGTGACAATGACGACCTGGCCCTTGCTCGACATCTGGATGATGCCTTCCATCATCGGCACGTCGAGCTTCAGCGGCGAATTGGTGTTGATGATGGTGAAGACGGACGGTTCTTCGAGCAACTGCTCGTGGCTGATGCCGCGCGCGATGCGGGTGATCTCGATGCCGTCGACGTTGCGCTCCTTGCCGAGCGAATAGATGTGGAACACCTTGTCGGTCAGCGTGGCGAGGTCGCGGATGCATTCCAGGTGGCGGACGGACGGATGGATATCGGTCGGCTCGACCGGATAGCCGCCCGTGCAGTTCAGGATGTTGTGCATCTGCGCGAGCTTGAGGAAGTTGCGGTAGTCCTGCTGGTTGCCGGGCCGGCGGCCGCGATCGAGGTCGGAACAGTTGGGCGCCGACGCCATCATCGAAAGGATCAGGTTGTTGCCGCCAAACTGCACGTTGTGCGCGGGGTTGCGGGCATGGATAGTGAATTCCGACGGGCAGTGCGAGACCAGCTCAAGGATCATGTCGCTGTCGAAGCGCACCCGCTCGCTGCCATCGCGCACGTCGGCGCCATGCGCCTTCATGATGCGGCGGGCTTCGTCGTGCAGAACATCGACGCCGATCTCCCTCAGCACGCGCAGGGAGGCGAGGTGGATCGATTCCAGCTCGTCGTCCGAGACCAGCTTGGTCGGCGTCAGCGGAATTTTCAGCTGACGGAAAGGCGGCTGCTCGAACGCGGCCGAGCCGCCGGCGCGCTTTCCGGCGCGGCCGCCGCGACGGGCACGGTCGTTGGCCAATGCCGGTTCCAAGGGTTGCAGGGCGGCGGTCATGATGGTCCTCGTACGATGCGATAGCGGGCGGCATAATGGACCGGCGGCCGTCCAGCCATTGCGGAGGCGGCGACCACTAGGGCGAGGGAAGCGACATGCCGGAACGGCAGCCGCGCGGCCACGACATCCCCTTGGCCACTTCGGCTTGCCGGCGGGCGCCTGAGCGCGGCCGATCGGACGGATGCCAATGTAAAGCGCGTTACAGTACTGTCTTTTACTTCTGACATATTTGCTCGTTGAACTTTCCTGGAGGGACAGCCATGCCTGACGTCATCAAGGTGCGTGCCGCGACCAACAACGAAGTCGCGTTCCTTTCCTGGGATCTTGACGGGATGATCCCGGGCTGCCTCGGTTTCGAGATCGTACGCCTCTACCCCGACACCGGCGAGGAACGCTGCCTGGCCTCCTGGGTGCCGTTCAAGGGGCAGCGTAATCCGAGATGGATTCCGCAGGACACCGGCGTCTGGCCGGTGCAGAAGACATTCTGGCGCGATCTGACCGTGCGGCGCCGGCGCGACAGCCTCGATGTCAGGCCGGAGGGCGAGATGATCGCCTACCGTGTGCGTCCGGTCGGCGACATGAAGCCCGGCCTCGATCCGGTGCCGGTGCGCCCGGACCAGGTCGTTGACGGCAACCCCGCCTATACCGGGCCGGCGCGCCCGCTCGGCTATCTCGGCCAGGGTGCCGTCAGCCCACCGATCTTCCTGGGGCAGATGTTCGGCAAGGCGCGCGTTGCGTTCACCAATGGCGTGCTGTCGACGCAATGGATGTCGCACGCGCTTCAGGAGGCCGGCATCAAGGTCGGCCAACGCGACAAGATCAGGGCGGTGCTGCAGGATCCGACCAGCAAGATACGCGCCTACCTGCATGGCGATGTGCCTGATGTGCTGACCAGCCTCCTGAAGCGCGCCAAGACCGAAGGCGGTACCGTCAGGCTTGCCCTCTATGAGCTTGGCGACGACGAATTGTGCGATGCCATCATCGCCGCCAAGGATGTGGTCGAGGTCATCCTTTCCAATTCGGGCAGGGACGACCAGACCAAGGCCTGGGACGCCGGCAATGCACCGTACCGGAAGCGCCTGCACGATGCGGGCGTGGTGGTGACGGACCGTCTGTTCAACAACAACCATATCGGCCACAACAAGTTTGCCGTCTACCGCGATGGCCAGGGCAAACCGCAAGCGGTTATGACCGGCAGCACCAACTGGACGTCGACGGGCATTTGCGGTCAGTCCAACAACGCCTTCATCCGCGACGATCCCGATATGGCAGAGGTGTTCGACGCCTATTGGCAGCGCATGAAGGCCGATGTGTTCCCACCTCCGGCTTCGGAGAGCGCTGCCGGTCACGTCGTGCAGACGCAGGGCGTGCCGTTCCGCAAGGAAAACCACATGCCAAGCCCGCTCAACGGCGCCTCGGTGGCGCTGGACGGCATGACGGTGTGGTTTTCGCCGAACGACCCGAACCGCAACAAGAAGGACATCTCGGTGCGTCCGGTCGACCTCGAGGATGTCTTCGCCCGCATCAGGGCGGCGAAGCGGGCGGTGCTGTTCCTGGTGTTCAACCCTTCGCTGCTCGGCGAAAACTCGATCGTCGACCAGGCCGTCGCGGCAGCGAAGGCCGATCCGAAGCTGATCGTGCAAGGCGCGATCAGCGACGAAACCGCGATGCCCAACTATGTCGCGCCGACCAAGGATCCGGTCACCCACAAGTCGAACAAGGACGGCAAGTCGCCCTTTGTCTATCCGGAGAAGGTCTCGGAGGCGCCCAATGTCTCGATCGTGCGGGCGGCAAACCTGACCGGCGCCACGATCGCCCGCGACTTCCAGGCGGAGGTGCTGACGGTCGGCCATGCGATCGTGCACGACAAGATCGTCATCATCGATCCGATGGAGGACAACGCCACCGTCATCACCGGCAGCCATAACCTCGGCTACAAGGCTTCCTACGAAAACGACGAGAATTTGGTCATCGTGGAAGGCGACAAGACGTTTGCCGCGGCCTATGCCGTGCACATGCTCGACGTCTTCGACCACTACAAGTTCCGCGCCTGGCGCAGGACGATCGGCAAGGGGCCTTCCGACAATGACGGGATTTCCATCGACGACAAGTGGCTGAAGCCCTATGTCGATGGCAAGAAGGGTGCGATCGCCCGCTATTTCCCATAGCGCCGCCGCGTTTTGCATCTGAGATTCGTTCAATCCGGGATTGATCGGCGTCGGCCGGCCGGTCGATCTGGTTGATGCAAACGGACCTCGGATCCGGCCCTTCCTTTCCTCTGGTCGACCCAGTAGCTAGTGGGGCCTGCCGGCCGGATGACCGGCCCTCACATGGATGACAGCATGGTCGCGACCGGCTCGAGCGAAGGCGAAGCGGGAACGCAGTGGGCAGCGCTCGCCGGCGTTACCGCCGCGCTTGCCATGTTCGGCGCGGCGCAAGGGCTGAGCTCGCCGCTGTTCACGCTTTTGATGCAGAAGCAAGGCATGTCGCCCGGGTTGATAGGCCTGTCGGCGGCGATGATGCCGCTCGGGCTGATCCTGTCGGCCTCGTTCGTGCCGACGGCGGTGCGGCTGGCCGGTGCGCGAAACCTGGCCGTCGGCTGCTCCCTGATCGGCGCGCTTTGCTTTCTGGGGATCGGCTATCTGCAGAACTGGGTGGCCTGGTACATCATCCGCTTCATCATCGGCGTGGTCATCAACCCGCTGTATATCCTCGGCGAGGTCTGGGCGTTGTCGCTGGCGCCGCCTTCGCGGCGCGGCCGGGTGATGGGCGTGTTCAACACGCTGATGGGCGCTGGCTACGCAGCGGGGCCATTCACCCTGACTCTGGTCGGCACATCGGGCTGGGCGCCCTTCAGCGTCGGTGTTGGCGGCTTCATGCTTTGCGCCGTCATTCTGCGCCTTGTCTCCTCAAAGCTCACCGGGTTCGAAGATGACGGCCAACCCTCCGGCAGCTTTGTCGGTTTCGCCCAGCTGGCGCCGGCGCTGCTGCTTGCCGTGCTCGTCTCGGCCGCGGTCCAGCAAAGCACCTATGCGCTGGTCCCGGTCTTCGGTGCCGGTTATGGCCTGCCGGAAGCCGTGCTCGCCGCGCTGGTGATGGCGCTGTCCCTGGGCAACATCTTGCTGCAGATCCCGCTCGGGCTGCTCGCCGAGCGGTTCGGCGGCCGCCCGATGATCCTGGCCTGCGCGATGGCGACGACCGCCTGCGCGCTTCTGCTGCCACTGCTGATCTTGACACCACTGATCTGGGGCGTGTTGCTGGTGATGGGCGCGGTCGGCTACGGCGTCTATACGATGGCGCTGGTCGAACTCGGCAGCCGGTTCAAGGGCACGCTGCTCGTCACCGGCAACGCGGCCTTCGCCTTGTTGTGGGGCGTTGGCGGTATCGTCGGCCCGCCGGGCGCCGGCCTGCTCATGCAGGGCATCGGTCCGCTGGGGCTGCCCGTGGTGATCGCCGGCCTCGACGCGGTTCTGATCGCCTTCGCTTTGTACCGCTCCTCGCAACGTCGAGCCTCCTGACATGGATCTGGCTGGAGCAAGCGCTTTCCGCCGGCGGGGCTTACCGCTGTTTGTTCAAACCGTTAATCCTGCCGCGCAGCAACGATAGGACCATGGCCGCAGCGGATTCGGAAACTGACGAAGGGATACAGTGGGCAGCGATCACCGGCGTGATCGCGACCGTGTCGGTGTTCGCCATCGCGCAGGGGCTGTCCTATCCGCTGCTGAGCTTCATCCTGCAGCGCCAGGGCGTCTCGCCGGCGATGATCGGCCTGTCGGCGGCGATGACGCCAGTCGGGTTCATCCTGTCGTCGCCGCTGATCCCGGCGCTGGCGCGGCGGTTCGGGGCAGGGCGCACGGCGCTCACCTGTGCTGCTCTTTCGGCTGTCGTGCTGGCGCTGATCGGCTGGACGCAGAATGTCTATCTGTGGTTTCCGCTGCGCTTCCTGATCGGTGTCGTGACCAACCCGCTCTACGTGCTGAGCGAGATCTGGGTGATCGCGCTGGCACCACCGGCCCGGCGCGGCCGCGTCATGGGCGTCTATTCGACGATCATCTCGGCAGGCTTCGCGGCCGGGCCGCTCTGCCTGCTTGCCGTCGGCACGGAGGGCTGGCCCCCATTCCTCGTCGGCATTTCCGCCTTCGTGCTGTGCGGCGTCTGCCTGGCTTCCGTGCTGCCGCGCCTGCCGAAGGTGGACGAAGCCGGCCATCAGGTTTCCGTTCTGGGCTTTGTGCCGCTGGCCTGGCTGCTCTTGTTCGCCGTCGTGGTGGCTGCCGGCTTCGAACAAGCAGCACTGGCGCTGCTGCCGGTCTACGGGACCTACCACGGCATCGCTGAAGCCCGCATGTCGGCGCTGCTGTCGGTGATGATCGCCGGCAACATCGCCATGCAAGTGCCGCTTGGCTTGCTGGCGGAAAGGCTGACGGCGCGGTCTGTGCGGCTCGTCTGCATAGCCACCACGATACTTGGATGCATGCTGTTGCCGCTTCTCATCGAAACGCCCCTGATCTGGCCGATGATCTTCGTCTGGGGTGCGGTCTCTTACGGCATCTATACGATGTCGATCATCGAGCTCGGCGAGCGATTCACCGGATCGACCTTGATCGCCGGCAACGCCGCCTTTTCCTTGATGTGGGGCGTCGGCGGTATCTCCATGCCGCCGCTGGCCGGAAGCGCCATGGATGTCCTGGGCGCCGGCGGCCTGCCGATCACGCTCGGTCTGCTGTGCCTGGCGCTGGCGCTCGCCAGTGTCGTTGGTCGCGGGAAAGCCTGAATCCTTGGCCAAGGCGTCGCGGCTATTGAATATCGGACACGGCATGTCGATGTTGCATGCCGAAGCATTGCCTATCGGAGATACCATGACCAAGCCCTTCACGCAGCCAGAATCCAGCACCGAAGATCCCTTCCTTTGGCTGGAGGACAGGACAGCCACCCAGTCGCTCGACTGGGTGCATCGCCAGAACGAGGTCACGGTCGGCGAATTGCAGGGCGACCCGTCCTATCAGGCGGCGTTCCAGACCGCGCTCGACCTGATGACGGCCGAGGACAACATCGCGGTCGGTTCCGCGCTCAAAGGCCATGTCTACAATTTCTGGCAGGACAAGACCAATGTGCTCGGCCTTTGGCGCCGCACCACGGTCGCTTCCTACAAGGCCGAGAAACCCGAATGGGAAACGATCATCGACTTCGACCAGCTTGCGGCGAAGGAAGGGGTCAAGTGGGTGTTCAGTGGCGCCAGCCGGCTCTATCCGGACTTCAACCTATGCCTTGTCTCGATGTCGCCGGATGGCGGTGATGCCAGCGAGATGCGCGAATTCGACATAGAGACAAAATCCTTTGTCGATGGCGGATTTCGTGCTCCCGCCTCGAAATCGGGTTTCGGCTGGCTGGACAAGGACACCGTCATCGTCTCGGCGGCCTTCGTGGAGGCGGACAAGACTGAATCGGGCTATCCGCGCGTGGTCAAGCTGTGGAAGCGCGGCACGAAGCTGGAAGACGCGACACCGATCTTCGAGGCGCAGAAGGAAGATCTCGCCGTGGGTGCCGCTCTCGAGTTCGATGGCGACAGACGCTATCTGGTCCTGGCCAGGACGCTCGATTTCTTCGCCTCGCACATCTTCCTGCGGCTGCCTTCCGGCGAGAACAAACGCCTGCCGCTGCCGGATGACATGACCGACACCGCGATCTTTCGGGATCAGCTCGTCTTCGGCGTGCGCAGCCCGTGGACGGCGCCCGACGGCACGCTGTGCAGGCCCGATGGTCTCTATTCGCTTGATCTGGCGCGCTGGGTCGAGACCGGCGCGCTCGGACCCGTGGAGACATTGTTTGAGCCGACGTATCGCGTGTCCATCGCCGGCATTGCCCGCACGCAGGACCGGCTGTTCATCAACCTGATGGACAATGTGCGCGGCAAGGTCGTCGTCTGTGAACGCAAGGAGGGCGGCTGGTCGCTGAAGCCTGTCGCGCTGCCTGAAAACGGCAATGTCGGCATCAGCCATGCCGAGCAGTTCGGATCGAGCGTATCTTTCTCCTTCACCGATTTCCTGACGCCGAGTTCGATCATCTGGTCTGACGACAACGGCGAAACGCTGGCCACCGTGAAGTCGCAGCCGGCGCGTTTCGATGCGTCGCCGCTGATTTCGGAACAGTTCGAGGCGCGCTCGAAGGACGGCACGATGATCCCCTATTTCGTCGTCCGGCGGCGCGACCAGAAGGGTCCGGTGCCGACGCTGCTCTATGGCTATGGCGGTTTCGAGGTGCCGCTGCTGCCGGGCTATGCCGGCGTGCGTGGCCGGCTGTGGCTGGAGAAGGGCAACGCCTATGTGCAAGCCTGCATCCGCGGCGGCGGCGAGTTCGGCCCGGCCTGGCACCAGGCGGCGCTCAAGGGCAATCGCCAGAATGGGTTCGACGACTTCGCCGCGGTGGCGCAAGACGTCGTCAGGCGCGGCATCGCCACGGCTTCCTCGCTCGGCATCCAGGGCGGCTCGAATGGCGGCCTGCTGACCGGCGTTTGCTTGACCCAGCACCCCGAGCTTTTTGGCGCGGTCATCATCGAGGTTCCGCTGCTCGACATGCTGCGCTACACCGAATTGCCGCCCGGCGCCTCATGGATGGCCGAATATGGCGATCCGTCAAAACCGGAAGACGCGGCGTGGCTTTCCGCCTATTCGCCCTACCAGCACGTCGATGCCGGCGCCGCCTATCCGCCGGTGCTGCTGACCACCTCGACGGCGGATGACCGGGTTCATCCAGGCCATGCGCGCAAGATGGCCGCCCGCCTGCAGGAGGCCGGTCATGCAAGGACGCTGTTCTTCGAGGAGACCGAAGGCGGACATGGTGGCCGCGGCGACCGCCGGCCGCAGGCGGCGCAGACGGCGATGAAGTACGTCTTCCTGCAAAGGGCGCTGACCGCCAAGGCTTGAACTCATTTCCTGGGCGGCCACGCAAAGGGTGGTTCACCTCGACCATCCTTTGCTCTAAGGTGCCGGCCATGGCTCACGTCAGGATATCGGCTCGCGCATTCCGGGTCGCGGTGACACCGTCACCGCGCACGCTGCGCGCCGAGCTTTTGCGGCTGTGCGCCCGCATCGGGTATTCGCCACCTGCCTTCCTCTGATGAATTCGCCCCGGCACGGCCGGATAGAATCCAGAGGAAAGATCAGACCCATGACCTATCAGAACTATTCGCTGAAGCAGCTTCAGCAGATCGACGCCGCGCATCATCTCCACCCGTTCACCGACCACAAGGAACTGCGCGAGGCCGGCTCACGCATCATCACCCACGCCAACGGGCCGTTCATCTACGATTCCGAAGGGGCCGAGATCCTCGACGGCATGGCCGGGCTGTGGTGCGTCAACATCGGCTATGGCCGCAACGAACTGGCCGAGGCCGCCTACACCCAGATGAAGGAATTGCCTTACTACAACTCCTTCTTCAAATGCTCGACGCCGACGCCGGTGCTGTTGTCCAGGAAGCTGGCGGAGATCGCGCCGAAGCACGTCAACCAGGTGTTCTACGGCTCGTCCGGTTCGGAAGCCAACGACACGGCGCTGCGTCTCGTGCGCCATTACTGGGTGCTGGAAGGCAAGCCGGAGAAGAACCGCATCATCTCGCGCAAGATGGCCTATCACGGCTCGACCGTTGCCGGCACTTCGCTTGGCGGCATGGATGCCATGCACAAGCAGCTCGGCGGCGAGGTGCCCAACATCGTCCATGTGATGATGCCTTATGCCTATGAGCTGGCGCTGCCCGGCGAGAGCGATCACGATTTCGGCCTGCGTGCGGCAAAGGCGGTCGAGGATGCGATCCTCGAAGCCGGCGCCGACAAGGTTGCCGCCTTCATTGGCGAGCCAGTGATGGGGGCGGGTGGTGTGAAAATACCGCCGGCCAGCTATTGGCCGGAAGTGCAGCGCATCTGCCGCAAGTACGACGTGCTGCTGATGCTCGACGAGGTTATCACCGGCTATGGCCGCACCGGCGAATGGTTCGCCGCGCAGACCTTCGGCATCGAACCGGACACCATCACCACGGCCAAGGCGCTGACCTCAGGCTACCAGCCGCTGTCGGCGCTTCTGGTCGGCGACCGCATCGCGGCGACGCTGGTCGACAAAGGCGGCGAGTTCTATCACGGCTACACCTATTCCGGTCATCCGGTGGCCTGTGCCGTGGCGCTGAAGAACCTCGAGATCATCGAGAAAGAAGGGTTGGTCGATCGCGTCAGGAACGATACCGGCCCTTATTTCGCCAAGGCCCTGCAGGAACGCATTGCCGGGCATGATCTGGTCGGCGAGGTGCGTTCGATCGGGCTGATGGGCGCGATCGAGATCGTCAAGGACAAGGCGACCAAGGAGCGGTTCCTGCCATCGGGAAGTGCGGCGGTGACCGTCCGCGACCACGCCATCGGGCAAGGCATGATGCTGCGCGCCACGGGCGACACGATGATCCTGTCGCCGCCGCTGATCTGGACCCGCGACACCATCGACATGGCTTGCGAGCGCATAGCCAGGGCGCTGGATCTGGCGCAAGCGGATCTGCGCAAGCGGTAGGTTCGAACCTCGACCGGGCGTTCTTCGACAGGAACGCCCGGCGAGAAACATGCTGTCGCAATGGGGAACGATTCCCCCTTCGGCGCGTAGTGTGTCAGGCAGCAACCGATTCGGCTGCGACAAGGGGTTCGTTTTCATGAGAAAAACTGGCAAGAGCCGACGCATGCAGGAAGCAAGCAGCATCGGTGGCGACCTGATGCTGGCGCCGATGGTGGCGATGATGCGTCTGCCCTTGATGGCCATGGATGCCGGGAGCGGCCAGCCATGGAGCACGGAGACGGCGCGCGCGGTGAACGAGAAGACCGTTGCAATGGCCGAAGGCGCTTTTGCGGCGCACATGTCTTTCCTGCAATCGGTATCGCGGTTCTGGCCGGAAGTCTTTTCCGGTCGCACGCCGTCGCTGTTCAACGGCGTCGCGGCGGAACTGTCGCTCGGCGCCGCGCTGAAGCCGGCCAGCCGCGCCGTCAAAGCGAACTTTCACCGGTTGTCCAACAAAGCCTGACCGAGGCGATCCATTAGACCCATTTAACTGTTGGCCAAACGAAAACCGATTACGGTTTTCGGGATGATGGTCTAGAACCCGCTGAGGCACATTTGCCTGAAGCGCGTTATGCATGTCTGTATCCAAGCCGATTCTTGGGCGACATGCATCAGAGGGGATATGATGGCAGGACAAGCGCTCAACGAGCCCGCTGAAATTCCGGCCGAACTTGATCGCTGGAACTGGGGCGCTTTCTTCCTCAACTGGATCTGGGGTATCGGCAACAGCACCTTCATAGCACTGCTGGCGCTGATCCCGTTCGTCAACATCATCATGATCATCGTGCTTGGCGCGCGCGGTAGCCGCTGGGCCTGGCGGAACCGGGCGTGGCGCGATGCCGAGCAATTTCGCAAGACCCAGCGCAACTGGGCGATCGCCGGCCTTGTCGTCTGGGTGGTTGGGATCGGCGGCTGTGCGACGATGGTCGGCAGCATTCCCTACCTGCTGAAAGGCAGCGATGCCTATCACATGACCATGGACAAGCTTCGCGCCGACGATCGCGTCAAGGCCGCTCTCGGCGACGTCGTGACCGACAATTTCTGGGTCGGCGGCCATCTCAATGTCGACGCGAATGGATCGGGGGAGGCTCAGTTCAGCATTCCGGTCCATGGCGCCAAGGGCAAGGGCACTGCATTCTCGACCGCTACCCGAACAGCCGGCACATGGAGCGTGCGTCTGCTGGTCGTCAAGGTGGAAGGGGTCGATGCACCGATCGTGCTGCTCAATGAGGATCATGTGCCAATTCCGAATGCGGCGATCGGAATATAAAGCGGGATCGTGCAGCCAGGTCGGCAAAACGCAAAAACCGCGCTCCATCGGGAACGCGGCTTTGCCAGATACGCATGGCGCTTCGCTACTCAAACACTTGGCGAAACTTACGGGCTTCCGGTACGCGAGACCTGATCCGGAGCGCCGGGCGGATGCGATATGTCCGCCTCGCAATCCGTTTTATAGAGACATCGTTACCGCAGAGTTATCGAGAGCTTAAGCAAACCTAAATTTGACGCATTTCTCGCGAGGTCCGCGAAAAAATCCAATTATATTAGCGACTTATGGATTGCTCCCGCGCAGAAAATTAATGATGCCGGAAAAATCGGCGCCAGCGTGGCCCTGGGCGTTGAACAGTGCATAGAGCTGGGCCGCCTCGGCGCCTAACGGCGTCACCGCGCCAGACCCAAGTGCTGCTTCCTGCGCCAGCTTCAGGTCCTTCAGCATCAGGGCAGCAGCAAAGCCGGGCTTGTAGTCGCGGTTGGCGGGCGAGGTGGGCACCGGGCCGGGCACCGGACAGTAGGTGGTCAGCGACCAGCACTGGCCGGACGAGGTCGAGGCGACGTCGAACAGCGCCTGATGCGAAAGGCCTAGCTTTTCGGCCAGCACAAAGGCTTCGGCGACGCCGATCATCGAAATGCCGAGGATCATGTTGTTGCAGATTTTTGCCGCCTGTCCGGCACCGTCACCGCCGCAATGGACGATGCGGCCCGCCATCGGTTTCAGGATCGGCTCCGCGGCGGCGAAGGCATCGTCCGAGCCGCCGGCCATGAACGTCAGCGTGCCGGCCGCCGCACCGCCCGTGCCGCCAGAGACGGGCGCATCGATCGACAGCAGGCCGTGTTTTGCGGCGACGGCATGCGCCTTGCGCGCCGATTCGACGTCGATGGTCGAGGAGTCGATGAACAGCGCGCCTTTCCTGGCCCTTGGGGCGATGTCCTCATAGACCGACAGCACATGCTTGCCGGCCGGCAGCATGGTGATCACCACATCGGCGTCCTTCACCGCGGCTGGTGCGTTGGCCATGATGACGACGCCATGGTCGCGGGCGACCGTCAGATTCTCCGGCATAAGGTCGAAGCCATGTACGGCATGCCCCGCCTTGACCAGGTTGGCGGCCATCGGATTGCCCATGTTGCCGAGGCCGATGAAGGCGATCGTTGTCATTGTCTCTCTCCCGGTTTCTGCTGGCTTCAGCGGCCGATCAGGGCGCGCGCGATGATGACGCGCATGATCTCGTTGGTGCCTTCGAGGATCTGGTGGACGCGAAGGTCCCGTACCAGCTTCTCGATGCCGTAGTCGTGCAGATAGCCGTAACCGCCTAGCAGCTGCAGCGCATCGTTGGCGACGGTGAAGCCAGTGTCGGTGACGAAGCGCTTGGCCATCGCCGACCATTTGCCGGCATCCGGCGCCTTGCGGTCGAGCTTGGAGGCGGCGGCATAGAGGAAGATGCGGGCCGCCTGCAACTCGGTCTCCATATCGGCCAGCCTGAACTGCAGCGCCTGGAACTGGTTGATCTTCGAGCCGAAGGCCTTGCGGTCGGCGGTGTAGGACAGTGCCTTGTCGAGCGCCGACTGCGCGCCGCCCAGCGAACAGGCGGCGATGTTCAGCCGGCCGCCATCGAGGCCGGCCATGGCGATACCGAAGCCGGCGCCTTCACCCGACAAAAGGTTTTCCGCCGGCACCTTGCAGTCCTCGAAGATGACCTGGCGGGTCGACTGCATGTGCCAGCCCATCTTGTGCTCGTTGGCGCCGAAGGAAAGGCCGGGCGCATCCTTCGGCACGACGATGGTGGAAATGCCCTTCGGCCCCTCGGCGCCGGTGCGCACCATGACGGCGTAGACATCGCTGTCGCCGGCGCCCGAGATGAACTGCTTGGCACCGTTGAGGACATAGTCGCCGCCGCTCTTCACCGCGCGGGTCTTCAGCGCCGCGGCGTCCGATCCCGAACCCGGTTCGGTCAGGCAATAGCTCGCCAGCCATTCCATCGAGGTGAGCTTCGGCAGGAAGCGCTGGCGCTGCTCGTCATTGCCGAAGCGGTCGATCATCGAGGCCACCATGTTGTGGATCGAGATGAACGACGAAAAGGCTGGATCGGCATGCGACAGAGCCTCGAAAATCAGTACCGCGTAGAGCCGGCCGAGCGCCGAACCGCCGACATCGTCGCGGACATAGATGCCGCCGAGGCCAAGCGGCCCGGTCTCGCGAATCACGTCGGCGGGGAAGTGTTTCCTGCGGTCCCAGTCGAGGGCATTCGGCGCGACGCGATCGGCGGCGAACGCCTGCGCCATCTCCTGGATGGCACGCTGTTCCTCGTTGAGTTCGAACTGGCTGGTGCTCGCATCGACCGCGGCGTCCATGGCGTGCTCCCTATGTGCTGGCCAACTAGCCCGCTGGCCTGTCGTTTTTGGCTTTGCGCGCGCACCAATCTAGACCAATGATGCCGCCGCGCAACCCGACCTTCCGCGGAGCGGCTGTGCATCAATGCATGTCCGGAGCGAGATGTGACGACAAAATTCGATGATCTGCTTGGACGGTTCCACGGCTATCTCGCCTCCGTGGATGACGCCCTGGTGCGCGACGCCGTGGGGCGCATAGGCTGGGCAATGCCAGCCCGTGTCCTCGAGCCACATTCGCTCGGCTGCCTGCGTCATCTCGATCGCGCCGCCGAACTTGCGTCGGCGGAAGCCAGGCCGCTGGTGCGGCTGGTCGCGGACCAGCGCAACGATCTGCGCTGGGGGCAGACCTACAACGAGGCGGATTTCGGAAAAGAGTTCATCGACAATTACGGCTGGCTTGAAGTGTTCGGCACGCGCGGCCATTTCGTCAACGACGAGGTCGCCGCCGGCCTGCTGATCCTTGGGCCCGATATCGTCTATCCCGACCATCATCACGTCGCCGAGGAAATCTACATTCCGCTGACCGGGGGCACCGAGTGGCGAATGGGCGAGGGCGACTTTCGCATCCGCGCGGCCGGCGAGGTGATCCACCACGCCTCGAAAGTCAGTCACGCCATGCGAACGGCCGAGGAGCCTCTCCTGGCGCTCTATATCTGGCGTGGCGGGCCACTGGCGCAGAAATCGAAGATCACCGGAACTGTCGCGCGGGGCAGGGACTGATGGCCAGGGCAATCATGCTGCAGGGCACCGGTTCGGATGTCGGCAAGACCGTGCTGGTCGCCGGCCTTTGCCGTGCGGCCAGGAACCGCGGGCTGAAGGTGCGGCCGTTCAAGCCGCAGAACATGTCGAACAACGCTGCCGTCGCCAACATACCGGGCGACAACAATGCCGGAGGCGGCGAGATCGGCCGCGCGCAATGGCTGCAGGCGATCGCTTGCGGTGTTGCGCCAAGCATCCACATGAATCCGGTTCTGCTCAAGCCGCAGACCGATGTCGGCGCGCAGGTCATCGTCCAGGGCAAGGTGTTTGGCGAAGCGCGGGCGCGCGACTACCAGGCGCTGAAGGGCCGGCTGATGGATGCGGTGCTCGATTCCTGGGTGAAGGTGGGCGAGGGCGCCGACCTCGTCATTGTCGAGGGTGCCGGCTCGCCGGCCGAAATCAACCTGCGCAGCCGCGACATCGCCAATATGGGCTTTGCCACGCGTGCCGACGTGCCGGTGGTGCTTGTCGGTGACATCGATCGCGGCGGCGTCATCGCCTCGGTCGCCGGGACGCATCTGATCCTGCCGGAAGAGGACCGGCGCATGATCGTCGGCTACCTCATCAACAAGTTCCGTGGCGACGTCTCGCTGTTCGATGACGGCCTGAAGGCGATCGAGAAATTCACCGGCTGGCGCTGTTTTGGCGTCGTGCCGTGGTTGAAGGCGGCGGCGCGGCTGCCGTCAGAGGATTCGGTGGTGCTGGAGCGGCTGGCGTCAGGCGAGGCGCGCGCGCTGAAGGTGGCGGTGCCGATGCTTGGCCGCATAGCCAATTTCGACGATCTCGACCCGCTCAAGGCCGAACCGCAGGTCGAGGTGGTGTTCGTGCCACCAGGAAAGCCGCTGCCGGCGGATGCCGGCCTGGTGGTCATTCCCGGCTCCAAGTCGACCATCGGCGATCTCCTGAAATTTCGCGAGAATGGCTGGGACCGGGATCTCGCCGCGCACCGCAAGCGCGGCGGCCATGTCGTCGGCATTTGTGGCGGCTTCCAGATGCTTGGCCGCACCGTGCGCGACCCCGACGGCATCGAAGGCAGCGTCACAGAGGCCGAGGGGCTCGGCCTGCTCGATATTGAAACGGTGATGGAGCCGGAGAAGACGGTGCGCAATGTCAGTGCCCGGTCGGTGCAATTCGACCTGCCGCTCGAAGGCTACGAAATCCATCTCGGCCGCACCACCGGGCCAGATACGCTGCGGCCGTCCGCCATCATCAATGGCGCCGATGACGGCGCGGTGTCGGCCGATGGCAAGGTGTTGGGCACCTATATGCATGGCCTGTTTGGCGCCGACGCCTTTCGCGGGAAATTCCTGGAGAGTCTCGGCATCAAGGGTGGTGGCATCGACTATCGCGCCGAGGTCGAGCGGGCGCTTGACGAGGTTGCAGCCGAGCTGGAAACCCATCTCGACTGCGATGCGATTTTTGCATTGGCGCGCTGAAGGGCCAGTTCAGGCCATATCGTCCGCCTTCGGCCAGTAGGTGCCGAACGACCAGACATTGCCTTCCGGATCGCGACAGATGAACTCACGGCTGCCGTAGTCGCGGTCCGTCAGTTCCTGAATGATCGTCGCGCCGGCTTTTTTCGCCCTGGCGTAGGCGGCGTCGGCATCGTCGACGGCGATATAGATCGACTTGCCACCGCCCGAGCCGGGTTCGCCAACCATCTTGCCGTAGTCGTCGTCGCGGACCGTGCCCAGCATGATCATCGAGGAACCGAAGACCAGTTCGGCATGGTGCACGACATCGCCTTCGCCATAGCGGGCGCGGACGCTGAAGCCGAAGGCTTCGCCCAGCCAGTCGATCATTCTTGCAGCATTCCTGTAGCGCAGGGCTGGGTACAGGCGGGGCGCTTCGTTGCTGGTGGTCATGTCGATCTCCTTCAGTGGGTTTGGTCGATGCCCCACTCTGGGCAAAGGCCGTTCCAACGTCTTGAAGAAATGTTACCTGGCCGAAAGCGCCCCCGGCGTCTCGCCGGCAAGGTCGCGGAATTCGCGCACCAGATGCGCCTGGTCGGCATAGCCGCAATCGGCGGCGATATCCGCCCAGTCGGCGGTCTGCTGCCTCGACAGACCGAGCGCCCGGTTGAAGCGGACGATGCGTGACAGCGTCTTGGGGCCGATGCCGATCGCGTTGGAGAAGCTGCCGGCGAGATGCTTGCGGCTCCAGCCCAGCCGTTCGGCAAGCGATGAAATGCGGGTCCGGCCTCCGGACGCGATGATGCGGTCATAGGCCCAGATAATTTCGAGCGGCGTCTTGGTGGCATCGCCGAGGCGGGCGGCGACGAAGGTCTCGGCCATGTCGAAACGCGCCGTCCAGTCCGGCGCGTTGCCAAGCCTTTCGCGCAGTGCCATGCCTTCGGCGCCGAGCACGTCGTCGAGAACGACCATGCTGTCGGTCAGTTCGCTCATCGGTCGGCGGAAGAAGCGGCGCGCGCCAAGCGGCGTGAAATTGACCTGAACGCAGCAGGCGCGGCCGAAGGATTCGATCACCACCGGCCCGGCATAGAGGCCGGCGGCGAAACTGCCGAAGCGGTCATTATCGCCCGGCGCCCTGCCGAGCGCGATGGCGAAGGGCTCGGCGAAGCTGATGACCAGCGGCACGGTCAGCGATGCGTATTCGATGGTGCGGAAATGGCCTGATGCCATTTCGCGGTAGCCGCAGATGTCGGTGACGATGCCTTCAAGCCCCGGCTTGGGAAGGCGCCGGCGCATTTCGAACCGTCCCGCGACCGAGCGATCCTGGTCCTGCTGGCGCTGCGTCTCGATTGGCATCGGCCATCCTTCCGCGGGAAAATCTAGCAGACCCTGGCTCAGAATCAAAAGCGCCCGGCTTTTGGCCGGGCGCTCCGAGTCCCCACTTCAAGGGAGACGTATCAGGCGCCTCGCATCAAACAACCGGCGGCAAGCACGATGTAGGCGATAAGCACGATCCACACCGATGCGAGTGGAATGAACGCAAGAACGCCAAGCGCGGCGAGAATGCCGATGATGGCGATAACAAGGGATATGATGAAAACGATCTGGGTAGGTGCGCTGAGATTCATGTGTGGCTCCTCCAACATGATTCGAACAGCGGCATTCTATCAGGACGTGTGATCACACACCAATCATGACACGCAAGGGGTTCGCCGGGTCGGCCAGCAGCTTCACCGCCAGCGCCACGCAGACAAGCACCAGCAGGGGCTTGATCAGTTTGGCGCCGATGCGCATGGCCAGGCTGGCGCCGAGGCGAGCGCCGAGGAACTGGGCAACCCCCATCATCAGGCCGATCTTCCAGTAGATGACCCCGGCAGTGGCAAAGACGATGAAGCCACCGATGTTGGAAGCGAAGTTGAGCAATTTGGTATGCGCGGTCGCCTTGAGCACGCCGTAGCCGGCAAGTGCCACGAAGGCCAGCATGTAGAAGGAACCGGCGCCCGGCCCGAACAGGCCGTCATAGAAGCCGATGGCCGGCACCAGGGTCAGACCGAACAGGAACGGCGACAGGCGTTCGACCCGGTCGACGTCGTTCATGTTGGGCTTGAGCGCGAAGTAGAGCGCGATGGCGATCAGCACCAGGGGCAGGAGGGCGCGCAGGAGATCGCCCGGCACGATCGTGGCCAGCAGCGCACCGACGGCGCTTCCGGCAAGTGCCAGCAGGGCCGAGGGCAATTGCCGGCGCAGGTCGACATGACCCTTCGAGGCATAGTGGATGGTCGCCGACCCGGAGCCGAACATGCCCTGCAGCTTGTTGGTTCCAAGCGCCTCGACCGGCGAGAAACCGGCAAGCAGCAGCGCCGGAATCGTGATCAGCCCGCCGCCGCCGGCAATGGAATCGACAAAGCCCGCGGCAAAGCCGGCGAATGCCAGCATGGCGATTGTCTGGATGCTGAAGTCGATCATCGATGCGTGGAAACGTCCGGCTGCGATATCGGGCGTTCGACCACGACAACCCCGCTTGCGCAAGGCCGATTCCGCGCTACCTCTATCCAGATGCGTCGCGCTTGGACGGAATCACACGACGCGGCTGGTTTTTGTGTCGCGCATGTCGTTATCTCAAAACCGCTGCGCACCTTTTGGGCTACATGCACTGGACGAATCGGAAAGGGACCATGATGGCGTTCGCATTGCTGGACCAGATACGCTCGATCTTCGACGGCGACCCGGGCGTGCGCAAGGTGGCGGACGATCCTGTCCTGTCAGCGGAGCTTCTGATGCTGTTCCGCATGATCCTGGCCGACGGATCGGTCAGCGAGAGCGAGATGGTTGCCTTCCGGCGCATCTGCAAGGAAGCCTTCGGCATTCCGGAATCCAGCATCGACAGCGTCATCGAATACCTCAACGAGTTCGGCTACGAAACCAACGGCTCGCAGGCTGTCGCGCTGTTTCGCGATCTCGACATCGAGCGGCGCAAGCAGCTGGCTCGCCATATGGCCGAGATCGCCAAGGCGGATTCGCAACTGGCCGAGAGCGAAGTGCGCCTGTTGCGCCGCACGCTCGACCTGCTCGACATCAGCCCGGTCGATGTGGTGAAGCCGGACGAATAGACGCCATCTGAGTTCGACGGCAGCGCGGCTGCTCACCCCTGTTCCTGCATCCGGCGTGCAATTGCTCGGTGCAGGTCCGGGGCAGCAGTAACCAGGGCCTGCGCCGCCTCGGACCGAGGATGATCGAACACCTCGTTCGTCTTGCCGCGCTCGACGATCTTGCCATCATGCATGACCAGCACCTCGTCCGTGATGGCGCGGGCGACGGTCAGGTCGTGGGTGATGAACAGATAGGCAATGCCGAGCTTCTGGTTGAGCTCGGCGAACAGGTCGAGAATCTGCGCACGGATCGAGACGTCCAGAGCCGAAACCGGCTCGTCGGCGACGACCAGCTTGGGGCGGGTGATGATGGCGCGGGCGATCGAAAGCCGCTGGCGTTGGCCGCCCGAAAACTCGTGCGGGTATTTGTCCATGTCGCGCTGGTCGAGGCCAACCTCGTGCAGCGCGTGCGCCACCATCTCGCGGCGCTCGGCGCGCGTCGGTTTCTTCTCCAGCACATGCAGGGGTTCGGCGACCAGTTTTTCGACCTTCTGGCGCGGATCGAACGAGCCGTAAGGGTCTTGAAAAACAACCTGCATGTCGCGTCTGGCAGGCTTCAGTTCGGCTTCGCTCTTGCCGGTGATGGTCTCGCCGCGAAACCGGATCGTGCCCGAGCTCGGCCGGTCCAGCGCCAGGATCATGCGGGCGAGCGTTGACTTGCCGCAGCCGGAGCGGCCGACCAGCGCTATCGACTGGCCCGGCGCTATCGACAGGGAGACATCGTCGACGGCGCGGATATCAGGCGCGCGCCACAACAGCGAGGTGCGCCGGCCGGGGTAGTCGCGGGTCACGCTCTCGACCTGAAGCAAGGCTTGGCCCGACGCGGCGCCATGCGGCCCGGCGCGCGCCGGAACATGCATCGAGGCCTGCGCCAATTGACGCGTGTAAGGGTGGGACTGTTCGGACAGTGTGCGCGCCGTATCGCCGGCCTCCATCACCTCGCCGCGGCGCAGGATGGTGATGCGGTCCGCCATCTCGGTCACCACGGCGAGGTCGTGCGAGATCAACAGCAGTCCCATGCGGCTCTCCGTGACGAGATCGCGCAAGAGGTCGAGGATCTGTGCCTGCAGCACGACGTCCAGCGCCGTCGTCGGCTCATCGGCGATCAGCAGTTTTGGCTTCAACGCGCAGGCGATGGCGATGACGACGCGCTGGCGCTGGCCACCGGAGAGTTCGTGCGGATAGCGCGACAGCGGGAATTTTGCCGACGGCAGGCCGACGCGGTCGAGCATTTTGCGCGCACGCTCTTCGGCATCCGCGCGACTGGCTTTGGTGTGCCAGCGTATGCCTTCGGCCACCTGTTCGCCGATGGTCTTGACTGGATTGAGCGCCGTCATCGGCTCCTGGAACACCATGCCGATATCATCGCCGCGCAGCGCGCACATCTGGTCCTCGGTTGCCGCGAGGATGTCGATACCGTCGAACGAGACGCGCCCGGTGGCACGCGCGGCATGCGGCAGAAGCCGCATCACCGTCAGCGCGGTCATCGATTTGCCTGAGCCGGATTCGCCGACCAGCCCCATGACCTCGCCGGGCGCGACGGAAAGCTCCATGTCCTTGAGGATCGGGGTGTCGCCGATGGTCAGCGACAGGTTGTCGATTTCCAGCAGGCTCATCGCTGCCGCCGCGATTTCGGATCGAGGATGTCGGCGATGCCATCACCCAGAAGGTTCAGCCCAAGCACGGTGACGACGATGGCCATGCCGGGAAAGATCGCCATCCACGGCGCCACCACCATGCGGGTCTGCGCGTCGAACAGCATGCGGCCCCAACTCGGCATTGGCGGCTGAGCACCCAGGCCCAGATAGGAAAGCCCGGCCTCGGCCAGGATGCCCAGCGCGAACTGGATGGTCCCTTGCACCAGGAGCAGCGTGGCGATGTTGGGCAACACATGTTCGACGGTGATCTGCGTGCTGCTCTTGCCGGCGGCACGCGCGGCAAGGATGAACTCGCGCGGCCAGATCGCCAGTGCGCCGGCGCGGGCGACCCGTGCGAACACCGGAATGTTGAAGATGCCGATGGCGATGATGGCGTTGACGGCGCCCGGCCCGAAGATGGCGGTGATCATGATGGCCGACAGCAGCGCCGGGAAGGCGAAGACGAGATCGTTGAGGCGCATCAGCGCGTCGTCGACCAGCCCACCACGCGCCGCGGCAAAGGCGCCGAGCGGCACGCCGATACCCATGCCGATGCCGACCGCGACCAGCGCCACGGCAATCGAGTTGCGGGCGCCGACCATGACCATCGACAGGATGTCGCGGCCGAAATGGTCGGTGCCGAACCAATGCGCCAGCGAGGGTGCCTGCGTCTTGTCTGCGATGACCAGCTTCGTCACGTCGTACGGCGTCCAGACAAAGGAGACGACCGCCATCGCCAGGATCAACAAGGTGATGACGAAACCGGCAACGAAGGCGCTGTTCCTGAACGCCTTGGCCATGATGCCGCTGAACGTCTCCTCGGGGATCTCGATGTGCAGCGTCATTGGCGGCTTCTCAGGCGCGGATCGACGACCGCGTAGGAGAGGTCGACGACGAGGTTGACCGCAATGACGGCGGCGACAAGCAGCATGACGACGCTCTCGACGACGATCAGGTCGCGCTGAGTGATCGCCTGGAACACCAGCCGGCCGAGGCCGGGCAGGTAAAAGACATTCTCGATGATGATGGTGCCGGCAAGCAGGAAGGCGAACTGCAGGCCGAGAATGGTCAACACCGGGATCATGGCGTTGCGCAGCGCGTGCCGCCACAAGACGGCGCGATAGGGCAGGCCCTTGGCGCGAGCGGTGCGGATATAGTCCTCGTTCAGCACCTCGATCAACGCCGAGCGGGTGACGCGCGCCAGGATCGCCGCCTGCGGCAGGGCAAGCGCCACCGCCGGCAGCAGCAGCGATTTCAGTGCCGGCCAGACGCCGGCGCCCCAGCCGGGAAAGCCACCGGCCGGCACCAGCCGCAGCCAGACGGCGAAGACATAGATCAGCATCAGCGCGAACCAGAAATTGGGCACGGCGACGCCAAGCTGCGCGGCACCCATCGCCACGGTGTCACCGGTCCGGCCGCGCCGGCTGGCAGAAAACAGGCCGACGGGAATCGCGATGATGGTGGAGAGAGCGAGCGCGATCAGCGCCAGCGGCAGCGAGACGGCAAGCCGTTCGCGCACGAGATCGATGACCGGCACCGAATAGGTGTAGGAGCGGCCGAAATCGAGGCTGAGCAGGCCGCCGGCCCAGCGCAGATAGCGCAAGGCAAGTGGCGCGTTGAGACCCATCTGGTTGCGCAGCAGTTCGACCTGGTCGGCGCTGGCGTTCATGCCCAGCATCAGGCGCGCCGGGTCGCCGGGGAGAACCTCCAGCACGGCGAACACCACCATGGAAGCCAGCACCAGCGTGGCGAGGGCGATGGCCAGGCGCTTGAGAAGATAGGCGGTCATGGGCGCTCGACGCTAGCGTCGTCATCCTGGGGCGAAGCAGGAGCGAAGCTCCGTCGCGGAGACCCCAGGATCCATGCCGTGACGGATTTCGAAGAGCGCGACGGTCTAAAGCCAGCGTCGCCTCTTTGTACCTTCACAGCTAAGTCTCCCAGATTCTGCACTGCGGGGGGGTACTCGTAGGTCACGGAATGGATCCTAGGGTCTACGCAGCGTCGCTTCGCTCCTTGCTTCGCCCTAGGATGACGAAATCGAGCGTATCCTCACTCGCTCCACTTCACCTTGGTCAGGTCATTGGCCTGGATCGGCGCGTTTTCCCACAAGCCCTGCAGCTTGGCGTCCCAGACACCAACCTTGGGCAGTTCGAAGAGGAAGCCGACTACTGCATCGTCGGCCAGGATCTTTTGCGCCTGTCCCAGCAATTCCTTGCGCTTGGCTTCGTCGGAAGTGAGGTTCAGGTCGGCGATGATCTTGTCGAAGGCCGGATTGTCATAGTTGAAATAGTAGTCCTTGCGCGAATAGATATCGATGTCGTTGGGCTCGGTGTGCGAGACGATGGTCAGGTCGTAGTCTTTCTTGGTGAACACCTGGTCCAGCCACTGCGCCCATTCGACCGGAATGATTTCGAGGTCGATGCCAACGTCGCGAAGCTCCGAGGCGATGATCTCGCCGCCGAGCCGCGCATAGGCGGGCGGGGGCAGTTTCAACGTCGCCTTGAAGCCATTTTCCAGCCCTGCTTCCTTCAACAGTTCCTTGGCCTTGGCGACGTCATGCGGGTAGCGGCCGGTGAGGTCGACATAGTCCTTGTTGGCCGGCGACATGTGCGAGCCGATCGGCTGGCCGAGGCCCGCCGAGGCGCCGTCGATGATCGCCTTGCGGTCGAGTGCGTAGGAGATCGCTTGCCTGACCTGCAGCTTGTCGAAGGGCGGCTTCTTGTTGTTGATCGACAGGATGGTTTCACCTTCGGTCGAACCGATCACCACCTTGAAACGCGGGTCGTCCTTGACCTGAGCGACACTGTCGGCATCGAAGAACGGAAAAGCCTGGATGTCGCCGGAGAGCAGCGCAGGCACGTAGGCAGCGGCATCCGGCACGATGCGGAACTCGGCCTTGTCGAGGGACGCCGGCGTGCCCCAGTAATTGTCCGATTTGACCAGGGTGATCGACGATCCCTTGGCCCAGCTCTGGAATTTGAACGGACCGGTGCCGATCGGTTTTTCCTTGTTGGTATCGGCTGTCTCCGGCGCAACGATCACCGCGTCGCCCCAGCCCATATTGTAGAGGAAGGACCCTTGCGGGTTCTTCAGCGTGACCTTGACCGTCGCCGGATCGATCACATCGACCTTGTCGATGGCGGCGAACAGGCCCTTTTGCGCATTGACCGAATTGTCGGCGCGGGCCCGGTCGAGCGAGAATTTCACGTCGTTGGCGTCGAAGTCGGTGCCGTCGTGGAATTTCACCCCGGTGTGCAGCTTGAAGGTATAGGTCTTGCCGTCGTCGGAGATGGTCCAGCTTTCGGCCAGATCCGGCAGCACCTCGCCCTTTGGCCCGATGCGGGTCAGACCTTCGAACACATTGGCGTAGAGAACCTCATCGATCGCCGCGGCGGCGCCGGCGGTCGGATCGAGGTGCGGCGGTTCGAGCGGAATGCCGATGACCAGGTCGGTTCGCGCGGCAAATGCCGAGGTGCCAGTGGCCAGTGCCAGGACGGTCGCGGCCAGAATGGTTTTCCACAATCTCATTGTGCAACTCCCCATGTGTTCAAATACGTGCTCAAACCCGGGCGATAGAAGCGTGATTTTGCGGTGGAGTAAATTGCGTTTCGTACTGCCCGGCGGCGTGGCTGGAAATGTTTTTGTCCTGACAGCCCGATTGCCAGGTCGAAGTCTTTCGCCATGCAGGGATTATCCCGCGATCGTACCCCGCAGCAGCACGTTGAGGCCGATCGCCATCACCTTGGCCGATTCCACCATGTCCGATATCCCGACCCATTCGTCCGGTCGGTGGGCGAGGTCGAGAATGCCCGGACCATAGGCGATGCAATCATAGATGTGACCGATGCGGGCTATGTGCTTCTGGTCGTAGGTGCCAGGCGAAATGACATAGTCGGGTTCGCGGTCGAAGATCGCCATGATGCCTTGCGCCACCGCCTTGACCACCGGCGCGTCGCGTTCAGTCATCAGCGGCAGCACTTCCATCAGGTCACGGATCTCATAGTCGAACTTCTTGCGCTCGCGCTTCAGCCGGTCGAGAATGCCTGTCACTTCGCCTTTGACCGTGTCGAGATCCTCCTCGAGCAGGAAGCGGCGATCGATGGTCAGCCGGCAGGAATCGGGCACGTTGGGCGAGGGCAGGCCGGGTCGGAAATCCTCGGTCTGGCCGCCATGGATGGAGTTGATGTTCATGGTCGAGCGCCTGGCGCCTTCCGGCACCACCGGCATGCGCGTCATCTTGCGATCGAGGGCCGGAAACAGTTCGTCCTCGAAAGCCTGCAGCACGGCGCCCATGTGGCGTACCGCATTGTCGCCGAGAAACGGCATCGAGCCGTGCGCGATCTCGCCCTTGGTCTCGATCTCCGCCCACCAGACGCCACGATGGCCAAGACAGATACGGTCCTTGTTCAAGGGCTCGGGGATGATGACGTGGTCGACCCTGGGTTTCGAGAAATAGCCGAGGCTGGCCAGATGGGCGACGCCACCGAAGCCGCCGGACTCTTCGTCCACGGTGCCGGATATCTCGATGGCACCGGGAAAGTCGGGAAAGACTTCCATGAAGGCTTCGGCGGCGATGATCGAAGCGGCCAGGCCGCCCTTCATGTCGCAGGCGCCTCGGCCGTAGACCTTGCCGTCCCTGACGACACCAGCGAACGGATCGACGGTCCAGCCGTCGCCGGCTTCGACAACGTCGATATGCGAGTTGAAGTGGACGCAGGCGCCGGGCGACCTTCCGTCGAAACGGGCGACGACGTTGATGCGCGGGTAGCGATCGGTGTCTCCGGGGGTGCCCTCGGCGCGGATGAACTCGGTTTCGAAGCCGCGTTTCCTCAGCCGGGTGCCGATGTACTCGGCACAGGGCCGGTAGGCCTCGCCGGGTGGGTTGATGGTCGGAAAACGGATCAGGTCGACGGTCAGCGCGACAACGTCGTCGCGCCGGTCATCGATTGCCTGAAGGAGTCGTTCGTTCATCCGCAGAGTTGAGCAGCGAACGGCGTGGCATTGCAAGCCTGTTTGCGCCACAGCCAGCGTGGCGGGTTGGCGCCCTGACAGCTTCAGCGGCCGGCACTGTCGATCCACATGAAAGTGCGACGTGTCGTAGCGGCAACTATCGCGGGAAATCGTTCAAATTCGCTGCTTTGGATTGGCGAATTTGTCAAGGACTGTGTGGTATCTCATTCACCTGCCATTAAAAAGATGAAAAACAACGTGATGGCAGGCAGGCAAGGGGCAATCAAAGGGGTTTGATCGCATGAAAAAGACAGTTCTCATGGCAGCAGTGTTTGTCGCGATGCTGTTCGGTGCTTCGGGGCCGGGCTGGGCAGCCAGTCTCGTTGCGAACATAGACGTGTCGTCGCAGACGATGACGGTAAGATATGGCCTGTCGGTTTACCGGTGGAGCGTGTCCACCGCGCGTCCAGGCTATTTCACACCGCGCGGCACCTATCGGCCGCAGCGCACGGCCCGGATCTGGTATTCGCGCAAATATCATATGTCGCCAATGCCCTATTCGGTTTTCTTCCATGGCGGCTATGCCATCCATGGAACCGGCGCAGTCAGGCAGCTCGGCCGGCCGGCGTCGCATGGTTGCGTGCGGCTGCACACCGCGAATGCCGCGACCTTCTATTCGATGGTGCGGGAAGTGGGTTTCGGCAACACGCGGATTGTGGTGACGAACTAGGCCTGTCGCGCATCGTCCAGGCCGCGGCTCAGTCGTGACTTATGCTAGATCGGTTCGGTGTCGATGGGGTCACCGAACCGCTTTAGCTGTTGGTTTTCATGCGCTTACATTTTCAGGCCAGTCAATCGGTGCGCCGGGAAACTTGCCGTTTGCCGGAATTGACAGATGCTTTCCCAGCCTGAAATCGACGATCGTGTTTCAAGTCGACCCGCCGGGGCGGTCATTCTCGGTGGCGCGCATGGGACGCTGGCGTTGGCCAGGAGCCTTGGTGCCCAGAAAGTGCCTGTCTGGCTGGTGAGCGCCGATACCCCTTTGCCGCGTTTCTCGCGTTACGCTCATCGACAGATGACGTGGCCCGGCCCCGATGATGGCGGCGCGGTTGCCTTCCTGCGCGATCTGGCTGCGACCCAGGGACTGGACGGCTTTCTCCTGATCCCCGGCGGTGATCCGGAAGTGCGGCTGGTGTCGCAATCCATCGACCAATTGTCTGATGTCTTCGACGTGATGCTGCCGCCATGGGAACAGCTGAAATGGGTTTGTGAAAAACCGCTTCTGTATCGCCGGGCCCAGGAATTGGAAGTCGCCATTCCGTTGACGCACGAGTTCGCTTCGCTTCAGGAGGCAACCGCCGCCGAGCTTCGCTTTCCTGTCGTCCTGAAGCCGAACATGGGCGGGCGCAGCCGTTTTGCTCGCGCGAAAGCCATTCTCGCCAACGACCAGGCGTCGTTTTTGACAGCCTACGGATGGGCTGCCGAAGAGATCGGCATCGAGAATGTCGTCGTTCAGGAAATGATACCGGGGGGAGGAGAAAGTCAGTTTTCCTATGCGGCGCTGTGGAACCGGGGAGCGCCGGTGGCGGAATTTACCGCCCGCCGGACACGGCAATATCCGGTCGACTTCGGCTATACCAGCACGTTCGTGGAGGTCGTTGACGAACCGCAACTGATCGATGCCGCGCGCCGGCTGCTTGGATCGATCGCACATCACGGATTGGTGGAGGTCGAATTCAAACGCGACCCCCGCGATGGTTCGATGAAGGTGCTCGACGTCAATCCGCGGCCCTGGACATGGTTCGGGCTCGCCGCCGCGGCGGGCGTCGATCTTGGCGGCATGCTTTGGGCAATCAAGTCGGGCCACAAGATCGAGACAGCCTCGGCGCGGCCAAATACGTCCTGGATGTATCTGGTCCGGGATATGGTGGCGGCCGGCAAGTTGATCTCACGCGGCCGGCTGACAATACGAGCTTATTTGCTGTCATTCGCATCGGTGCGAGCATGGGCGACATTCGCGGCGAGCGACCCCGTGCCGGGCCTTATCGACATACCATTGACTGTCTGGAGAGTGCTGACGAGGCGGATACTTCGTAAGCAGTGAAAACAATTAACTGATCGTGCCAGTTAATCTGCCGACCCTGCAGCAGGACCCGTTCTATTTCCGCATTCTTAACCTGGGAATGTTTAGGACGGTGACGTGCCTGAGTGAACGCCCAACTGAGATCAGGCTGCCAGAAAACAGACCCGCGAGACCAACTGACATGACCGGTTCCATGCCCAGGACTGATTGCGAGGTGGCTGTGATTGGCGCTGGACCCTTTGGGCTGTCCGTTGCCGCCGCCCTCAAGGCAGCGCGCGTCGAGACGCTTGCTCTTGGCGGCGCAATGTCCTTCTGGCGCGACCATATGCCGAGGGGCATGAGGCTGCGCTCGCCCTGGCACGCGACCTATATCGGCCACACGAACGGTCCGCTCTCGCTCGACTCCTATGCAGGAGTCCTCGGGATCTCGCCGCGCGAACCGCTGTTGCTCGAGAACTTCGTCGATTATGGGCTGTGGATTCAGGCCCAGACGGTTCCGGACCTCGATACGCGGATGGTAAGTCGCGTCGAGGCGGCGAACGGAGGATTCCGTCTCGCCCTAGCCGATGGAGATGCGGTCCATGCGCGCCGCGTGGTCATCGCCACCGGTCTGATGAACCAGCAGATGATACCCGCCGTCTTCAACGGATTGCCCGGCGAACTGGTCAGCCATGCCAGCGAGCATGCCGGCTACGAGGCGTTTCGCGGCAAGCGCGTCGCTGTCGTCGGGCGCGGGCAGAGTGCCTGCGAATCCGCTGTGCTGCTCAAGCGAAGCGGGGCGGATGTCGAGCTTGTCTGCCATGGCGACATCCATTGGCTGGGCTATCGAGCGCTGTCGGGAAAGCAAGGGTGGAGTTTGCGCGACTTCGCTTCGGAGCGTCTTGCGTCTCCCTCCAGGGTCGGCCCGTTCCCACTGTCCTGGCTGGTCGAAGTTCCAGGCTTTGTGCACCGGTTTCCGGAGGCAGCCCGGGCCGGGCTCAACAAGCGCAGCCTTGGGGCCGGCGCGTCGGGCTGGCTCAAGCCGGACTTCGACGGAATAAAGGTCAATGCCGGCAGCAGGATTGTTGGCGCCGCCGCCAAGGGACACGCCATTGAACTGCGGTTCGAGAAGGATGCCGCCACCTTCGATCATGTCCTGCTCGGCACCGGCTACCAGATCGATATTGCCAGGCTCGGATTGTTCGCGCCCGATATGCTTGCCGCGATTGCGCGCCGGGAAGGGGCTCCCGTGCTCTCGGCGGGGTTCGAGTCGAGTGTTCCAGGCCTGCATTTCGTCGGCGCGAGCGCGGTCGGTAGTTTCGGCCCGCTGATGCGTTTCACCGCCGGCACGCCATACGCGGCCCGAAACGTTACGCGTTTCGTCCGGAAGGCCGGTGGCAGGGGCTATGCCGCGGGCCGAAATTGAAAGACTGCATAGTCGACGGTTCGGATCGCATCGAGGAAGTGAGGCATCGGCGGCACTGGAAGTTCCGTGAAAATGCCGGCCTCGCGGATTGCCGGCCTCGCCCAATCGATGGCGCGGTGGCTTGAGCTTCCGTAGACGATGAAACAGTCCCGCGGCCGCCGTTCGAGCGACGACACGAGATTTTTCAGCACGATGTCGAAAACATCCTTTGAAAAAGGATTATAGAAATAGACCACGAGGGGTGCTTCGGGAAATTCATAAGCTGCCGCATCCGCCTGGACGACACTGAGCGCCCGGCATTTCTGCGACGGATCGCTGAAGCGCTCGATGTTGCTTCTGGCGATTTCCACCAGCTCGCGCGCGAACTCAACGCCGACGATGCTTGCGAATGGATATCGCGACGCCAGCAGCAGTGTTCGCGACTTTCCAGAGCCGATGTCGATGAATGTGTGGTCCTGGAGATCGCGGGGCAGCGACCGCATGATGAAGTCGAAGGTTCTGGGCGACGTACAGACGGCTTCATTGCCCTTGCCGCGATGCGGGCCGACGACATCCAGCGCGCCGAGCTGGATCGAGCCGGCGGTGTCGACGCCGTGCTGGCGATCCCATTTTCGCGCGAGAAGGTCGGCGAGGATATAACGGAGATTTCGCAGGACAAAGCCAACGCTTGCGCCAAGTCCATGCCGGCGGACGAGCCTGATCGGCTCCAGCAAGCCCCGCTGACGGATATAGGACCATGCCCTGCCGAAACGGCCATACGAACGATCTTCGAGGCCATCCCGATCCAGGCGACGCGTCTCGAGATTTGCCATGCAACGGGCTCCATCCCAGCCGATCAACATCGTTCGGGATACTTGCACCGTGGTTCTTTAAGATTCCCTGACCAGTGAAGCTACGAATGTCAGTACCGGATCATCGGGCTCATGAATTGCGAGGCGTGCATGGTTGGCACATCCTGATGATCGATCTCAGGCATCCGCGACCGGCGCCTTCGCCTGCGGGGGACGCTTTCCGCGCCTGCCGCTGATCTCCCACCTCTTGTGGAACCACATCCACTGACCAGGGTCTTCGCGCACCCAGCGTTCGACCACGTCGTTGAGAAGCTGGGTGGTGGCGTGGACGTCGACGCTGCCGTCGGCGGTGCGCGGCAATGTCAGTTTGTCCTCGATCTCCAGCCGGAAGCGATTGCCTGGCAGCCTGACGCAGCGTGCCGGATAGACGTCACAGTCGTAGTGACGGGCAAGGGTGCCCAGCACCCGGTTGCTCTGACAGGGACGGCCGAAGAATGTCGTGTCCAGGCCATTGGAGAATTTCTGGTCGACAAGGACGCCGATGTTGCCGCCGTTTTCCAGCACCCCCGCCAACGCAAACGAAGCGCCGGCCATCGATGGCAGCAGCGCTCCCATGGTCGAGCGGCGCGTCGACAGGATATAGTCGGCAAGGTAGGGGTTGTTGGGCGGGCGAAACAGCGCCGTGATGTTCATGCCGAAGGTCGCCGCCGCCACCGGCAGCAGTTCGAAATTGCCGAGATGGCCGGTGAAGACGATATGCGGCTGCTTTTCGGCCGCGATCTCGGTGAAGTGCTCTACTCCCTTGACCTCGACGCGGCCGGGCTTGGTGGCGGCTGGGTCATAGTCGAACAGGGCATCGAGGAAGATATACTCGGCGGCGAGCCGGGCCATGTTGCCCCACATGTCGGAGGCGATGGCCTGGATCTCGTCTTCGCTCTTTTCCGGATAGGCCTTGCGCAGATTGTCGACGGCGACCTGATGACGCCCCACCCTGGGGCCGATAAGGCGCGCCACGCGATCGGAGAAATTCAGCGCACTGTCGGCCGGCAGCAGGCGCAGTATCGAGATGATCATCATCGCCGCGCGCGCAACCACCCAGTAGTTCAACTGGCGCAGCTGCCGACCGTAGCGATACCTTATATCCCGACGAAGCTTCTTGAACACAGAGGTCAAGGCTTTAGCCGACGCGCAGGATGATCTTGCCGAACACGTCCCGGCCTTCCATGCGCTTCAGCGCGGCATCGATGTCGTCGAAGCCGACTTCGGTGTCGATGACCGGTGCGACCTGTCCCGCCGCCATCTTCTGCATGGCGTTGGCCATGTTCTCCATGCGGCAGCCGAAGGAACCGAGCAGTTTCAATTGCTGCTGGAACAACTGCATCAGGTTGATCTGCGTCGATACGCCCGAGGTCGAGCCGCAGGTTACCAGGCGGCCGCCGCGCTTCAGGCACAGCATCGAGCCGGCAAAGGTGTCGGCGCCGACATGTTCGAAGACGACATCGACGCCCTTCTTCTTGGTCAGCTTGCGCACGACGCCTTCGAAACGGTCTTCCCGATAGTTGATCACATGGTCGGCGCCGAGCGCCTTGGCCTTGTCGATCTTGTCGTTCGAGCCGACAGTGGTGATGATCGTGCAACCCATCCGCTTCGCCAGCTGGATGGCCGCCGAGCCGATGCCGGATCCGCCGGCATGGACAAGGATCGTCTCGCCGGGCTGAAGCCTGGCATTGTCGAACAGCATGTGCTCGACCGTACCGAAGGTGACGGGCGCCACCGCGGCGCCGATATCGGTCACGCCGGGCGGCGCGGGGACGAGCAGGCGCGCCGGCAGGTTGATCTTTTCCTGCGCGAAGCCGTCGAGATGGAAGCCGTGAACGCCCGAAACATGTTCGCACAGATTGTCGCGGCCTTCGCGACAGGCCCGGCAAAGGCCGCAGGTGCGCGCGCCGTAGATCGACACCAATTGTCCGGGCAGGAGGCCGGAAACGCCGGGACCGACCGACTCGACCTCACCGGAGGCCTCGGCGCCGACGACCAGCGGCAGCTTGCGTTTGGCGAAGGCCATGCCGCGCCAGCCCCAGACATCGATGTGGTTCAGCGCTACCGCCTTGATGCGCAGCGTGACTTCGCCGAGCGCGGGCGGCGGCGGGGGCGGCAGGTCCACCGTTTCAAGGCGGCGGTCCTCGATGAGTTGCAGTGCGCGCATGGAGCCCGTCGGTTCTGTTGAGCGGAAAGCGCTCGCTTAGACCGGTTCCCGCGCCATGACAAGGCAAGTGTTCTGGCCGCCAAAGCCGAAGGAGTTCGACAGGACGGTGCGAACCTCGGCGTTGCGCTTCTTGTTCGGCACCACGTCGAGCACGATCGCCGGGTCAGGATTGTCGTAGTTGATGGTCGGCGGAATGACGCTTTCGCGCATGGTCATCAGCGAGAACGCGGCCTCGACAGCTCCGGCCGCCGACAGCGTGTGGCCGATCATCGACTTGTTCGATGAAACCGGCATGGAGCTTATGCGCTCGCCGAACACGGTCGACAGCGCCAGATGTTCCATCTTGTCGTTCTCCGGTGTCGACGTGCCATGGGCGTTGACATAGTCGATCTCGTCTTCACCCAGGCCGGCATCGGCGAGGGCGGCGCGAACCGCGGCGATGGCCGGCGAAGCGTCCGGCTTCGAGCGGGTGCGATGGAAGTCGTCGGCCTTCTCGCCGCAACCGCCCAGGATGCCGAGGACAGTCGCGCCGCGAGCCAATGCAGCCTCGAGCGATTCCAACACCAGCGCCCCGGATCCCTCGGCCAACACGAAGCCGTCGCGATCCCTGGAGAAAGGCTTCGATGCCTTTTCGGGGATGTCGTTGTGCGTGGAGAGCGCCGAAAGCAATGAAAAACGGATCAGCGCCTCGGCGGTCGCAGAACCGTCGGCGCCGATCGACAGCGCACGGTCGCATTCGCCGCGTCGGATCGCCTCGACACCGAGCTGGATCGCGGTGGCACCCGAAGCGCAAGCCGTCGATAGCGTGATCGGCAGACCGCGTGTGCCAAGCCGGTCGGCAAGGCGGTCGGCGATCGAACCGAACTGGGTGGTCTCGAAAATATCCAGCTCTTTCAGGCTGCGCGCCACCCGAAGCAGTCTTTCGGCGGCGGTGTCGTCCTTATCCTTGTCGGAATTGTAGAGCGAGAAGCGCTCGGCCCAGTCGAGCTCGACCGGCGGCGATGCGAGGAAGAGCGGTCCGCCGAAATCGCTGGAATCAAGACCGGCTTCGGCCACCGCTTCGACGCCCGCAAGCTCGGCCAGCTCGTAGGTGAGTGGGCTGGCACCTTTCGAACTCGACGCCAGAAAATCGACCATGCCGGAGATGCGGGTGTTCAGTTGATCGATGGGAAAGCGGGTGATCGGGTGAATGCCAGACTTGCCCGAAGTCAGCGCCGCCCAATTGTCGGTTTTGCCGACACCAAGGGAGGTCACCACGCCGATGCCGGTGACGGCGACGATCGGCCTGCCCATGTGATCATTCAGATTGGCCATCCGGTAGCCCTCGAGCGTTATCGTTGCAGCATGGAGCGTGGAGCGCCGCCTTAGGCGGCGGTGACCAGCGCCATGCCCTCGAATTGGTGATAGCCGATCGCCGTTGCAAGGACGGTTGCGGGAACGCCCTCGAAAGGCTTCTCGGCGGCGGCATCAAAAACAGGGTAAGCGGCCTTGTGGTCGACAGCCAGTGCAGCCAGCGCCACGGCGAAAGGAAACTGCGCTTCCTTCATGTGTCCGGTCAGCGTCGAGAAGCCGCGCGCGGCGATCGCCGGATTGGCATCGAGCGCTGCTTTCTCCGCGATGGTTGCCGCATGAGCGCCCGACGCGCCTGAGATGGCAAGCAGTTTGCCGTTCGGCAATGCCACCTGCTTGAGCAACGCGGCGATCTCGGCGTCGAGTTCTCCCTGCCGCCGCCTGGCGCGGCCTGAGACGACCGGCCCGAGTTCGGCATAGATCTTGCGCCCCCGGCTTGTCGCGTGCTCGCGCTGTTCGAGCACCAGGAAGGCACCTCCCGATCCGGTGACGACGCCGCCACCCTCGGCACCCTGTCTTTGCCAGACAGGTTTCCAGGGGCCGCGATGCAGGTAGCCGGCGAGCTCGTAGCCGAGCAGCATGTCGGAATGTTCGGTCTGGAAGGCGCCGCCGACCAGGATGTGCGTCGACTGGCCGGAGCGGATGCGCGCGGCGGCAGTCTCGACGGCGGCGACACCTGCACCTTCCTCGCCCATGAAGGTCCGCGACGACCCCGTCACCTTGTGGACGATGGAGATGTTGCCGGCGAGCAGGTTGGAGAGCTGGGCTAGGAACAGCGTCGGCCGCAGCTCGGTGGTCAGCTTCTCGTTGAGCAGCACGTCGCGGTCGTTACGGCTTTCCGAAGCGGCGAGAATGGCAGCATCGACCGCCTCGTCACGCTCGCCACCACCGGCGGCCACCACCATGTCCATGGTCGCGCAGAGCTCGTCATTGCCCTTGATGCCGGCGTCGTCCAGCGCAAGTCCTGCCGCATAGGTGCCGAGCCTCTGCCACGTTTCCATCTGGCGCTGGTCGCCACGCTTGGCGATCTGCAGGTTCCAGTCGATCTCGGGCAGCGGATGGACGGTGTAGGGCGCGAACCGCGCGGTTTCGAGCACCGGCTCCAGGCCCGATTGCGCGAGCTTGTGCCAGTGCGCATCCGAGCCCTCTCCCAGCGAGGAGACAAGGCCGATGCCTGATATGACGACGTCGTGGGGGCTGCTCATGGGCGGCTTTGTGGGTCAGGCGGTGGAGCGCGTCAAGATCGCGCTCGACTGACGTCAGGCGTTCTTGGCGGCGACCAGCGCGTCGATCTTGGCGCACAGGTTCTTCATGACGAAGTAGTCGTCGGTCGAAGCCTTGCCGTCATTGACTTCCTGCGTCCACTTTTCCAGCGGCACCTTGATGCCGAATTCCTTGTCGATCGCGAAGACGATATCGAGGAAATCGAGGCTATCGATACCGAGATCGTCGATCGTGTGGCTTTCGGGGGTGATGGTGTCGATATCGATCTCGCTGGTGTCGGCAATGATCTTGGCGACTTTGTCGAACGTGGTGGACAAGGGCTTTTCCTTCTTTGCGGGCGGAATCTGTCCGCATCTTGTTTGGGCGCTGTCTAATCGGTTTTTCCCGGCAGGAAAAGGCCTGATGCGCCGGGCGCAGATGGGAAGCCTGCTCTGCAAAGGCAAGAAGGGCCGCCGGCTGGCCCGGCGGCCCTTCCCATTACGTTACGTCAGCTCAGCTGTCGCGGAGCTTGACGAGGTCGTTCAGCAGTCCGCCCGTTCCGTTGTGGACGGTCAGCCGCTCGACCTTGCCGGCGATGGTCTCCAGGGCCTCGAGCTCCTTCAGGCGCAGCATCACCGGGTTCTCCGCCATCACCCTGGCCGTGTTGAGCAGGGAACGCGTGGCGTTCGTCTCCTCGCGGCGGCGGATGATGTTGGCCTCGGCCTGCTTTTCGGCCGACACCACCTGGTTGAGGATCTCGCGCATCTCGCCCGGCAGGATGACATCCTTGAGCGCGATATCGCTGACCTCGACCCCGATCCCGGCCATATCGGAGCGGACCTTGCCGGCGGCCTCCTCGTCGATCGTCACCTTCTTTTCAAGGATCTGGTCGAGCGTCAGCGCGCCCAGCGTCTTGCGAAAGGCGTACTGCAGGGCGCGGTAAAGGGCTTCGGAGAAGTCCTTCACGGCGCTCACCGCCTTGACCGGGTCGACGACCCGGTATTCGGCGGCGATGTTGACGCGGATCGTGACGCGATCCTTGGTCAGCACTTCCTGCCCGGCGACGTCGAGCGACTGGCGCTTGAGGTCGACGACCTTGATCTGCACCATGCGTCCGACGTTCCAGAAGCCATGCACGCCCGCGGCAAGCGTCCGCACGAGGACACCGTCGATGAAGAGCAGCCCGGCCTGACCGTCGACGACCGGATGGACGGACATCAACTCCGTCTTCCGGGCCTGGCCGAGCCGGCGCATGACCGCTGGATCGATGGCGAGATCGGCCGACGTGTCGATCATCGTCACCTTCCACGGCCCGGCATCCGTCCACAGCACGAGCTTGCGGTCCGGCGCCAGCACGGCATGCAGGTTGCCGTCCCGCTCGATGATTGCGACGTCCGTGCGCCCGGTGCGAACGACGGTGAAATGACGCGCGGCCACATCCGGGAGCTTGTCGAACAACGCCTTCTCGTACGCCGAAACGAATTCCGGGTTCTTCAGATCGTGCCGGGACACTTCAAGGCTTCCGCGCCGGTTGGCGAGCCAATGTTCGCCCGGCATCAGTACGGCCTTGATCTCACCCTTGTGGAGGGTGAGGGCACGTTCGTTTTCCCTTACGAGGACGCGCTCGCGTCCAAGAACCTTATCGAGAACAGTCATTGTCTTACTCCTGTCGGGCATGGCCCCATGCGAGGCGTCAAGTCATGCGTCGATCTTCCCTTTCGTTTCTCGTTCATGTCGTCATGGTCCGGGCACGAATGATCCGGGGACTGGTGGCATCAATCCGTGGCGGACCTTCGGGAGCGGATCGCGAGGCAGCGAAGCGGGCGCCGAAGGCCTTGGCCTCCCTTGCCGGCAACGCTGTGCCTTGATCGTCACCGCGGGCCTGGCCGCGAGCCGATGGCGTCGGACCTGTCGATACGGCCTCGGCCCGAAGGCTTCGGACGTCCCGTCAGGTCTTCAGCATTCCAGTCCCCGGACCGTTTTTCAGATAACACCGTGGCAGGGTGCTGGCTTATCAGGCCAATGGAGAAGGATTCGAACCTTCGACAATCAGAACCTAAATCTGATGCTCTACCAAACTGAGCTATCCGTGGTGCAGACAGCAGGAATCGAACCTGCGACCTCCGGACCCAAATCCGGCGCTCTACCCCTGAGCTACATCCGCGACCCCAATCCCCAAAGCGGCGCCGTATACAGGGCGGCAATGCCGCCTGCACGGGCGGAGACGAAAGCTCCAGCCGTTGTGCTCACTTCGGTTCTCGTGACCGGGAGCGCGGCTATAGAGCCTGCGACGGGTTGTCGCAAGCGGCATTGTCGGGGCGAATTCGCGGCTTTTTTCAGTGGTGGCAATTCGGCAACACTGCTGGTGCGATGCCAGCCTTCAGAACGTCACGCGGCCGAGTACGCGCAGGCCGTCGCCTTGTGGCTCGACGACCACCGCTTCGCCCTCGCGCGGCGCGACCCCGGTCAGCGCGACGATATTTTCGAGATGAGTGACCATGACCAGATTGTCGGAGCCGGAATAGCCGCGGATCTCGGTCATGATGGCCGCGATCTGGGCGGCTTTCTCCTTCTCGTCGGTTTTCAGGAGATCGAGCGGCGCGAAGGGCTTCGGTTCGGCCTCGAAGGCGATGCGGGCAGTGTCGAGGCACCGGCAATAGCGACTGGACAACACGCGATCGATCGGCGCGGCACGGGCGGCAAACAGGGCGCCGATCTTGCTCGCCTGCTGCTTGCCGCGTGCCGACAGGTTGATCTGGGTGGCACAGTTGTCGATGTCGAAATTGGCCGGGTCGGTGGTGCCGGTGACCATTGCGTGGCGAAGCAGCACCACATGGCCGCCGTCACGCAACAGCGCCCAGCCGGCATCCGTCGCACTGGCCGCCGTGGGCACGGCGAGCAGAAGCAAAGCCAGCACAAATCGAATCATCGGCTATCCTTCTGCGGTTCCGGCAATGGGTTCCGGGTGACAGGACATATAGGGACGGTAAAGCCGGACGAAAGACAAGGCGCGGTCGGCGGGAGCCCTACTTCTTGGCCATCTGCTTCTTCACCAGATCGATCTTCTGGTCGGTGAGCGGAATGGGAATCGTGTAGCCGGCTTCGGTGAAACCCTGCTTGGCGCTCTCGAAGAACTCGATCGCCTTCTGATATTCGGCCTTGCCGCCGCCATAGCTGGCCCGGTTCCAGTGGATGTCGCCGAGATTGTTCTGTTCGAAGGCCCATTGCATGGGCTGGCTTTCCCTGGTGAAAACCTTCAGCGCCGCCGTGAAGGCGGCCTCGGCATCGCCAAGATATTTGTCGGTCCGCTCGAGATTGCCAAGATTGAGCAGGCTCATGCCGATGCCGTTCTGGGCGTTGGCCCAGTCGATGGGCGCAGCCTCGAGGGTCAGCACTTCAAGCGCTGCCCGACGCGCCGCGACGGAATCGGCCAGGGTCTTGGGATCGGCATTGCTCATGCTCAGCCAGTGCAGCGCCGAGCCGAGGCCCGCCTCGCTCAGCGCCCATTGCCGCGGGTTCGTCTCTCGCTTGTATTCGCGCAACGCATCGCGATAGGCGTTGACCGCCTCGCTGTAACGGTCTGGCTTGTCCGTCAGGCCACCAAGAAGCTGCAGCGTGTTGCCGAGATTGTAGTGGCTCATGGCCCAGTCGAGGGGAAATGCCCTTCTGGTGTAAACCCGGCGGGCCGCCTGAAATGCGGCGGCCGACTCTTCGAGCCTGGCCGGGTCGCGGGTGCGCTGGCCCAGCGTCTGGTAGATCGAACCGAGGTTGTTCTGGGCCGACGCCCAGTCCATCGGAAAACGCTGCCGGGTGAACACCGTCAATGCGTCGCCATAGGCCGCCGCTGCCTCCTCGAGCGCGCCGGTGCCCATGTCGAAGCGGGCGACACCGCTGAGCGCATTGCCGAGGTTGAGCCGGCTGGTCGCCCACGATACCGGGAAGGTTTCCCTGGTTCGTACCTGAAGCGCGGCGCGGAAGGCGTCGGCCGCCTCGTTGATCTTCGCCTTGTCGTTGAGCTGAATGCCGAGCGACACAAGCGTGTTGCCGAGATTGTTCTCGACCATCGCCCACTCCACCGGCGCCTTTTCGCGCGTGTATTCCTCGAGCGCCAGCCGGTAGGCCGCTTCCGCTTGTGTCAGATGCTCGCCGGCGGGCTCACGCTCGGAAAGCGCGTACAGCGCGATACCGAGATTCATCTGCGAGGCCGCCCAGTCGAGTGGTACCTTGTCGCGCGGCCGCTTCTCCAGCGTGGCGCGCATTGCCGTCACCGCTTCATTCAATCGCTTCGGGTCGCTCTGCCGTTCGCCGAGCTTCAACAGCACATTGGCCAGATTGTTCTGTGCGGCGGCCCAGTTGAGGTCGTCCTTCTCGCGTTCGAAGACGACAAGCGAATCGCGAAAGATCCGGGCCGCTTCTTCGAGATGCGCCGTTTCGGTCTCGCGCTCGCCGATCGTCTGCAGCACCACCGCCATGTTGTTGCGGGTGATCGCCCAGTCGCGGTTCTGTTCGCCATTGGGGATGAAGTTCAGGATGATGCGGTAGGCGTCGATGGAACGCTGCAGCGCATCCAGGTCGCCGGTCGCATAGCCATAGCCGTTCAGCGCCTCGGCTTCCTGGTTCTTGTAGTTCCAGCGCAGCTTGTCATCCCACTTCTCGACCAGCGAAAACGCCTTGGCGTAGTCATTTGCGGCGGCTTGGTAGTCGAAGGCCAGCGCCGAGGCATCGGCCCGCCTGGCGTAGATAGCGGCATCGGCAAGGCGTTTCTGCTTGACCAACGCCTCGGCCTCGTCGACCGCGTTGCCGGTCTGCTCGACCCGGCCGACGGCCTCATCGAGGAATTTGCGCGCCGTCGCGATCGCGCCCTGGCCGATGGCCTTGTCAGCGGAGGCAACCAGGCGCTTGATCTCCGGATCGTCGGTGCGCAGCGCGGCGCGCTCGGATATCATCTTCTTCAGGCGCTCGGCCTGGGCGTCCAGCAGCTTTTGCAGATCGGTCGGATCCTCCGGCATCTTTTCAGCGCCCAACGCCTTGAGCACGCCATAGAGTGCGTCGAGCGGCACGCCGTCCTGTAGCGAAGCCAGTTCCACCTGCGCCCGTTTCGGGCCGGGCAGGTCGGAGATGGTCAACAGCAGCTGCCGTCTTTCGCCAGTGATCAGCCCGTCGTCGCCGGTCGGTTCGGGTGGCGCGATGCCGAAATAGAGCAGCCGGCGCAGGCTCTCATTGACCCAGGGACGCTGCTTTGCCTTGGTGTCGAGATAGACTTCCTCGGTCACCATGCGCATGACCGAGCCGAATTCCGTGCCTTTCATCGCCGCGAGATGGCGCAGCAATGCCGCCGCGTAGGGGCTGTTTTCGCCGGCGGCGCCATCGAGCGCCGGGCGGCCGGGCTCGGCGGCAAAGCCGACCACGGTGCCGAGGCTTTCGTCCGTCGCAGTCGTGTTGCCGAGGGCTTTCGCACCGCGCACCGGCTCCAGTCCGCCAGCACCAATGGGCGAAGCCGAAGCGGTTGGTGCGCGCCGTACCTGGGCATCCGGCGGAAACGGATTGGTGCGACAGGCATCGAGCAGGATGATCGTCACCGGCACGGTCTTTTTCAACGCGTCCATGACGATGGAAATTGGCACCAGAGCCTGGTCGGCGTCCTTAAGCGATGAAACGTCGGCATCGACCGGCACCAGATAGTTCTCGCCGCCGGCCTCGATGCCGTGGCCGGAATAATAGACGAAGGCGACGTCGGCGCCTTCGGCATCCTCTGTGAAACGTTCCAGGTCGCGCTTCAGCTTCGCGGCATCACGATCGGTGACGCTGCGGGCGTCGAAGCCGAGATCGGTCAGCATCTTGGCCATGTCGCGGGCGTCGTTGGCTGGGTTGGGAAGGGCGGTGATGTGTTCGTATTTCGACTGGCCGATGATCAGCGCCACGCCCTTGAGGTTCTTCGTTTCGGCAGCCTGAAGCGTCGTCGCGGCAAGGCAAAACAGCGCGGCGACGAAAGCTGTCAGCCACGCCTGCTGGAAAAGATGCTGTCTTGAAGTTTCGACAAAAGTCATTTGTCGTTTCGTGTCCGCCCTGAAGATCGCAAGCCCTCTATAACGCTGCCAGTCTACCATGATCAAATTCGGGCATGATCAAATTCGGGCGCGATCAAATTCGGGCGCGATTGCGCCGCGACCGTGGCTCGCCTATCCCTGAAAAATGTCTCCGCTCACCGAAACCGTCCTCTTTGTCTTCAGTCTTGTCGCGCTCGGCTATCTCGCCGGGTTTACCGGCTATCTGAAGCCGGCGAGCGGCGAGGGGATAGCCGATTTCGCGGTCAGCGTGGCGATGCCGCTGCTGTTGTTCCAGACGATGGTGACGTCCGATTTCCACGGCGTGGCGCCGTGGCCCCTCTGGGGTGCGTATTTCACTGCGGTGGCAATCACCTGGGCCGCCGGCCATTTCGTCACCACGAGGATATTCGGACGGGATGCACGCGCCGGCGTCGTCGGTGGCGTGTCGTCGGCATACTCCAATGTCGTCCTGCTGGGCGCTCCCTTCATTCTTGGCATATTCGGCCCGAGCGGCTTCGAAGTGCTGTCGCTGCTGGTCTCCGTGCACCTGCCGATCATGATGATGGCCTCGATCGTCCTGTTCGAGATGTTCGGCCGGGGCGGTGGCGAACCAGTGCACCCGCTGCGCATCATCAGGAGTTTCCTGAGGCGGCTGTTCATCAACCCGCTGATCATCGGCATTCTGGCGGGGCTCGCATGGCGCCTCGGCGGCGCGCCGCTGCCGGACCTCGTCATGCGGCTCGTCAATGCGCTGGCCGATACAGCCGGGCCGGTGGCGCTGTTCGCCATGGGGCTCAGCCTGCGTCGCTTCGGCGTTTCCGGCAATGTCCGGCCTGCACTGGCACTTTCGGCGCTGAAGCTGTTCCTGATGCCGGCGCTGGTCCTCGCACTTGTCTGGTTGCTCGGCCTGCCGCCGTTGACGGCCAAGGTGGCCGTCGTGGTGGCGGCACTGCCGTCGGGCGTCAATTCCTATCTCATCGCCGTCCAGTTCAACACCGGGCAGGCGCTGGCGTCGAACCAGATGACCATCGCCACGGCCTGCGCTGTCGTCACCACCGCCTTCTGGCTGACGGTTGTCGTCCACGTCTTCGGCTAGGGTATGTCGATATTCAGGTGAGGCCGGCCTGCGAACGGCGGGCGCCTGTGCTTCCGGTACTCACGTACCCAAATGTACGCTCCGTTCCGGTTCTCGGCCCCCGCCATTCTCGGCGCGGCCTGACCTGAATCTCAACGCCCTTGAGCGAAGCATGTCAGCCCGCTCTCGTCTGGCGCTGGCCTAACCCCTATATGCCATCTTGCGATTGCTTGCGGGCCTTGCCCTAGGTAAAGAGCAGTGGCTCCGGCGTGCCGGCTTCCATGGCACAGCGCACGCCCAGCGCAGAATTCACAGACCGGCCCGTCAGCGCCGAACGGAGGATAGACCATGCTTCAGAAAACCAGCCATTTCATGCGGCAGGCCAATCTCATCAATGGCGAATGGGTGCAGGCCGACAGCGGCCAGACGGTCGATGTCAACAACCCGGCCACCGGGCTCAAGATCGGCACCGTGCCGAAGTCGGGCAAGGCCGAGACCCGCCGCGCCATCGAGGCGGCCGAAGCCGCCTTCAAGTCCTGGCGCAAGACGACCGCTCTCGAGCGCTCGAAGCTGCTGCGCAAGCTGCATGACGCGATGATGGACAATCAGGACGTGCTGGCCGAACTCTTGACCATCGAACAGGGCAAGTCGCTGTTCGAATCGAAGGGCGAGATCGGCTCGGCCGCGGCCTACATCCTGTGGTTCGCCGAGGAAGGCCGCCGCACCTACGGTGACGTCGTGCCGTCGCCATGGGCGGACCGCCGCATCCTGGTGACCAAAGAGCCGGTCGGCGTCATCGCCGCCATCACGCCGTGGAACTTCCCGTCGTCGATGCTGGCCCGCAAGCTCGGGCCGGCTCTCGCCGCCGGCTGCACCGCCGTGGTCAAGCCGGCCTCGCAGACGCCGTACTCGGGTCTCGCCTGGGGCGCGCTCGCCGAGGAAGTCGGTTTCCCCAAGGGCGTCATCAACATCCTGACCGGTGCCGCCGGCGAGATCGGCGACGAAATCTGCGCCAACCCGCTGGTCAAGAAGATCACCTTCACCGGGTCGACCGAGGTCGGCAAGATCCTGATCCAGAAGTCTTCCGTCACCGTCAAGAAGGTCTCGATGGAGCTCGGCGGCAACGCGCCGTTCATCGTATTCGACGACGCCGATCTCGAGCGCGCCATCGCTGGTGCGATCACCGCCAAATACCGCAACTCAGGCCAGACCTGCGTTTGCACCAACCGCTTCCTGGTTCAGGCCGGCGTCTATGACAAATTTGTCGAAGGGCTTGCAGCGGCCAGCAACGGGCTGAAGGTCGGTTCAGGTCTCGAGGATGGCGTGCAGCAGGGACCGCTGATCGACGTGAAGGCGGTCGAGAAGGTCGAGGAACTGATCGCCGACGCCACCGCCAAGGGCGGCAAGGTCGTCGCCGGCGGCAAGCGCCATGCGCTCGGCGGTTCGTTCTTCCAGCCGACGGTCATCGCCAACGCGACGCCCAAGATGCGCTTCATGAAGGAAGAGATCTTTGGCCCGGTCGCGCCGGTGTTCAAGTTCGAGACGGAAGAGGAAGCCATCACGCTTGCCAACGACACCGAATTCGGCCTCGCCTGTTATTTCTACACTGGCGATCTCGGCCGCGCCTTCCGCGTCATGGAAGGGCTGAAATACGGCATGGTTGGCGTCAATGAAGGCCTCATCACCACGCCGGAAGCGCCGTTCGGCGGCGTCAAGGAATCCGGCCTCGGCAAGGAAGGCGGACATCAGGGCATCGAGGACTACCTCGACACCAAATATGTCTGCATCGGCGGCCTCGGCCTCTGATAGACTGCCCTTGGCGGGCAGGCCTATGACCTGCCCGCCCAGGATGTCAAAACCGGCCGAAATCCTCTGGATCAACTGACGTTTGCGGGCATGGCGATGAAGGACGGCGAGGTTTTCGGCACGACGCAGGCAGGCGAGCCGGTGCGTCGCTTCACGATCAGGGGCGGCGGTCTCACAGCCAACATCATCGGGCTCGGCGCGATCATCCAGGATCTGCGCCTGACCGGGCACGATGCACCGCTGGTGCTCGGCTATGACCGCCTGGAAGCGTACGAGACGGATTCGGCCTTCTTCGGAGCCGTTGTCGGCCGCTATGCCAACCGCATCCGCGACGGCCGCTTCACCATCGCCGGCAAGCGCTACCAGACTGAACGAAATTTCCTCGACAAGCACACGCTGCATGGCGGCTCGAAAGGCTATTTCCACCGGCCGTGGACAGTTTCGCTGCATGGCAGGGATTTCGTTACGCTGACCCTGCACGATCCCGACGGCACGATGGGTTTCCCCGCCGCGCTCGACGTCACCTGCACCTACCGGCTGAAGATCCCCGGCACGCTGAGCGTGGAACTGACCGCCACCTGCGAGGAACCGACGCTGTGCAATCTCACCCAGCATTCATATTTCAACCTCGATGATGGCGGCGCCGGCGATATTCTCGACCACAGGATGATGCTGAATGCCGGTGCCTACCTGCCGGTTGACGGCGACATGATCCCGACCGGCGTGGTCAAGCCGGTTGACGGCACGCCCTTCGATTTCCGCCAGGCACGGCCGCTGCGCATGGAGACCGAGGGCGAGCAGCTGCCTTACGACCAGAATTTCTGCCTTGCCTCGACGCGCGGACCGCTTCGGCAGGCCGCGTGGGTGCAAGCGGCGACCTCCGGTGTCGAGATGGAGGTCTGGACCACGGAGCCTGGCGTCCAGCTCTATACCGGCCAGTACGTGACACCGCGCGCGGGATTGGAAGGGCGAAACTACAAGGCCTTCTGTGGCTTCTGCCTGGAGCCGCAGGTATGGCCGGATGCACCGAACCGGCCGTATTTTCCGCAGGCGACACTGTGGCCCGGCGAGGCCTATCACCACGTGACGGAGTACCGCTTCCGCCTGCCTTAGCCCTCGAACGCTGCCCGCAGCGTCTCGAACGGCGCCAGCGCACCGCGAACCTGTACCACGGCGGCCGCGACGCGATGGGCGCGGCGTGCGGCTTCCAACGGGTCATGGCCGGCAAGACGAGCCGCAAGATAGCCGCCATTGAAGGAATCGCCGGCGCCCGTCGTATCGACGGGAGCGGCGACATGGATTGCAGCGCTTTCGCGCAGCGTCCCGTTTGCGGCAATCAGCGCCGGCGCTTCGCCATTCTTGACGACGACTTCGCCGACCAGTTGCCCGATCCGGTCAGCAGTCGCCCGCGGCGCCTTGTCATCAAACAGCATCTGCTCGTCGGGGAAGGTCGGCAAGGCGATGTCGGTGACGGCAAGCGCTTCGACGATCACCGCTTGCGCATCCTCGCGCCCGCGCCAGAGCCGCGGCCGGTAGTTTGGATCGAAGGCGACAGTCGAGCCCGCCGCCCGCGCCTTGGCCACGGCCGCCAGCAACGCGGCGCGCGCGGCATCGTCGAGAATTGCCAAGGTGATTCCGGAAAGGTAGACAAGTGATTGATTCTCAAGGTTTTTCAATAGTGCCGCCGGATCGGAGGCGAGCTGCCGGGCAGCGGCATCGCCGCGCCAGTAGGTGAAGGAGCGCTCTGCACCGTTCAACGTGATGGCGTAGAGTCCGGGCCGTGCCCCCGGTATGACCGGGCTGGAGCCTATGCCGATGCCGTTTTCGGCGAAGAAGGCGATCTGGCCTTGCGAGAAGGGATCATCGCCGAAGGCCGAGACATAGGTTGCCGGCCGATCGCCACTCAACGCATGCAGCGCCCACAGCGTGTTGAACGTGTCGCCGGCAAAGCCCATGCGCCAGTTCGGGCCAGTCTGACCCGACAGTTCGAGCATGCATTCGCCGATCGAGGCAACGCCGTTTCCCGCCATGCACAGTCCTCCAGTGACTTCGGTGCTGTAGCTTTTTGCCGCCGGCAGCGCCATGCTTGGCAAGCGGGCTTTTTTCCGCCACAGCGTTTTCCCACAGGCTGGCGGGATGTGATCCGCCTGGCAGAACGTTGTCTGCAGAAGAGGAACCGGTTTGGCATCACTATGGCGTTATCTTCTGGCAGGTCTGGGTCTGGCTGCTTTGCTGGCTGGCATTCTCGCCGTGGTCTACCTGACGGCGCCGCGATCGTCGCAGCCTGCCGGTCCGGATGTCTCGCGGACGAAGCCGACCGACAACGGGCTGTTCGTGGCAAGCTTCGCGCCGGAGCGGGGCGTTGTGCGACTGGGCGAACTGGAATCCTGGCTGCTGACCCTGAAGACAAAGACCGGAGCGCCGGTGGAAGGCGCGGCGATCGCGATCTCCGGGGGCATGCCGCAGCACAATCACGGCCTGCCGACCAGCCCGCAGGCGACCGACTATCTTGGCGACGGGCGCTATCGGATCGAGGGGCTGAAATTCACGATGAGCGGCTGGTGGCAGCTGCATTTCGCCATCTCGGCCACCGCCGGTTCGGACACGGTGCTGTTCAACGTGGTGCTGTGAGCGGCCAATGAAGCGCCTTTCATGTGTTCTGGCGCTGATGGTGGCCGTTGTCCTCACCGGTTGCGGCAAGCCGGACTTTTCCGACGCAGAGAAGCAGACCATCGCCTCGCTGACGTTGTCGAGGCTGCCGCCGCTCAAACCCGACACCACCAACCGTTTCGCCGATGTGCCGGCGGCCGCGGCACTTGGCTCGACGCTGTTCTTCGACGTGGGGATGAGCCGCGACGGCACGGTGTCGTGCTCGACCTGCCACAAGATCGACCGTCAGTTCCAGGACGACCTGCCGCAAGCGGTGGGCGTCGGCCACACCAACCGGCGCACCATGCCGCTGGCCGGCGTGGCGCGCGATCCGTGGTTCTTCTGGGATGGCCGCCGCGACAGCCTTTGGGCGCAAGCGCTGACGCCGCTCGAAAACCCGCTGGAGCAAGCGGGAAACCGCGCCGCCTACGCCCATTACATCAAGGCGCGCTTCGGCGAGCGCTATGAGCGCATCTTCGGGCCGCTGCCGGATCTTTCCGGCATGCCATTGAACGCCAGCCCGCTTGGAACCGATGCCGACAAGGCTGCCTGGAACGCGATGAGCGGTGCACAGCGCGACGCGATTAACGGCGTCTACGCCAATATCGGCAAGGCGATCGCCGCCTTCGAACGCTCGATCGAACCAGCGCCGACACGCTTCGACCGCTTTGCGCTGGACCTCGTCGCCGGCGCCGAACCGAAAGGCGATGCCGTCTTTTCCAACGATGAACTCCTTGGGCTGAAACTGTTCATCGGCAAGGCCAATTGCGTGACCTGTCACAACGGCCCGCGCTTCACCGACAACGGCTTTCACAACACCGGCGTGCCCCCCGTCGCGGGCTTGCCGCCGGATCGCGGACGCATCGATGCGGTAAGCCAAGTCGAGGCCGATCCGTTCAACTGCTTCGGCGCCTTCCGTGACGGCGACGTCAGTGCCTGCGGTGAACTGCGCTTCATGGTCAAGTCCGCACCTGAACTCATCCGCGCTTACAAGACGCCCTCGTTGCGCGGCGCCGCAACGCGGCCGCCCTACATGCATGCCGGGCAGTTTTCGTCGCTCGACGAGGTGGTGGCGCATTACGCCAAGGCTGCCCCGAGCGTCGAGGGCGTGTCGGAGGTCCATCCGCTGGAGCTTTCAGACCGCGAACGCGGGGCGCTGGTGGCCTTCCTGAAGACGCTGTCCGAATGATCTGGATCTATTCCGAAAGCCGGCTTCCACTTTTCGGGATCATGGTCATCGGTCCTTGACCGTCTCCATCGCCACGAAAGTCGAGGTCTGGGCGACGTGGGGCAGGGCCGAGATGCGCTCGCCCAGCACGCGCCGATAGGCGGCGATGTCCCTGGTGCGGACTTTCAGCAGGTAGTCGAAGCTCGATGCCATCATGTGGCACTGCTCGATCTCCGGCACGGCCTGCACGGACCGATTGAAGGCGTCGAGCGCGGCGGAACGGGTATCGGACAATTTCACCTGGACGAAGGCGACATGGCCTTCGCCCATGCGCTCTCGGTCGATGATTGCCTGGTAGCCCCTGATGAAGCCGTCCTTCTCCAGCCGCTTCACCCGCGCCTGCACCGGCGTCTTCGACAGGCCGACCTTTGCCGACAGTTCGGACATCGAAAGCCGGCCATCGCTTGCCAATGCCGACAGGATATTCCGGTCGATGCGGTCCAATTGGTCTTCTGTCATCGAAATTATAGTCCATCCTTCGACTTTGGAAGGTCATGATAGATAGAATGACCTGCCATGTCGATTTCTTTGGACCGGCTGAAATTTCGGAGCTGTGCTAGCTTGCGCCATTCGGTCCGGTGGCCGCCGGCCCGATCCCCTTTGCTCGATCCACGGGACCGCCATGCAAGCGCTCGATGCCATCCGACAGCAGATCCGCGCCAACTATTTGCCCGACGAAGACGAGGCCGTGAAGCGGCTGGCCGAGGCCACAGAACTCTCGGCGAAGGACCGCAAGGCGATCTCGGCCCGTGCCGCGGATCTGGTGCGTGCGGTGCGCGGCTCTTCTGATCCGCGGCTGATGGAAGTGTTTCTTTCCGCCTACGGCCTTTCCACCAAGGAAGGCGTGGCGCTGATGTGCCTGGCCGAGGCGCTGTTGCGCGTCCCCGACACCGAGACGATGGACGATCTCATCGCCGACAAGATCGCGCCGCACGACTGGTCGGCGCATTCCGGCGGCTCGAGCTCGATCTTCGTCAACGCCTCGACCTGGGCGCTGATGCTGACCGGGCGTGTCCTGGACGAAGGCGAGGGCGGCATCGAAGGCACGCTGCGCTCGATGGTGCGGCGGCTGGGCGAGCCGGTCATCCGCAAGGCGGTGGCGGCCGCCATGCGCGAGATGGGCGAGCAGTTCGTGCTCGGCCGCAGCATCGCGGAAGCCGTCAAGCGCGGCCGGCCGATGACGCAGAAGGGCTACCTCTATTCCTTCGACATGCTGGGCGAGGCGGCCCGCACCGAGGCCGATGCGCTTCGCTATCACAAGGCCTATGCCGACGCCATTTCCTCGCTTGATGCCGGCTCCAACGGGCCGGATATTCGCCAGAACCACGGCATCTCGGTCAAGCTTTCGGCGCTGCATCCACGCTACGAGGTGGCGCAGAAGGAGGAGATGCTGCCTGTCATGGCCGAGCGGCTGCTGTCGCTGGCTCTCGCAGCCAGACATTCGCGCATGGGCCTCAACATCGACGCCGAGGAGGCCGATCGCCTCGATCTGTCGCTCGACGTCATCGAGCGGGTGCTGGCCGAGCCGGAACTGGCCGGCTGGAATGGTTTTGGCGTTGTCGTCCAGGCCTATGGGCCGCGCGCCGCCTTTGCCATCGACTGGCTCTACGCGCTGGCCAAGAAGTATGACCGCAACATCATGGTGCGGCTGGTCAAGGGCGCCTATTGGGATACCGAGATCAAGCGCGCGCAGACGCTTGGGCTCACAGGGTACCCCGTCTTCACCCGCAAGGCCAACACCGACGTTTCCTACATGGCTTGCGCCAAGAAGCTGCTGTCGATGACCGACCGCATCTATCCGCAATTCGCCACGCACAACGCCCACACGGTCGCCGCCATCCTGTCGATGGCCGGGAATCGAGACTCCTTCGAATTCCAGCGCCTGCATGGCATGGGCGAAGCGCTGCACGAGACGGTGCGGCAGGCCGAAGGCACGCGCTGCCGCATCTATGCCCCGGTCGGCGCGCATTCGGACCTGCTTGCCTATCTGGTGCGCCGGCTGCTGGAGAACGGCGCCAATTCCTCCTTCGTGCATCAGCTGACCGACGAGGACGTCGAGCCGGAGGACATCGCCCGCGATCCGCTCGAGACGGTCGAGAGCCAGGGTCCGGCCGCCAATCCGGCGATTGCCCGGCCTTCCCAGATATTCGGCACCGGCCGCCGCAACTCGAAGGGTTTCGACATCACCGACACGGTGACGCTGGCGGCGATCGACAAGGCCAAGGCGGCATTCGCTGGCCCCGATCGCTGGCATGCCAAGCCGATCACGCGGGCGGCCGGCTACGGCAAGCAGCGCCCGATCGTCAATCCGGCAAAGCCTGACGAAGTGGTCGGCACGATCAGCGAAGCCGCCGCCAAGCAGGTGGCGACCGCCGTGCGCTTCGCCGTGGAAGCACAGCCGGCCTGGGCCAAACGTCTCGTCGCCGAACGTGCAGCTATCCTCAACCGCGCCGCCGATCTCTATGAGGCGAATGCCGTCGAGTTTTTCGCGCTCGCCACCCGCGAGGCCGGCAAATCGCTGGCCGACGGCGTCGCCGAGGTGCGTGAGGCGGTGGACTTCCTGCGCTACTACGCCGCCGAGGCGGCCAATGCCGAGACAGGCACGCAAGCGCGCGGCGCCATCGTCTGCATTTCGCCGTGGAATTTCCCGCTCGCCATCTTCACCGGCCAGATCGCGGCGGCGCTCGTCACCGGCAATTCGGTCATCGCCAAGCCGGCCGAGCAGACGCCGCTGATTGCCTTCCGCGCCGTCGAACTGCTGCGCGAGGCCGGCGTGCCGGAAGACGTCATCCAGCTTCTGCCCGGCGATGGCCCGTCGGTCGGCGCGCCGCTGACCGCCGATCCGCGCATTGCCGGCGTCTGCTTCACCGGTTCGACCGAGGTCGCCAAGCTGATCGAAAAGCAGCTGGCCGAGACCGCCGCACCGGATGCCATGCTGATCGCCGAGACTGGCGGATTGAATGCGATGATCGTCGATTCCACCGCGCTGCCTGAGCAAGCGGTGCGCGACATCCTCGCCTCGGCCTTCCAGAGCGCCGGCCAGCGCTGCTCGGCGCTGCGCGTGCTCTATGTGCAGAAGGACGTCGAGAAGAAGATGCTGGAGATGCTGAAGGGCGCCATGGAAGCGCTCAGCATTGGCGATCCTTGGCACATTTCGACCGATGTCGGCCCAGTCATCGATGACGAGGCGCAAAGCTCGATCCGCGACTACTGCGCCAAAATGGGGCTGCAGGGCCGGCTGATCGCCAAGCTGGAAGCACCGAAGGATGGGCGCTTCGTCGCGCCGCATGTCTTCCGGGTCAAGGGCATCGAGGAGATGGAGCGCGAGGTGTTCGGGCCGGTGCTGCATGTCGCGACGTTCGATGCCGACCAGATCGACGCGGTGATCGCCGCCATCAACCGCAAGGGCTATGGCCTGACCTTCGGCCTGCACACCCGCATCGAGGGCCGCGTGCAGCATTTCGTCGATGGCATCCATGCCGGCAACATCTATGTCAACCGCAACCAGATCGGCGCCGTCGTCGGTTCGCAGCCGTTTGGCGGCGAGGGGCTGTCCGGCACCGGGCCGAAGGCCGGTGGCCCGCACTATCTCCGCCGCTTCCGGAAAGGGCCGGAGGCCGGCACGCATCTCGCCGAGGGCCACAAGGTGACGGCGACGGAACTCGCCGACAATCTGCCCGATCCCGCGCTTGGCGGCTGGTCGACGCGGCCCGACCGGGTCGCCATCCTGAGGAAGCATCTGCGTGGCAAGGGGGCTGCGGCCATCGGGGCCGCCGCCGGCATCGATTTCGGCCAGGTCGACCTGCCCGGGCCGACCGGCGAGGCCAACACGCTGTCGCTGTCACCGCGCGGACGGGTGCTGTGTCTCGGTCCCGATGCCGACACGCTGCTGGCGCAGACCATCCAGGCGCTCGCCGCCGGCAATGCGGTGCTCGCGGTGGCGCCAGGCGCACCGGCGGCGCTCTCCGCACTGACCGGCAAGGGCCTGCCCCTGGCCGCCATCGACGGCCGCCCGGATCCGGTCGAAGCGCGCTCGCTGCGTGTCGATGTCGTCGCTTTCTCGGGCACGCCCGAGGCTGCACGCGTCGTGCGCAAGGTGATTGCCGATCGCAGCGGACCGATCGTGCCGCTGGTCAGCGAGGTGCTCAATCCCGCCGCCTATGCGCATGAACGTGCCGTCTGCGTCGACACCACGGCAGCCGGCGGCAATGCCAGTTTGCTGGCGAGCGCCTGACCTTGGCCTAAGCGCCCTCGACGACGGAAAAGCCCTCGAACTGCGGGTGACCGAGATAGTGGACTTTTGACGTGCCGACATTTCTGTGGGCGGCGCGGAAATTCTCCGACCTGGTCCAGGCGACGAAATCATCGTGGCTCGCCCATACTGTGTGCGAAGCAAACAGCGTGTAGCCCTCGGCCTCGTTGACCGGGCCGCGCAGCAGATGGAATTCCCGGAAGCCTTTCATCTCCGAAAGGCTGGAATCGCGGTTCTTCCAGACGGCTTCGAAATCGTCTTCCGAGCCGTTCTGCACCTTGAAGCGGTTCATGGCGATGTACATCGGGTTCCTTTCAACATTGGTGGATTGCAACGATTGATGGATGGTTGAGACGGCGAGGCGGAAGCCCTCAAAACGGACCGATTGCCCCGGTGAAGACCAAACTGTTGCCGACTTTCGGCGGGATGGGCGGGAAGGGCGCCGCCTTGCGGACGATGCCGAGCACCACCTGATCGAAGTTTTCCGATCCGGAGCTTTGCAGAATGCGCAGGTCATCGATGCCGCCACGGCTACCAATGACGAATGTCACAACGGCATTGTTGCGGGCGGTCAGTTGCACCGAGGGCGGGACAGCACGATTGACGCGGCTCAGCTTTCGGATGACGTCGCCGCGGTAGCTGTCTTCTGTGGCACTGCCTGCCTCTTTCTGTTTCTTGCCCTTGCTGGCTGCCTGCGCGAGCCGGTCCTGGCCATCCGCCGTGCCCCGCTTTTCATCCGCTGTCTTTGAAAGGGCAGTTGCCGGACTTGGCCTGGCGCTGGGGATCGGCGGCTGTTCTGGAACCGGGGCAGGCGTCTCGGTGCGTTCGGACCGAGCAATCGGCTGTGCCGGCGTTTCAGTCTTGGGAGCCAGGCTCTGGTTGTCGGGACGCGGGGCGCCAGCCACCAATATGTCAGGCGTGACCGTTGGCTGTTTGGCGGGTTCCGGCAAAGGTTTTTGGGGCTGCTTCGTTGCTTCCTGCACCGGCCGTGAGGGTTCTATTGGCGACGCCGGCTTGGCCGGCTTTGCTGGCTGTGGGTTGGTCGGTCGCGGGTTCGGCACCAGCGCAACATTTATTGCCGCCGGGCCCTTATCCAGCGCGCTGCCGACCACATTGGCGCCCGACTGATCGCGGCCTTCCGACTGCATGGCGTTACTGGAATCGAATGTCCCTGGAGGCGAGATCAGAAAAGCCGCCGCCACGGCGGCATGGAGCAGGCAGGAGATGACGATCGCCGCCGCCCACTTGCCGTTCCAGGCCGCTGGCCGTGCCTGCGCGAGCGGCTCGGCCGGCGCTATCGCCAGCGCTGCGCCGGCTTCGGGGTGAGGACTGATTGCACGCATGTCGTGGGGCGAGACCTGCAGCGACCCATGCGGAATTGTCAAATCAAGATCGCTTGGTCCAAACGGCAACGCATGGGAGCCGGCCAGCGGCCATGCCACGGTATTCTGCGTGAATGCCGGGTGCAGTCCCACTGCTTCAGACGCCGAAAGCGATACCGGTCCTGGTATCCGTCTTCAGCTTGCGCATGCAGGCGTTCGGTTCGACGCTGGTGCCGGTGCATTCGGTGGTGCTGTTGATCAGCACGCGGCTGACCTTGGCGCAGTCGGTGCCGGCCAGATCGAAGCGCGTCACCTTGGTCTTGCCGACGGGCAGGTCCTTGAAGTCGAGCACGGTCAGCCGGTCGACGACGCCGGCTTGATTGAAAAGTGCGATCTCGAACGCGGCCTTGGAAAGGTCGGCGCCAAGATTGTTGTTGACCACGAAGGTCAGGCGGCAACCCTTTTCGGAAGGTTGCGCGCCATTGAGTTCGAGGGTCAGCGCGGGGGCCGGCGCGGGTTCTTGTGCCCGCGCCGGAACCATCGCAAGCGACATCGCCAGCGTCGAGGTCAGCAGACGAAGCGATGTCATCAAGCCCGTCATGGCCATCAGCCTCCAAAACGCATGGTCGCCGCCAGCTTCAACGTTATGCCCGGTTCATAGACCGCGACTGTCGTGCTGCCGTTCAAGGGGTTGGCGTATTTGACATCGAACAGATTGTCGGCGCGGAAATCGACCTTCAGATTGTCGGTCGCCTGATAGCTGGCGAAGGCATTGACCAGCGTGTAGTCCCTGGCCACCGCATTGCCCTTCGGCTTGCCGTTGTACTGTACCTCGCCACCGACGGTCAGCTTGTCCTGGAGGAAGCGCAGTCCGAGCTGCGCGGTAACCTGCGAGGATGGGATGGTGGCGAGGTCTGCTCGAACGCCCTCGTAGGAAATGGTGTGGCCGTTGGTGATCGAGGCCGAGAGGCCGGCATAGCCCCATCCGGCGTCATAAACCCCTTCCAGTTCAAAGCCGTTGATCTTGGCCTTGGCGAAGTTCTGGTATTGGTAGCAGATCGGGATGTATCCCGGGTTGTTCATCAGTTGATTCCAATCGACCGGGCAGGCGCTTGTCGGGTCGCTGAACGAAGCTGCGAAAGATGTACCCTCGATGTAGTCGTCCACATCGTTGTTGAAATAAGCCGCCTTGATGCGGAGCGCGTCGCCGGCTTCGAGGATGTCGTTCTGCTTGTAGTTGACACCGAATTCGACTGTCTTGCCGGTCTCGGGCCTCAGGTTCGGATTGGGCAGGAAGGGGAAAGTGACACCGGCCGGATGGTTGCCGCTGATCAGGGTTTCCGTCAGCGAAGGCGAGCGATAGCCTTCCGCATAGGTGCCATAGAATTGCAGTCCCGACAGGCTTGGGGTGTCGAAAGGTGTGATCCCGACGGTGATCCGTGGCGATAGCCGGTCACCTGATGTCTCGTGGGTGCTGTCCTTGAGGCTATAGCTGTCATAACGCAGCCCGGCGATGATTTCGAGCCAGTCCCAGGTGAGCTTGTCCTGGACATAGGCGCCGGACACGTTGCGCTTGCCCGAAGGGGTGTAGAAACTATCGCCGCCCGCAGTGCCGCCAGTCTCGACGTCATCATTCACCCAGTCGCCGCCATAGGTCAGTTCGTGCGCGACGCCGCCAGTTTCGAATCTCGACGTGTTCCAGATATCGATCGCCGCCGTACCGACATCGAAGGTCGATGTCGAACCCGTCGGGAGGATTATGGAATCACCGGTGGTCGGATCGAACCGGTTGAGCGGGACGAGGCTGGTCAGGCCGAGATTGGTCTTGTTGTAGGAGGTGTTGATGTGGAGATCGAGCCAGCTCTTGTCTTCGTCAGTGATGTTATAGCGGGCGGTGAAGGTGTTCGACTTCAAGTCTGCATCATTGATCGGAACACCACTGCTGATCTCGCTCCAGCCGTCGCTTGAGCCAACCCAGCCTAGCTTCAACTCGCTGTTGTCGGTCGGACGGATGGTGGTCTTGAGCAGGCCGCTCAGCACGTCGAAGCCGGTGCCCTTGACCGTGTCGCCACCGCCATCCTTATAGTCGTCATAGTCGCGGTAGACGATGTTGCCCAAGACATCCCAGTTCTCATTGAAGCGGTAGGCGCCGGATGCGCTGGTGGTCCAGCCCTTGCCGTTGCTTTCGTAACGTCCCGTTACCGAAGCGCCCCATGTTTCTTCCGGCTTGAGGAAGTCCTCGGCGTCCTTTGTATCGAAGAAGACGACGCCTCCGATGGCGCCCGAACCATAGGTGTTGGCGACGGGACCCCGGATCACGTCCACGGATTTGACGAGCTCGGGATCGATATAGAAGGTCGACTGCGTGCCGTGGTCGGAGCGCTGGAAGTCCTGGCGCGCGCCGTCGACGATGACCGCGACGCGACCGAAATCCTGCAGGCCGCGGATGTTGATGCTGGTGCTGACGCGCCTGGCGTCGGCCTGCGCGGCAACACCGGGCACGCCTAGCAGCATCTCATTGGGCGTCGTCGCCATGCGGCGGTCGAGCTGTTCCTGGCCGACATGGCTGGCCGAGGCCAGCGATTCGATCGCCGTTTCGCCGGTACGGCTGAGGACCAGGATCTTGTCGAGCAGGGTGGCGCCCGCGGGCGCCGCTTCTTCCTGGTAAGTCTTCTTCGATTGATCCGTCTGCTCGCCCGCCGGCTGCGTTGCCTGTTGGGCGTGAGCTGATGGTGCGGACAAGGCGATCGCCGCCACGCTTGCCAACAAAGCCCCTATGCCGTTCGCCGCCGTCCGGCCGCGCCATTCCCAATTCACCAACCCCATGCCCCAACTCCAAAATCCAGGTTCGATGCTGGCTGGCCCGGGGCTGGCTGGCATTTTTCATCGTGTCCGGCGTCTTAAATGTTGACTCGTTTGCTCCGGTATTGCACTGACTAGTAAACATGATTATTCGAGTCAAGAAATGAATCGGAATTTATGCAGCGCCTAGCCAGATGCCCGGCACAGGAAAGGGATCGACCCAGATGAACACGCACAATCCCAATGACTTTCGCTATCGCGTCCGCCGTTCCGACGATGCCTCCGCCCGCTTTGATCGGGTTCCGCTGGCGGTGCGAACGCTCTCCAGCAACACCCTGTTCCAGGGCGAGCACGAGATCGGCATCGAACATCACGGCGCGCTCTACCGGCTGAAGATCACCCGCCAGGGCAAGCTCATTCTCAACAAGTAAGGCAAGGCAGTAGGGACGAGACATGGACCAGCGCGTAAAACCCGCCCCGCATGAAATCCGGCGGGCACGGACAGAGAATCCGAAGGCGCGCGAGCGTGACCTGGCTGCGCAACTCGGCATTTCGGAAGCCGAACTGGTCGCCGCTCATTGCGGCGACGGCGTCGTCCGTATCGAGCCGCGTGTCAACGATCTGCTGACCGGCCTCGAGGCCGTCGGCGAGGTCATGGCGCTGACCCGCAACGAAAGCGCGGTGCACGAGAAGATCGGCGTCTATGACAAGGTCATCACCGGTAATCACAATGCCATGGTGCTTGGCGAGAACATCGACCTGCGCATCTTCCCGAAAGTCTGGGCGCATGGTTTTGCCGTGGAAAAGCGCGATGGCGACGAGATCCGCCGCAGCCTGCAATTCTTCGACGCCGCCGGCGAGGCCGTGCACAAGGTGCATCTGCGACCAGCCTCCAGCCTCTATGCCTATCAGAAGCTGGTTGCGGCGCTCGAATCGTGGAACCAGGGGCCGGCGGTCGACATTTCAGGGCCAACCTCCGACGACGAGATCCATGGTGGCGAAACGACCGCCAGTCTAAACGATCTGCGCGACCGCTGGAGCCGGTTGACCGATGTGCACCAGTTCTTCGGCATGCTGAAGACGCTGAAGCTCAGTCGCCGCCAGGCAGTGCGCATGGTCGGCCAGGATTATGCCTGGCTGCTCGACAATGACGCCGTCAGGACCATGTTCCATCACGCCGCCAGCGGCGAAATGCCGATCATGTGCTTTGTCGGCAATCGCGGCTGCATCCAGATCCATTCCGGCCCGGTCAAATCCATCAAGCCGATGGGGCCATGGATCAACGTGCTGGACGAGACCTTCCACCTGCATCTGCGCACCGACCACATCCACGAGGTGTGGGCGGTGCGCAAGCCGACCAAGGACGGTCATGTCACTTCGCTCGAAGTCTATGCCGCCGACGGCAAGATGATCATCCAGTTCTTCGGCAAGCGTCACGAAGGCGAAAGCGAGCGCGACGACTGGCGGTTCCTGGCGGAGAACCTGCCGCGCATCCCAAGCCCGACCGCAGCCTGAGGAGAACGACAATGGGTTGCTTTTCCAGGATCGTCGCCGGGCCGGCGATCGGCCTTTCCCTCGCTTTTGCCGCGTCGCTGCCATCCAATGCCAGCGAAGGCACGGCCGTGTTTGCAGACCCGTCGAAGATCGCGGCCATTGGCGGCTCGATCACCGAGATCGTCTATGCGCTCGGCGAGGAGAAACATCTGGTGGCCCGCGATTCCACCAGCAATTATCCGAAGGCGGCGTTCGACCTGCCTGACGTCGGCTACATGCGCCAGCTGTCGCCGGAGGGTGTCCTGTCAGTCAACCCGACCGGCATCCTGGCGCTGCACGGCAGTGGTCCCAAGGAAGCCGTCGATGTGCTGAAGAAGACGAGCATCCCGTTCATCGAAGTGCCTGAGCACTACAGCCACGAAGGCATCATCGAGAAGGTCCGCATCGTCGGCAAGGCGCTCGGCGTCGATGCCAAGGCCGAAGTCCTGGCCAAGGCGCTTGATGCCAAGCTCACCGCTGCCGAACAGCAGACGGCCTCGATCAAGGAGCGCAAGCGCATCCTGTTCGTGCTGTCGATGCAGGGCGGCAAGATCCTGGCGGCCGGCAGGGAGACCGCCGCCGACGGCATCGTCAAGCTGGCGGGCGGCGTCAATGCCGTCGAAGGCTTTTCCGGTTACAAGCAGATGTCCGACGAGGCGATCATCACCGCCAGGCCGGACGTGATCCTGATGATGAGCAATGCCGGGCCGCAGGTACCGGACGACGAACTGTTCGCCAATCCGTCGATCGCCTCGACGCCGGCGGGGGCCGCACGCAAGCTGATCCGTATGGATGGCGGCTATCTGCTCGGTTTCGGGCCGCGCACGGCCGACGCCATCCACGACCTCGCCGTCTCGCTCTATGGCGGGCAGGTCACGGACTGAGCGCGCGGATCATGGTCGATCAATCGATCGCCGGCCCGGTGAAGGCGATGACGAGTGCATCCGAAGGCGACCGCTCGGCGCGCGCCCGCATCGTCATCCTGCTTTTGTGCCTGGGGCTCGTCATTGCCGCATTGCTGTCGCTGACGTCTGGAGCATCGGACGCGTCGGCCGTCGACGTTATCAGAGACGGGCTGTTCGGCGCGATGCCGGGCGATGCCGCGTTGAGCGCCCGCGACAGCCTGATCGTCTACGACATCCGCCTGCCGCGCGTCATTCTCGGCATGCTGGTCGGGGCAGCGCTTGCGGTTTCCGGCGCCGTCATGCAGGGGCTGTTCCGCAATCCGCTCGCCGACCCCGGCCTGGTCGGCGTGTCGGCGGGTTCGAGCCTTGGCGCCGTTGCCGTGATCGTGCTTGGTGGCACAATGCTGGCACCGCTGACGGCCTTGCTCGGAACACTCGCGCTGCCTCTGGCGGCTTTTTGCGGCGGCCTAGCCACGACATTGGTGCTTTATCAGGTTGCCACGCGGCAGGGCCGCACCTCGGTCGCCACCATGCTGCTTGCCGGCATCGCGCTGGCGGCGCTCGCCATGGCGCTGACCGGCATCCTGATCTTCATGGCGGACGACCGCCAGTTGCGCGACCTGACCTTCTGGCAACTCGGATCGCTCGGTGGCGCGACTTGGGCGAAGATCGCTTCGGTCGGGCCGGTCATCGTGCTGGCGCTGGCGGCGATGCCATTCCTGGCGCGCGGGCTCAACGCGCTGGCGCTGGGCGAGGCGACCGCCGGCCATCTCGGCATTCCGGTGCAGCGGCTGAAATACACCGCAATCATCGGCGTTTCGGCGGCGGTCGGTGCCTCGGTCGCCGTCAGCGGCGGCATCGGCTTCGTCGGCATCGTGGTGCCGCATCTGCTGCGCCTGCTGATCGGTCCGGACAATCGCTATTTGCTGCCGGCTTCGGCGCTGCTCGGCGCCTCGCTGCTGCTTTTGGCCGATGCCGTCGCCCGCACCATCGTGGCGCCGGCCGAACTGCCGATCGGCATCGTCACCGCGATATCAGGTGCACCGTTCTTCCTGTGGATCCTGCTGCGCAAGCGTGGCGTGGTTGATCTATGAGACTTGACCTGTGAGGCTGGGATGATCGAGGCAAGGGATGTTTCGGTGGCGATCGCCGGCAAGGGTATCGTCAGCGGTGTCGATTTCGATGCGCGGCCCGGCGAAGTGGCGGCAATCGTCGGCCCCAACGGCTCCGGCAAGACGACCTTCCTGAAGGCGTTGTCCGGCGAACTCGCCTATGCCGGGCGCGTCGTCCTCAACGGCCACGATCTCTCGGCAATGAAGCCGGTCGAGATCGCCGTCCAGCGGGCAGTGCTGCCGCAGGCGACGACGCTGTCGTTTCCGTTCACGGTGCGCGAGGTTGTCAAGCTCGGCCTTGTCGGCGGCCGCTCGGGTGTCTTGCCCGGCGAGGATGCGCGGTTGCCGGAGCGGGCGCTGGCTCGCGTCGATCTCGATGGATTTGCCGGGCGTTTCTACCAGGAGCTTTCGGGTGGCGAGCAACAGCGCGTCCAGCTTGCGCGCGTGCTGTGCCAGGTCTGGGCACCGTTGCTCGACGGCCAGCCGCGCTATCTGTTCCTCGACGAGCCGGTTTCCAGCCTGGACATCAAGCACCAGCTGATCATCATGAACATCGCCCGTGACTTCACCAGAAGGGGCGGTGGCGTGGTCGCCATCCTGCACGACCTCAACCTGACGGCCATGTATGCCGACCGGATTTTCGTCATGCATCGCGGCAGGCTCGCCGCCACCGGGTCGCCGAAGGAGGTGCTGAGCGATGATCTGATCGAGAAAGTGTTCGACTGCCGGCTCAAGGTTGGCGTGTTGCCGAGTGGCAACATGCCGTTCGTATTGCCGCAATCTGCCGCTTAGGTCTGGTTAGGCAGCCGGCGCGCGGCGGTCTATCAGCATGTCGATGCCGAGCAAGTTGCGCACATTTGGCCGTGCCGCAACGAGATCGGCGATCGTATGGCGCGACAGCACCGCGAAGAATGCGTTCAGCGCCTCGCGCAGCGCCGAATTCAGCGCGCAGCTGTCGACCAGCGGGCATTCGGCGGCATCGTTCTCGAAGCACTCGGCCATGGCGAAGCTTTCCTCGGTCACGCGCACGACGTCGAACAGGCTGATCGCTTCGGCGGCGCGGCCAAGCCTGACGCCGCCATTCCTGCCGCGTACGGTCTCGACCAGGCCGTGCTCGACCAGCGGCTGCAGGATCTTGAACAGGAAAAGCTCCGAAACCGAATAGGCGGCTGCGATCTCCGGAATGCGGCTCAACCGGTCATTGTTGGCGGCACAATACATCAGGATGCGCATGGCATAGTTGGTCTGGCGGGTAAGCCGCATCTTGTCCTCACAAGGCGCTGGTGCGATGCAACAACGCCAGATTTCAAAACCCTGCTGGCGCGGCTTTGATCCGAAATTTTCCGGATTCGCCGCGCTGGCCTAGGGCGGAATATGGCCTATACCTTGGAACAATTCCAGACTAGCTGGGCATAATAGATGAATATTCTCGTCAACTTTGTGTGCGCGGCCGGACAAGATACGGGCGAAGTCCACTGCCACGCGCATTTCGTCAGGCGAAATACTAAATAGGCCTGAGATCGACGAGGAGCGGCTCATCCATGTCTCAATCGGCCTCTTCCCTAGCGCCCGCGCGTTTCGATGCCGACGCTGATGCCAAGCTTTCCGCGCTGCGGTGGACAAAATTCGTCGCCACGGCCGCACTGGCGCTTTGCGTGGCGGTGTTTGCGCTCGCCAAGTCGTTCGAGCGCACCTATCCGTGGCTGGGGTTCGTCGCTGCCTTTGCCGAGGCGGCGACCATCGGTGGCCTCGCCGACTGGTACGCGGTGGTGGCGTTGTTCAGGCGGCCGCTCGGACTGCCGATCCCGCACACCGCGATCATTCCCGAGAACCAGAACCGCATCGCCGACAATCTCGGCCGCTTCATCGAGGTCAATTTCCTGGCGCCGGAACCTGTGCGCGAAAAGCTTGCCGAGGTCGATTTTGCAGCACTCGTCGCAGACTGGCTGGCCGACGCCGAACGCGCCGCCGGCCTGTCGCGCTTTGTCGTGCGGCTGGTGCCGCAGACGCTCGCCGCGGTCGAGCAATCCGGCCTGCGTGGCTTCGTCACCAACCGTATGTTGGAGCAGATCGAGAAAGTGCCACTGGCGCCGCTGGCCGCCGAGCTGTTGTCGGCACTCACCGACGACCGCCGCCACCAGAAACTGTTCGATGAGTTCATCAAGGTGATCGGCCGGTTCCTGAACGACGAACAGGCACTGGCGACGATGCGCGAGAAGATCCGCGAGGAACTGCCGTCGCTGTTCAACCTGTTTCGCGCCGACGCCTATCTGTTGAAGAAGATCGTCGCCTCGGCCGGCTCGCTGCTCGACGAGGTGCGGGCCGATCCAGACCACCCGATGCGTGCCGAATTCGATCGCTTCGCCCAAAGCTTCGTCGAGCGGCTGCGGACGTCCAGGCAATACGCCAAGCGTGCCGAGAAGATGAAGCGCGATTTTCTCGCCAGACCCGAAGTCAGGGCGCTGGCCAATGACATGTGGGCAAGCCTCAGCCAGTTCATCGAACAGGATGCCAAGGCGCCGAATTCGGTGATCCGCGCGCATCTCGCCAGCATGTTCGTCGAGGTGGGGCGGCATCTCGCAGGCGATGCGCAGATCCGGGCCGACATGAACCGGGGGTTCGTGGTGGCTCTCTCGTCGTTCGTGGAGAGCCAGAAGAGCAGCGTGTCGAAATTCATCGCCGACCAGGTCAAGCGCTGGGAACTTGCCCAATTGACGCGGCTGATCGAGATGAACATCGGCAGGGACCTGCAATATATCCGCTTCAACGGCATGATCATTGGCGGGCTTGCGGGCGTCGTGCTGTACGTGGCCGAGCGGCTGTTCCTCGCCGGCTGACGCCCGTCTCGAGCGTGTGCCGATTCCGCCGGGCGCGAATGGACACGCGGTGCTTCGGTGTTATGCTCCTGTCCGGGAGCCCAATCGGCGGCGACAGGGGAGAAGACAGTCATGGCAAAACAACCGGAATCCGATTCCTTCATGGACATGTTCGGCAGGTTCGGCCGCGACCTGAAGGTGCCCAATGTCGATATCGAGGCGATCCTTGCCCATCACCGCAAGAACCTCGAAGCGCTAGAGAAATCGGCGCGAGCCAGTGCCGCCGGCGCATCCTCGCTGTTTTCCAGGCAACGCGAAATGCTGCAGGACACGTTGCGTGAGGTCGTCGACATGGCGCAGGATTACAAAGTGCCGGGCAATCCGCAGGAACTGATCGCCAAACAGACGGAATTCGCCCGCAAATCCTTCGAGGCGGCGCTGAAGAACGCCGGCGAAGCGGCTGAACTGGTCAAGAAATCCGGCACCGAATCGGTCGACATTCTGCGCACGCGCATCAAGGAGGCGATGGAGGAAATCCGCGCAGGCTACGAGAAGAAGTAGCGTTCTCTGGCCTGTCGTTCAGCTTTCCGCGGGGTTTGCCAGCACAGGATCTTGAGCCTTACGGCACAGTAGCATCCGCGCCACGCTACAGGCTCCCGGCAGCCTGGAAGGTCCGAAAATCCGAATTCGACCTGCCATCGCCTGGCAAGGCATGGCACGATTCAGGGCGAATCCGGCGGAACGGATTCATGCAGGACGAATTGACAGAGGCTGTCAGTTCGTGGTCCGGAGGCGGGGCAAGCGATCGGGAAAGCAGGAATGACCGAAATACGGCCTAAAACGCCGCCGAGCTACGAGCAGTTGAGGACGATGGCCGGGCAAGAGCTCGGCGTATCGGAATGGACCACGGTCGATCAGAACCGCATCGACCAGTTCGCCGAATGCACCGGCGACCATCAATGGATTCATGTCGATCCTGAAAGGGCGCGGCGGCAAAGCCCATTCCGCACGACTATCGCGCATGGCTACCTGACGCTGTCGATCATAGGCGCGCTGGCGCTGGGCATGGGGATTGTGCCGGAGAACACCCAAGCCGCCTTCAACTATGGTTTCGACAAGGTGCGGTTCCTGGCTCCGGTCAAGGTCGGCGCGCGCATCAGGCTGCGCATCACTCTGCTTTCCATGGAGGACAGAGGCCCCGGCCAGTATCTGATGAAGGCGGCCAACACGGTCGAGATCGAAGGCGAGGAAAAGCCGGCGCTGACGGCTGAAACGCTGGTCATGCTCTATGAGCGCCGCAAGCGGGCAGGGGCCTGAGCGGCGTTCAACGGAAATTCCGCTTCGATCGCCTGCCGCCAGACAGGTCGCACGTCACGAAGCTCCGGGTTCCAAGAGGCTCGCGGCGCGAGCCGAGAACAGCGCGAGGAACAGCGCGGCCAGCGCCAGGGCCGTTGCCGTCTGGAAGGTGATCTGCATCCCATGGGCTGCTGCCGCTGAACTCAGAACATCCTGTCCAATGCCTGGCTGCCCGCCTGTCGATGCGATGGCGAATATGGCGCCCATCAAAGACGCGCCTGTGATGAGGCCGAGATTGCGCGAAAGATTGAGCAGGCCGGAGACGACGCCACGCTCGCCGGCGCCGATACCGCTCATGACGGCCGCATTGTTGGACGTCTGGAACAGAGCGTAGCCGAAGCAGGTGACGGTGATCGGAACGACATAGCTGACAATGCCGAGCCTGGTCATGGCGAGCGACAGCAGGAACGTGCCGGTGGCCAGGCCGAGCAGGCCGATGACCATCATCCTGTGGGCTCCGAAGCGATCGGCAAGGCGACCGGCCGCCAGCGCCGAGAGGGTCGAAACCAGAGGGCCGGTCGAAAGCACGAGGCCGACCATCGCGGCATCCAGACCAAGGCCGCGGGACAGATAGAACGGGGCAACCACCAGGGTCGCCATCATCACGGTGGCGACTATGAGGCTCATGGCCAGGCTGGCGCTCAACTGGAGGTCACGGAAGCTGGCGAGCTGGATCAACGGGGTCTTCACTTTCGTCTGCACCCTGGCGAACAGAATGGCGCCGAAGCCGGCCGCGACCAGCAGGCCGATGTTGAGGGCGCCGAAATTGCCTCTGCCAAGCGTCATGGCCAGCGCATAGGCGGCGAGCGTCAGGGCCAACAGGGCGGTGCCGGTCGCATCGAACTTGCCCCGGTCGGTCTGCGCCGTCTTGCCGCGGGCCGGCAAGGCGCGATAGGCGAGAGCGAAGGCCAGCACGCCCAAAGGGACATTGACGAGGAAAATCGCGCGCCAGCCGAGACCGGCGATCAATAGACCGCCGAGCGAAGGGCCAAGCGTCGTGCCGATCGCCGACATGGCGCCGAGCAGGCCCATGGCGCTGCCGGTCCTGGCCTTGGTCACGGTTTCGGCGACAAAGGCCAGCGTCAGCGCCATCATCAGCGCCGCGCCAAGCCCCTGCACGGCGCGCGCGGCGATCAGCAACCACAGCGTCGGCGCCAGGCCGCAGAGCACCGAAGCCGATGTGAACAGCGCGATGCCGCCAAGCAGCAAAGGCCGGCGCCCGAACATGTCGGCCAGACGTCCGGCGCTGACGATCAATGTGGTGATGGCGAGCAGGTAGGCGAGAACAACCCATTGCACGGACTGGAACGACGCCCCGAACGTCTGCATCAGCGAGGGAAGGCCGACGCTGGCTATGCTGGTTCCCAGCGACGACAGCAGGGTGGCGAGCGACAGGCTCGCCAGCGCCCAGCCTGTGGATTGGGTCTGTTGCGGCGCCGATACGCGCCCGTCCAGATTTTGCTCAACGATTGCCACGGCGATCTCCTTTCCATCGGCCCCGGAACCGGAGCTGTCGGAGATCTAATTCCCAAGCTGATATGGCGGAAGGCGCAGCCTTTGCATCTTATTCATGCATGAAACGCCACATCATGACGGATCCATGCTACAGTCCCGTCATGTCTTCACCTGATCTCAACCTGCTTGTCGCCCTGGATGTCCTGCTGACGGAAGGCAGCGTGGCGCGCGCCGCCAATCGCCTTCGCCTCAGCCCCTCGGCGATGAGCCGGACGCTTGCGCGGCTGCGTGAGACAACGGGCGATCCGCTTCTGGTCCGCGCCGGTCGCGGCCTTGTTCCGACACCGCGCGCGCAGGAATTGCGGCAGCAGGCCGGTCGTGTCGTTCAGGATGCGGAAGCGCTCCTGCGTCCTGCCAAGCTTCTCAATCTCTCAAGCCTCGACAGAACTTTCACGCTGCGCACCAATGAGAGCTTCGTCGAGGAGTTCGCGCCGCGTCTTGTTGCCCGCATCGAGGCAGAGGCGCCTCTGGTGCGGCTGCGTTTCGCGCCGAAATTCGACAAGGATGTCACGTCGCTGCGCGAGGCGGCGATCGACCTGGAAATCGGCGTCGCCGGTGAAACCGGACCCGAGATGCGCATTCAGGCGCTGTTTCGCGACCGCTTCATCGGCGCCGTTCGAGCTGGCCATCCCCTGAGCGAAGGCGTCGTGACGCCGGAACGCTACGCGGCCGGCCGCCACATCAGTGTTTCGCGGCGTGGCCGCGAGAAGGGTCCGATCGACGAAGCTTTGGAGCGGCTTGGGCTCCAGCGGACAATCGTGTGCATGGTTTCCGGCTTTTCGGCCACGCTTGCCATGGCGCGCGCATCCGACCTGATAGCCAGCGTGCCCGAGCGGCACACCGAAGGCGCGCGCGCCGGCATGCATAGCTTTCCGCTGCCGGTCGCCACGGTCGAGGTCACTATTTCCATGCTCTGGCATCCACGCCTCGATGCCGATCCGGCGCAACGCTGGCTACGCGACTGCGTGCGGGAGGTCTGTGCGGCTTCCGGCTGATTGACGACCGTGCGAAATCAACGCGCCATTGCCGCCTCGAGCACCTTGAAAATCCGCTCGTCCTGGCACTGGGCAACGTTGAAGCGCAGGAAGCGGCTGGCCGTCCGGGACAGGCTGAACGCGTTGCCGGGCGCCAGCACGATGTTGTCGGCCAGAGCGCGGCGGGCCACGTCGGCCGCATCCACGCCTTCCGGCAGGCTGCACCACAGGAACAGGCCGGCCGGCTGGTCGATCCAGGGCGAGATGCCGATCGCCTTCAGGCGAGTGCTGGTCTCGCCCATGGCGCGCGACAGCCGCGCGCGCAGCAAATCCATGTGCTTGCGGTAGCTGCCGTCCTTCAAGAGAGTCAGCACCAGTTCGGCGGCAAGCCGCCCGCCGCCGAAGGTCGTGGCGATCTTGAGGTCGGTCAGGCGCTCGATCCAGTCGCGCGGTGCGGCGATGAAGCCGCAGCGGACCGAGGCCGACAACGTCTTGGAGAAGCTGCCGATATGGACGACACGGCTGAGACCATCGAACGCCGCCAGCCTGGGGGCAGGCGCATGTTCGAAATCGGCGAAGATATCGTCCTCGACGATGGTCAGATCCGATTGGTCGGCGAGTTTCAGCAGCCGGTGCGCGGTGACCGGTGACAGGATCGCGCCGGTCGGGTTGTGGATGGCGGAGTTGGTGATGTAGAGGCGCGGCCGGTGCTCGGCCAGCGCCTGCGCGAACAGCTCGATATCCGGCCCCGACGGCGTGTAGGGAACGCTGACGACCTTGGCGCGGTGTGCGCGCAACAGAGCGTGGAAATTGAAATAGCAGGGGTCGTCGACCAGCACCGTATCGCCGGGCTCGATCAGGAACCGGCACAGGAGGTCGATGGCCTGCGTGCCCGATTCCGTGAGCATGATCTGTTCGGGCGAGGCTTCGATGCCATGCTGCGCCATGCGTCGCGCCAGAAGTTGGCGCAGCGGTGGCAGCCCAAGCGGCGTGCCGTAATCGGCAAGCGCGACATCGTTGGCACGCGCCACAGTGCGCAGCGCCCGGCGGAGTCCTGTCTGCGGCATCCAGGAAGCCGGCAGCCAGCCGCAGCCGGGTTTCAACATATCGTCGCCGGCGTCCAGTGACTGTCGCGAGATCCAGAGCGGATCGACGGCGCGGTCGAGCCGGGGGCCGATCTCGGCCAGCGACAGCGGCGCCAGCGATCCGGCGGCATAAAAGCCCGAGCCGGGCCGGGAACGGATCGCGCCTTCGGCGGCGAGGCGCTCATAGGCTTCGACCACGGTGGATTTGGATACCTGCATGGATCTGGCGAAGGCGCGGATCGAGGGCAACCGCGCTCCCGGCGTCAGGCTGCGCGCGGCGATCCGCTGACGGATGGTGGCCATGACACCTTCGACCAGAGTGGGGGCGACCAGGGAGCGCGCACCGTCAGCTTCAAACGCGAGTTCCGTCATCCGTACTGCTCGATATGCCATTACAGTTTTGTGGAATTGTATCCCATTGTCTCTGGCTACACCATATCGCCCGCCCGATAGAGGGCGAAAGACATGGAGCCTGGAATGGACAAGACCGCGAGCGGCTGGGTGAACGGATTCGTCGGTGTGCTGATCTTCAGCGGCTCGCTGCCGGCGACGCGCGTGGCGGTCATGGATTTCGACCCGACCTTCGTGACATCGGCCCGGGCCGCGATTGCCGGACTGCTTGGTCTGGCCATGCTGCTCCTGTTCCGGCAGAAACGCCCGGAGCGGGGGGATCTGTTGTCGTTGGTGATCGTGGCGCTGGGCGTGGTGGTCGGCTTTCCCCTGCTGACCGCTCTGGCACTCAAGCACGTCACCTCGGCCCACTCCATCATCTTCATCGGTCTGCTGCCGCTGGCGACCGCGATTTTCGGTGTGCTGCGCGGCGGGGATCGTCCTCGTCCGGCGTTCTGGCTGTTTTCGTGCGTCGGCAGCGCGCTCGTCGCGGGCTTTGCCCTGATGCAAGGCGTTACCGCCTCGCCGGTGGGCGACAGCTTGATGCTTGCCGCCATCGTCGTCTGCGGTCTGGGCTACGCCGAGGGGGCCGCGCTGTCACGCAAGCTCGGTGGCTGGCAGGTGATCTGCTGGGCGCTGGTGCTGTCGCTACCGGTCATGCTGCTGCTGACTTTCGCGACCCTGCCGCCGTCCTTCGCCGCCGTCGGCTCCAACGCCTGGATCGGGCTCGGCTATGTGTCGCTGTTCAGTATGCTGATCGGCTTCGTGTTCTGGTATCGCGGCCTGGCGCAGGGCGGCATCGCCGCGGTCGGGCAATTGCAGTTGCTGCAGCCCTTCTTCGGTCTGGCGCTGGCGGCGACCCTGCTGCACGAGCAGGTCAGTTCGTTGATGGTGGTCGTCACGCTCGGCGTGGTGCTGTGCGTGTTCGGGGCGAAGAAATTTGCGAGATAAATGGCTTCGCGGGAGGGCGGCTCGCGTCCCTAGAACTTCGTCACCACGCCAATGCCGATGCCCTCGAAGCCGCCCATCGCCATCAATGCGGCCGGCGCCTCATCGAGGCTCATCTTCTTGCCGACCAGCAGTTCGGGCTTGAGCCTGCCGTGGCGGATCATGTCCATCATCGCCTGGTAACGATAGGCCTGCATGCCGTGGCTACCGAGGATTTCGAGCTCGAAGGCGATCACCTTGTCCATCGGCACCTGCGGGCGGGCGTGCTCGCCCAGCATCAGGCCGACCTGCACATGGCGGCCGCGCCGGCGCAAGTTCGCAATCGAGTTGAACGAGGTGGTGGGGTGGCCGAGAGCGTCCATCGACATATGCGCGCCGCCATTGGTGATCTGCTTGACGGCCTTGACCACATTCGGCGTCGTAGACGCATTGATGGTCGCCACGGCACCGATCTTCTTGGCGAACTCCAGCTTCTCGTCGGTGAGGTCGATGGCGATGACATTGGCGCCCATGGCACTGGCGATCATGATTGCCGACAGGCCGACGCCGCCGCAACCGTGCACCGCCACCCATTCGCCCGGCGTCACCCGGCCCTGGTCGACGATGGCGCGAAACGAGGTGACGAAGCGGCAGCCGAGGCTGGCGGCGGTGGCGAATTCCATTTCGTCGGGCAAGCGCACGAGATTGGTGTCGGCGTGCTCGATGGCGACATATTCGGCGAAGGAGCCCCAGGCATTGAAGCCGGGCTGGGACTGGTGTTCGCATACCTGATGGTTGCCCGAGGTGCATTCGAAGCAGCGGCCGCATCCGACGGCGAACGGCACGGTGACTCGCTCGCCGGCCTTCCAGCGGGTCACCTGCTTGCCGGCGGCGACCACAACACCGGCCAGTTCATGACCCGGCACATGCGGCAGCGTGATATCGGCGTCATGACCCATCCAGCCATGCCAGTCACTGCGGCACAGCCCGGTCGCCTCGACCTTGATGACGACGCCGTCGGCCGACGGTTTCGGATCGGGAACGGTCTGGATCGTCGGCGCTTCGCCGAATTTTTCGAAGACGACGGCTTTCATTGATCACTCCACCCTTCACGCGGCCCTGCAGGAAACGATAGCCGATTCCCTGTCCGGTCAAGCGGAAATCGATTCCGCCAGACATGCTGCTCTGGATGCTGATGCTGCGTGGACCAATGAAGCCCTATTCGGCATCGATCTGGTTCTGGGGTGCGGCCTTCTGGAAGGCAGGCAGCGCCATGCAGGCGGCGTTGATGCGCGCGATCGTTGGGTAGGGGGTCATGTCGACGCCGAAGCGGGCATTGCTGGTGACTTGCGCGGTCAGGCAGATGTCCGCCAACCCCGGAGTGTCGCCATGGCAGAATTCTCCCGTCTCGGGCGAGGAAGCCAGGATCTTTTCAAGCGGCTGAAAGCCCTCGTTGACCCAATGGCGGAACCAGTTGGTGATGTCCTGGTCGCCGGCGCCGAACAGGGTGCGCAGCGAGGTCAGCACACGCAGATTGTTCACGGGATGGATGTCGCAGGCGATCATCTGCGCCAGCATCCTGACATGAGCCCGGCCAAGCGGGTCCTTCGGCAGCAGCGGTGGTTCGGGTCGGATCTCGTCGAGGAATTCGATGATCGCCAACGATTGCGTCAGCAGCGTGCCGCCCTCCAGGATCAGCGCCGGCACCAGCCCTTGCGGATTGACCGCGAGATAGGCGGGCTCGAGATGTTCGCCATGGCGCAGATGATGCGGGATGTAGTCGTAGCCCAGTCCCTTCATCTCCAGCGCGATCCGCACCCGATAGGAGGTGGAGGAGCGATAGTAGTTGTGGAGGACGATATCTCTCATGCGTTCACTTCGGCTGGCCGATGGTGATTTCGATCGTGCCGATGCCGTCGACGCCACCAGTCATCGTGTCGCCTGTACGAACCGCGCCGACGCCGGCGGGCGTGCCGGTGAAGATCAGGTCGCCTGGCTGCAATTCCATGGCCTCGCTGCAGATCGACACGATATCGGCGATCGGCCAGATCAGCTCGGCGAGATCTGCGTCCTGCCTGACCTTGCCGTCGACGGCGAGCCAGATGCGGCCCTTTTGCGGGTGGCCGGATTTTGCAGCTGGGATCAGCGGGCCGCAGGGAGCGGAGCGGTCGAAGGCTTTCGACCAGTCCCAGGGCCGCGCCATCTTCTTGGCTTCATCCTGCAGATCGCGGCGGGTGAGGTCGATGCCGACGCCGTAACCCCAGACATGATCCAGCGCCCGCTCGCGGGCAATATGGAAACCCGGTTTGCCGATCGCGGCAACGAGTTCGATCTCGTGGTGCAAATTGCCGGTCAAGGGCGGGTAGGGGATCGTCGCGCCGGAATCGACCACCGCGTCGGCCGGCTTGGTGAAGAAGAAGGGCGGATCGCGCTCGTCATTGCCGAACTCGCGGGCATGCGCCGCATAATTGCGGCCGACGCAGAAGATGCGGCGCACCGCGAAACGTTCCGGCGAACCCGCAATGGCCACCGATGCGATTGCTGGCGGGGGAAGGACGAACTCTGTCATGTAAGGTCTCTGCTTGGTTGCCGGAACTTTCGACCGATTTGGATGGCCGGGCAAGGCGATTGTCATCGGAAACGCCGGTCCCGGCTCTTTCCAAGAGATGGCGATATACTATTTGGCAATAATCTGGCCATGCTGGCGAGATTATTCTAATCGCCTCTGAACTGAAATGAACCCCCATGACCGCAGTCCACGATCGCGCCCGGTTCCTGATCATCGACGACCACCCGCTGTTTCGCGAGGCGCTGCACAGCGCGGTGCAGATGGCCTATCCGGAAGTCGATACGGTGGAGGCGCGCTCGATCACCGAGGCGCTCGAGCTTCTGGCCGGCGCCAAGCCGTTCGATCTTGCGCTGCTCGACCTCAGCATGCCCGACGTGCACGGCTTCGATGGCCTGCTGCAGCTCAGGACCCGCTATCCGCGCCTGCCCGTGGTCATCGTCTCGGGCTATGAGGAGCCGAAGATCATTTCCGAGGCGCTGTCCTACGGCGCGGCCGGCTTCATTCCGAAATCGGCGCGCAAGAGCGACCTGGCCGCCGCCATCCGCTCGGTGATGGAAGGCGCGATCTACGTGCCGGAAACCTATGAAGGCCGCACACCGGACGCCGATAGCGTCGACCGTGCCGACATGGTGCAGCGCCTGTCCACGCTGACGCCGCAACAGTTGCGGGTGCTGCAGATGCTGCGCCAGGGCCTGCTCAACAAGCAGATCGCCTATGAGCTGCAGGTCGGGGAAACCACGGTCAAGGCGCATGTCTCCGAAATCCTGCGCAAGCTCAATGTCTATAGCCGCACGCAGGCTGTCATCGAGGTTTCGAAGCTGGACAATGCGGAGCTGTTTCGGGATCAGGGAGGATTTTGATCTTTCACCTCGCCCGAAGCTGCTCGCAGCTCCAACAGGGGAAGGGTCGAGGATCTAAGCCAGCAGATGCGCCAGCAGCGCGCGCAGCTGCGCCGGCTTCACCGGCTTGCGCATCAGTTCGATGCCACCCGCACGCGCTGCCTTGGCGACGGCTTCGGTGCTGTCGGCGGTGACGATCAGCGCCGGCACGGCGCGGCCGAGATAGTCGCGGACCTCGGCTATGGTGGCGGTGCCGAGATCGCCGCCGTCGAGATGCTGGTCGGCAATGACGATGTCGGGCACCCAGTCGGTGTCGCCGAGCAGGTCGAGCGCATCGTCGGTCGAGGTCGCGGCCCGCACCAGGCATTGCCAGCGTTCGAGCAGGAAGGTCATGGCCTGCAGCACCTCGGCATCGTTCTCGACCAGCAGCACCTTGGTGCCGAACAGGCCGTAGCCTCGCGGCCGCTCCATGTCGGCGAGGTTGGCGATGGCGTCGGCGGGGGCGCCGATGCCGACCGGAACATCGATGTGGAAGATGGTGCCTCGACCGACCTTCGATGAAAACGTCACGGGATGGCCGAGCGCGCTGGCCATGCGGCGCACGATGGCGAGCCCGAGCCCAAGACCGCCGCCGTCCAGTTCGGCATTGGCCGACGAGGTGCCGCGGTGGAACTCCTCGAACACCGCCTCGCGCTGGTCATCGGGAATGCCGCAACCGGTATCGGCGACGTCGATGCGGATGGTGTCACCGCGATGCCTGGTGCCGACAAGCACGCCGCCAGAGCGCGTATAGCCCAGAGCGTTGGAAAGAATGTTCTGCAGGATGCGGCGCAGCAGCGTGCGGTCGGAGCGGACCACGGCATTGACCGGCCGGAACTTCAACGACAACCCCTTCAGTTCCGCCACCGGCTGGAAATCCGAACGCAGCGACGAGAACAGCGCCTCCAGGCTGACGTCGCCGATATCGGGTTGCACCACGCCGGCATCGAGCTTGGAGATGTCGAGCAGCGTGCGCAGCAGGTCCTCCATCGTCTCCAGCGAGCGCTCGACCTGCCGCACCAGCTTTCTGCCCTCGTCGCTGGTCTGCACTTCGGCGAGCGCCGAGACGGAGAGGTGGGCGGCGTTCAGCGGCTGCAGCACGTCGTGGCTGGCGGCGGCGAGGAAGCGGGTCTTGGACAGGTTCGCCAGTTCGGCATTTTCCTTGGCGGCGCTGAGGTCGATGTTGGATTGCTCCAGCCTGCGCAGCGTCGAGTGCAATTCCTCGGTGCGCGTGCGCACTCGATTTTCCAGCGAAATCGCGGTCTGGAACAGCGAAAAGGCATTGCCTTGCTGGTCCATCGATCGCTCGACGCGGCTGACCAGCGCCGCGTTGATCTTCTTCAGCCTTTCGAGGTCGTTGATGTCCCTGAGCGGCATCTTATTCCGCCGCCTGGCGTTCGCCAAAGGCGATGCCGGTGAAAGTCTGGTTCAAATGCATGGACCGGTACTGTTCGCCATAGGTGCCGAAGCCGATGACATTGTTGACCCGATAGAGCTCCGAAATGTCCCGGAAGACCTGACGGTTGCGCGCGTCCAGCCGGCGCAGCACGCAGTCGAAGCCGAGGATCATGTCGATGCCGCCAAGCCTCTCCTCGACATCCCGCAGCGCGGCGCGCGTCGATTCGACCATGTCCATCGGCTGGGCGATCGACAGCACGACGCCGTCGTCGATGGCGCAGAAGAACGACAGCGAGCCGTCCGGGTGCATCTTCTGGATGGAGCGGCAATAGTATTCGCCGCCCACCTTCACCACCACAGGATGCGAGGCAAAGCTCAGCGGCGTCAATGTCTGCGGGAGGATACCGACAGAGGCGGCATATTCCTCCGCCGCGTTGGTGGCGTTGAACTCGCGCACGATGCGGTGATCGGGATCGGATGACGTCACCACCAGCTTCTCGTCGGTGGGAACGAAGTTGTCGGTCTTGAAGACATGGAAGGGAATTTCCGTGGCGATCAGCACGATGATGGCGCTGTCGGAGGTGACCCTGCCGTTCGAGATCAGCCGTGTCGTCTCGAATTTCAGGTCATCGCCTGCCGAGCCGCCGAGCAGCGGTATGTCGTCGAGACCCCAGTGGATGGCCGAACTCACCGCCTCCTCGGCATAGGAAAGCCCATCGATGAAGCAAAGCGCGAAGGTGTTCCTGGTCTGCTCGTGGCCGGTGCGCCCACGCAACGAGCGCCTCAGCGCCTCGACCTCACCGGTGATCCTGTCCATGCCCGAGGAGGACAGATCGTCGACCATCGTGCTGGCCGCGGTGAATGACGCCGATGGAAGCAGCATGGCGAGCACGTGGCCGTCCTCGAGGCCTTGCGGCGTGATCTCGCCGGCGGTCGAGCAGCCGGCGTGGTGGAGCGCCGGCGCATGGGTCCTGAGTGCCTGGGAAAGGGCGCTGGCCTCGACCAGGCTTTGGGAAAAGAACAGCAGGGCAAAGCCGGCATCGATGGCGGCAGCCTCGGTGGCCACCGCGCGTGCAAAGGCATTCGGGTCGGGCTCGTCCGAGGTGAGCACCGACAGACCGCATGCATAGCGGGTCCGTGAACTGGCCAGCGGCGTCCTCCGCATTTCCTCCGACGCTGTTCTTATGCGCGTCGGGCGCGCGGGCGTCGCATGGCATTGTTGTCTTCAATCGGCGTTTTGGCAATGGGGCGACCGGATTGCACGTTTTGCCCGGCCATGATCGAAAGTACAATGAGCCGAGTTTTCGACGTGCTGTTTTTTGTACGTTATGCGGTGTACGAATAACGCATGGCCGAAGCGCCAATACCGCGTCGGCAGCGTGAGGACCAAGGTTATACCCAGGGAGGATTCATGTCGGACGTTTCGTTGATGGTGAACGGAAAGCGGGTCACCGGTACTGCCGAGGACCGAACGCTGCTGGTTCATTTCTTGCGGGAGAATCTCGGCCTTACGGGCACGCATGTCGGTTGTGACACCTCGCAATGCGGTACCTGCGTCGTGCATGTCGACGGCAAGGCGGTCAAGTCCTGCACGATGCTTGCGGTACAGGCCTCCGGCTCGACCATCGTGACGATCGAAGGCTTGGCCAGTGGCGCCGATCTGCATCCGGTGCAGGCCGCGTTCAAGGAGCATCATGGGCTCCAGTGCGGCTTCTGCACGCCGGGAATGATCATGACGGCGACCGACATGATCAACCGCCACCCCGAAGGCCTCGACGAGGCGACGGTGCGCGCTGAACTCGAAGGCAATATCTGCCGCTGCACCGGCTACCACAACATCGTGAAGGCGATCCTCGCCGCATCGAAGACGATGTCCAAGGGAAAGAAGAAAGCCGCGTAATCCACGCGGCTTTGTTTTTCGCACGTCGCGGATCGACGTGACGCCCGAAGTCCAGGCGTTCCGGTCCCGCGCAACTGAGGTGGAGGATTTTCTATGGGCATTGAAGGTGTTGGCGCTCGCGTGGCGCGCAAGGAAGACAAAAGGTTCATCACCGGTGCGGGCCGCTATGTCGACGATATGGTGGTTCCCGGCATGAAGCATGCGGCCTTCGTGCGCAGCCCGCACGCGCATGCGCAGATCAAGAAGATCGACGTCAAGAAGGCTCAAGCCATGCCCGGCGTCATCGGCGTGCTGACCGGCAAGGAGCTCAAGGCCGACGGTATCGGCAACCTCATCTGCGGCTGGATGATCCACTCCAAGGATGGCTCGCCGATGAAGATGGGGGCGTGGTCGCCGCTGGCCTTCGACAAGGTGCGCTATGTCGGCGATGCCGTCGTCATCGTCGTCGCCGAAACCAAGGGCCAGGCGCGTGACGCGGCCGAGGCGGTCGAGATCACCTACAAGGAGCTGAAGGCCGTCGTCGACGCCTCGAAGGCGATGGACAAGGGCGCGCCGCAGATCCATCCCGAGGCCGACAACAACCTGATCTTCGACTGGGACATCGGCAACGCCGACGACACGGCGGCGGCGTTCCAGAAGGCGGCCCATGTCGTCAAGATGGACATCATCAACAATCGCCTGGTGCCCAACGCCATGGAGCCGCGCGCCGCCCTTGGTCATTACGACAAGGCGGAGGACCACTACACCTGCTGGACGACGTCGCAGAACCCGCATGTGGCGCGCCTGGTGATGAGCGCCTTCTACAATGTCGCGCCGGAAAACAAGCTGCGCGTCATAGCCCCCGATGTCGGCGGCGGCTTCGGCTCGAAGATCTACATCTATCCCGAAGAGATCGTCTGCCTTTGGGCGTCGAAGAAGACCGGCGTGCCGGTCAAATGGGTGGCCGACCGCACCGAGAGCTTCCTCACCGACGCGCATGGCCGCGACCATCACACCCATGCCGAAATGGCTTTCGACAAGGACCACAAGATTCTTGGCCTGAAGGTCGAGACCAAGGCCAATCTCGGTGCCTACATGTCGCTGTTCTCGTCGGCGACGCCGACCTATCTCTACGCGACGCTGCTGTCGGGCCAGTACAACATCCCGGCCATCCACGCTAATGTGAAGGCGATCTACACCAACACCGCGCCGGTCGACGCCTATCGCGGGGCGGGGCGGCCGGAAGCGACCTTCGTCATGGAACGCATGATGGAGACCGCGGCGCGCCAGTTCGGCGTCTCGCCGGCGGAGCTGCGGCGCAAGAACTTCATCACCTCGTTCCCGCACCAGACGCCGGTCATCATGTGCTATGACGCCGGCGACTACGCGGCCTCTCTCGATGCCGCGATGAAGGCTTCGGACTATGCCGGCTTTGCCAAGCGCAAGGCCGCCGCCGCCAAGAAGGGGCTGCTGCGCGGCATCGGCATGAGCTGCTATATCGAGGCCTGCGGTATCGCGCCGTCGGCGGCGGTCGGCAGCCTCGGGGCCGGTGTCGGCCTTTGGGAAAGTGCCGAGGTTCGCGTCAACGCGGTCGGCACGATCGAGGTTCTGACCGGCTCGCACAGCCACGGCCAGGGCCATGAAACGACCTTTGCGCAACTGGTCAACGAGCGCTTTGGCGTGCCGCTCGATTCGGTCTCGATCATTCATGGCGACACCGACAAGGTGCAGATGGGCATGGGCACCTATGGTTCACGCTCGGGCGCGGTCGGCATGTCGGCGATCGTCAAGGCGCTCGACAAGGTCGAGGCCAAGGCCAAGAAGATTGCCGCCCACCTGCTCGAGGCGGACGAGGGCGACATCGTCATCGAGAACGGCGCGCTGAAGGTGGCCGGCACCGACAAGAACGTGCCGTGGTTCCAGATGGCGCTCGCCGCCTATACCGCCCACAATCTGCCGGGTGGCATGGAGCCCGGGTTGAAGGAGACGGCGTTCTACGATCCGTCGAACTTCACCTTCCCGGCCGGCTGCTACATTTGCGAGGTCGAGGTCGATCCGGAAACCGGCACCACCGAGATCATCCAGTTCGTCGCCGCCGACGATTTCGGCAACATCATCAACCCGATGATCGTCGAAGGCCAGGTGCATGGCGGACTGGCGCAAGGAATCGGCCAGGCTCTGCTCGAGGGTGCCCACTATGACAATAGCGGCCAGCTTTTGACCGCGAGCTACATGGACTACACCATGCCGCGTGCCGGCGACCTGCCGTCGTTCAAGGTCTCGACCTCGAACACGCCGTGCCCGGGCAATCCGCTCGGCATCAAGGGCTGCGGCGAGGCTGGCGCCATCGGCTCGCCGCCGGCGGTGATCAACGCCATCACCGACGCCATCGGCAGCAACGATCTCGCCATGCCGGCTTCGCCGTCCACCGTGTGGGCAGCGATCCGCGCGACGACGAAACACTGAGGAGGAAGAAGCATGTATTCGGTCAACTATCACCGCGCCGCTTCGGTCACGGATGCCGCCAAGCTCGTCAAGACCGGCGACGCCAAGCTGCTGTCGGGAGGCATGACGCTGATCCCGGCCATGAAAACGCGGCTTGCAGCGCCTTCCGATCTTGTCGACCTGTCGCGGATCAAGGAACTGCAGGGCGTCAAGGTGTCGGGCAAGACCGTCACCATCGGCGCCGCCACCACGCATTACGACGTCGCCCGGGACGAGAAGCTGAAGAAGGCCTGTCCGGCACTTGCCCATCTCGCATCGCTGATCGGCGATCCGGCGGTGCGCCACCGGGGGACAATCGGCGGCTCGATCGCCAACAACGATCCGGCGGCCGACTATCCGGCGGCGCTGCTGGCGCTCGGCGCCACCATTGTCACCAACAAGCGCCAGATCGCGGCCGACAAGTTCTTCAAGGGCCTGTTCGAGACGTCGTTGAAGGACGGCGAGATCGTCACCGCCATCACCTTCACGGCGCCAGCCAAGGCGGCCTATGAGAAGTTCCGCAACCCGGCATCGCGCTATGCGATCGTCGGCGTGTTCGTGGCCAAGGGCAAGGACGGCGTCAGCGTTGCCGTTACCGGCGCCGGCGACGACGGCGTGTTCCGCTCGAAGGAGATCGAGGCGGCGCTTGCCAAGAATTTCGCGGTCGCCGCGCTCGACGGGGTCAAAGTGCCGGCGAAGAATTTGATGACCGACATCCACGCCTCGGCCGACTACCGCGCCAATCTGATCGCGGTGATGGCCAAGCGCGCGGTGACGGCAGCCAACGCCTGAAACTTGCGATAACACTGCAATGAAAAAGGGCCTTCACGGCCCTTTTTTGCGCATTGAATTTTTGACCTATCCGACATTTCCAGTTGTGGGAAAGGCAGGCGAGGCCCTCACGGGAACTTCTTCCTTTTGGCTAGATGGGGAAGGTATCGTGGCGGCAGGCAGTTCCTCGTGCGCGTCACCTTTACGCGCCGTGAAACTGTATTTCTTACGCAGTGCAAGTGTAGGCTTCTCGATGAAATGCCATGATAGCATCGCCACTCCTGTCACCAGAACCAGGGAGATGCCAAAATGCAGCCATGGTGATTTAAGTCCTGGGAACAGGGTCACCAAGGCCTGCTGAAATGGGTAGCCGTAGAGGTAGATGCCGTAGGAGTAGTCGCCTCGATCATATATCGGAATGCGCGGGATCGGAGATAGCCCGATGTAAACCGTGGCATAGGCGACAATCGGGATCAGCAGAAGCTTTACCGGCATTTGCGGGAGAGCAGCGAACGCATCAAAGGCGGCCAGGAAAAACAACAGGATTGCAGCGCCGAAAATCGCGGGATGGAACGGTATTTTGTTACGGAACAGGTACAGCAGAATGCCCGCCAGAAAGTAGACGTAAAGAGCTCTGCCGTCGCTCTTGAGGAAATGGTTCGTGGCCGTGAAGATTCGACCTTCACCACCAAATGGAACCCACTCATAGGCAAGAGAAACGAAGATCAGTGCGGCGAAAACGAGTGCAGCGCACAAGAGAACCCGCGGGCGCTTCAGCAGGCGCGTGAAGATGATCAGCGCCATGAGCACATAGCATCCAATCTCGAACGGAACCGTCCACAGCGACCCGTTTACCGTATAGGGAAATGGATTGTTTTCGAAAACACCCGGCAGAACATAGTGGATCAGCCCAACGATATTGGCGAAGTAAGATATAAATTCGTAGCTTGAAAAATAGTCTCTTAGGTTAAGAGTTGTAAAAATCGGCCCGATAACGATAGCGGCAAAGAATATATCCATGGCCAAGGCAGGGACGATCCTCATGCCTCTATTCAGGATAAAGTCCTTTAGACGGAGCCGCAACGCGCTGCCCGTTATAAGAAATCCACTTAGGGTGAAGAACATCGGGATGATGCTTGCATGCATCAGTGCCAATGGCGGAGTGCTGTATTGAAATTGCTCGCCTTCGGCAATCAGAAACGAATGGGCAAATAGCACCGACACAGCCAGCGATATGCGTAAAAAATCGAAGCCAGGCCCGATTCCTTTGTTTCGGTCGAGCACTTCGCCGATGGTCCGCATACCAATCCAGCCTCCTGCATCACACCTCGAACTCTATTTGGATTTGCTGCGCTGCACAATAAACAATTTCTTTATCGCCGACACATTGTGTCGATCCCTGCGACCGTCGTTCGACCTAGCTGAAAGAATGGGAGGATGTTGGCTTCCCAAACAACAGGCATGTGGCAAGTATGAGTCAGGCCGAGGTGCTGTTTTTCCGCGCCTTAAGATAACGCCGCAGGCCGGCTTCGCCGCGCGGCGTTGTCCAGCGATGGTTCCAGGCGAAGGCCGGCCGCAGCAGCGGTGCCAGGAATTTGAGGATGGGTCTCTCGACCGTGACCTGCCAGGTCAGCTGGACATGGGTGCCAGTTCCCGACGGAGACAATTCGGCCCGCCACTGCCCGTCGAAATCGCCGTGGGTCTTCACCACCACCAGCCGGCCAGGTTCGAGCTCCGCGGCCTCGATGATGAAATTCAGCTCATAGGGCAGGGCGCCACGAGCCCGTGCTCTTGCGCGCGAACCGATGGTCGCCTTGCCTTTCCTGTCCAGCGGCACCACGTCCTTGTAGACGTCACCCCACCAGAGCGGCAGCAGTTCGGCATCCGAGAGCACCTCCCACACTTCCAGTGGCGTGCCCTCGGGGATGTGCCAGCTTTCGTCGAAACGGAAGACATTGCTTGGCATGGCGTTTCCTCCGGTTGGCGGAAACACCCATATTAGCTGCAGCTTTTTTACGTGGCCAGGGCCAGCGGATCAGGCGGCGATCTGCCTGACATAGTAGCGCACCGCTTTCTTGCCGCCATGGATGACGGCGTCGCCGACTTCGGCGAAGCCGAGGGCGGCGTGAAAGGCATCCGAAGCGGGGTTGGGCGGATCGATATTGACCTCACAGGTGACCACCGTGTGACCGGCGCGCTCGGCGTGATCGAACAGGTCCTGATAGAGCCGGCGGGCGTGGCCGCGGCCACGTGCGTGCGCCGCCACGACGACACGGTCGACATAGACGAAACGTGGGTAGCGCTCACGGAACCAGACGAAATTCGGACTGTCGTAACCGGCGTCCTGATCGAAGGTCATGATGAAGGCTTCGAGGTCGCCGATGCGGCGCGCATAGAATGCTTCGCCGAGCAGGAAGGACAGCCGCTCTGGCTCCAGCCAAGACAGTTCGGCCGCGTGCTCGTTGTTGAGCGCCAGGATCGCCGCTTCGTCTTCGGGCGCTACACGGCTGATCGAGACATGGGTCGCGGTCATGCCTTGGCTGCCGCGATGGTCGCCGCCACCAGCGGCGTGTCGGTCAAGGTGTTGCGATACTCACGGTCGAGGTCGGAGCCGCCCATGCCGACATGGGGGTTGCGGTAATGCATGGCGCTTGGCACCTGCTTGAGGGCGGCGAAATGCATTTCGGCCAGGCCGGTTTTCCTCCGCACTTCGGCGATATTGCCAAGGTCGAGCCCGCCGCAACCGAGTACAACGATGCGGTCACCGGCCTGCCGCACCAGATCCGCCAACAGTGAGATGCCTTCGATGGCAGTGTCGCGCTGGCCGCTGGTCAGCACGCGGCCGACCTTGCAGCGGATCAGCGCCTCGAGCGCCTCGGCCAGATCGCGCGTCATGTCGAAGGCACGGTGGCAGGTGACGTTCAGGGAGCCCGCGGCCTCGGTCAATTCGCTCATGCGGCCTTCGTCGATGGTGCCGTCGGCGTTCAGGCAGCCGAACACCACGCCGGGCACACCGAGATCGCGCAGTGCAGCGACATCGGCAAGCATCGAGCGATATTCGGCGTCGCTGTAGAGAAAATCGCCGCCGCGCGGCCGCACCATGACGTGAAACGGCACGGTCGCCTGGTCGAGGGCGGCGCGCACCGTGCCGAGGCTCGGCGTGATGCCACCTTCGACCAGGCTGGCGCACAGTTCGACCCGGTCGGCGCCGGCAGCCTGCGCTGCCAAAAGGCCATCGATGCCTTCGACACAGATTTCGATCAGCGGCGGGCGAGGTTGTTTGGTCAAGGGGCGATCCAGTCGATGATGTCGGCGCCAGCCCTAGCATCGGGCCGCTTGGCGCGAAAGCGCGAACAGCGCGCCGCCACTTGGGCCAGGCTGCATTTCCCTGCTTGACAGTCTCATAACCGTTGAGTTATTGATCAAACCATAGCTGACGGGTTATTGATCCCGTGGACAGCGCGGCGTCGTTGTCGATCGACAAGGAGTGGACATGTCTGAAACCAAATCGATCGTCGTCGAACGTCTGATCCCGCACGCGGCCGAAAAGGTATGGCGCGCACTGACCGTGCCTCATCTCGTTGCCGAATGGCTGATGCAGAATGACTTCGTGGCGGAAGAGGGACATCGCTTCACCTTCCGGGCGACGCCGGTGCCAGGCTGGTCCGGCGTGACGAATTGCGTGGTGCTCACGGTCGATGCGCCGCGCCTGCTTGCCTATAGCTGGGGCGACGGGACGGAATCGGACAGCGGGCTGCAGACCGTGGTGACATGGTCGCTCACGCCCGAAGGCGCGGCGACCCGGGTGCGAATGGAGCAGTCGGGATTCCGGCCCGCTGACGAACGCGGATATGCCGGCATGGGGGGCGGGTGGCCGCGTATCCTTGAGCGGCTCGAACAGGTGGCCGCCAGGCAAAGCTGACGCCGGGCTTTTTCTCAAACAAACCAGTCGGCGGAACTGGCGATCGCAACAAGTCAACCCGGATGCTCGGCGTCCGGGTCTGGCAAACACGCCCTGACGAACGCTTCAAGAAGGAGAAGACCATGCAAGCAAGAATCAAGAATCCGGTGGCGCTCTTTCCCGGCTCGCTGCAGGCCCTGCTGGCGCTGGACAAGTCGACCGAGGCGGCTGAGGTGCCTTATGTGACGCGCAAGCTCATCCATTTGCGCGCCAGCCAGATCAACAGCTGCAGCGCCTGCGTCGACATGCATGCACGCGAACTGAAGAAGGCCGGCGAAAAGGACGAGCGCATCTTTGCCCTCGCGGCATGGCGGGAGACGCCATATTTCACCGACGCCGAACGGGCGGCCCTGGCGCTCGCCGAGGCCGGCACAAGGCTTGCCGACCGGTCGGACGCGGTGCCGGACGATGTCTGGGACGAAGCCGCCCGTCACTATGATGAAAAGGCGCTGGCCGCCCTGGTCATCCAGATCGCGCTGATCAACGCCTTCAACCGGCTGAACGCCACGACGCGACAGATGGTCGGCGCCTGGGGGTAATTGGGCAGGGCGGCGCCGCTCACCGGAATGATCGCTCTGCACCTTGCCGGTGTGCTTCGGTTCGTCTTGAAGGACAGGCTGCTTCGGCACATCGGTTTCGGCGGCGACCGTGAGGCAGGCCGCTACTGGCGCAACTCCGTATTCTTGGCGCCCTCCTCGACCTGATCGATCACCAGCAGCTTGACCGGACCGTCGCCGATATTGGTGGCCTGGTGCCACTGGCCGATCATTTCGATGATGAAATCGCCCGTCTTGTAGGTGTTGCTGTTGCCGCTCTCGACATTGGTGACCTTCAGCGTCCCGGCCTCGACATAGGCGTAGCGGGGGAAGGGATGCCTGTGCACCGGCAAGGTCGCGCCCGGCGCGATCTCGTAGGTCGAAACCAGGACCTGCACGTTTTTCTGCGGCAGCGTGATCGGCTGGCCGGAAGCGGTTGTGGTGCGTGACGCAAGCGGGGTGACGACGACGGGCGTGCCGCTGCTGTCCAGTGCCCAAACCGGGTTTGCGGAAAAGACCGCCGCGAGCAGCAGCCCAGAGATCAGAATTTTTCGCATGATTCGCTCTAGCAGTGTCAGCATCGCGCGGCGGCCTTCCGCGTGCAAGGTAGGGTCTTTGGCGATAAGCCTGCCGGGCCGCGTCCTTCGTCCGGCCGCACCCGGAGGCCGGGTTGTTCCGTGGTTGCTGCCGTCCGATCGTGGGCTATGCCGCGGCACTGAGCCCGGGTTCTGCCAGCGTCCCCAGGCCGGCACATCCAGAACAGGCGATCGTTTTTCCTGGGCAACCGGTCTGATGGGTTCCTTGCGGGCAGCAATGCCCCTTTGACACATACCATCTGGAGCAGTCGAAAACCCTGCCGCTGCCATGACAGTGCGGGCATTCCGCATTCACTAAAGCCGTTGCCAATTTTTCTTACCCAAGCCAAACGCACTAACCCCACGCCGCAAGTAACAGACATCGCTGCGCTTTCAAGCACGGCGCGCTGACTTAAATTGGGTCAGTCGATGACATGGCAGGTGGCCGGTGCCGGCCGCGTGACGAATGGAGCGGTTTTCCTCGCTGCAGGAAGCCGCGGTAGGCCGGCGCCGCGTCTTGGAGAGACGACGTGACACCGGCCAGACGAACCGTCAGGTCCGCCGCTCCGCACACATGGCCTATTCGGACGGACGGGGTTATGGCGTGATCGCGGAAGCTGGAGGCTACTGGACGCTGCTGGTCGGAACTGTCGCCATCCGATAGCGCAAAAGCAAACCGCGCCCCGCAAGGCGTCTCGATCAGAACGGCAGGAGCAGACGAGCGCGCGCTCGAAAGAACATGCCAGGCTAGCCGATTGAGGTATCCGAGCGTCGTCACTCCCCTTGAGAAAGCCAGATATAATTTCCGGCGTTCCCGACGCTGGATAGGCCGGTTTCGGCGAACAGGAGGGTAAGATGCTACGTGCAATATCTAGGGTTCTGGCTATCGTCGTCCTCTGCTCTACCGCCGTCGGAATTACGACAAGTCTGACCATGGCTGACACGCGCGATGCGGGCCACAAGCCGGGTGATAGGGGACACTAGGTCCACCGCCCAATGCCGCCGCGCGATCGGTCAATTCGCCACTGCCAAAGTTGATGGCCCGTTGCTCGCGCAGCGGGCCTGTCTTTCGCCTACAAGCACCGCCAAGGAGAGCTCGCCCCGGTGCGCTTGAACGAATATCAGTTACGACGTCGCCGCAACGAAAGCATCAGCCCGACCACCAGGCCGAGAACGAACCCGAGAGGCCCGGTAATGAAGATGCCGAGCAGCGGTCCCTGGTTGGCCTCGGGCGTGAAAATGAGCGGCCCAACGAACCCACCGACAAAGCCGATGACGCCCAGGATCACGCCCCAGCGAAACATCGAAGCGATCATGTATCCCCCAAAACCTCGCCCTGACCTGCTTACGAATCCGTAAGTCGCGCATCTCAGCCTAGTCCCATAGGCTGACCGGGGAGCAGCGAATTCATTCAGCCCTTTGCTGCTTCCTGGGCTCCCACACCGACAGCCCGCTGCTACCCCCAAAAGTCCCGGCAGCGGGCTGGTCCTGCGGTGGTCCTGGACGAACGCAAAACCACCGACTGATCAAGTCGTCAAGTTGGCGATATGGCCCGCTGCCTCGGTGGGGTCCCTTGGCCCGGAACAAAAGAGCGGCGATCCGGTTTCCGGGGATGGGAGGAAGTGGATATGGCAAACAAAATCAAAGATCCGCCGCCGAAGCCCGACCCGGAGAAGACACCCGTCCGTCGTCGTGACAGGGAAGCACCGCCAGAGCTCAAACATGTCGATCCGCCACCGCGAGATGTGCGAGAGGCACCGGTTCCAAATCCAAACGGCGAGAAGAATTGTTAGGCGCCGGCTTAGGTGCCGGCCGCATGCGGCGCCGATGAATGGCGGGTAGCTGTACGTTTAGCCAGTGCACCTCCGGCACGATAGTTGCTTCCACATCCCTGAGGGGGAAATGGTTGGGCTAATGCGTCGAAGTGATGAAGAACTGTGCAATTGGGCGGGCGCAAGGGGGATTACGATCTACCAACGATCAAAGACTGTCTGGATTGCGGCAGGAAAATATCGGGGCCGTGAGTATGAGGTGAAGGGCCGTACTCCTGCCCTTGCGCTTGCATTGTGGATGGAGGCCGCACAGTACCGAGGTTCGGGAATATAGGCTTGGCCCGCTTCCGCCCAGCAGAGTGCGGCCGACGCCCTCGGGTCAGGGTGGCTCCATCGAGCGCCGGCCTTGGCAGGGTTGGGGTCCTGCCACGTCATAAAATTAGCTGATTCTAAAATATCGAGGAATAGTGCGATTGCGGAAAGGTGCCACTCCGATCGTCGCCTTCGAACTCGTCCCTGTCGATGGAGCGGAACGCCGCTGTCTCCTTGTCAGTGAAAGGCGAGGCGTCGGCATGCATTGCACAATGGGAGGGGAGGCGCGGACGCCCCCACCTCTCGCGGCATCCTAGAATCGATCGTTCACCGCCGTGAACCGGTCATGTGTGAATAGGAGCGATGGGTTGCGCTCCAGCCGCACGACCGTGGGGGGCTTGATGTGATTCCTCTGGCTTTCCGCGAATGCCAGGGCGAATGATTTCAGCGCAAAAGAGTAGGTGCGCTCTTCGTCATGCTCGACAACACGCACGAACCACTCGCCGTCGGCCTCAAACACCTCAACTCGGGTTCCCGAGAGCCCGCCGTAACTGGTCAGATAACCGCCGATGTCGCGTTGGGGACGAGCCACCGCTTTCCTCCCATGTAGCAAAATATGCAATTATGCTAATGAAGATACCCTGGAACAGACTATGACATAGCTCACATAGCTTTCAGCTACCCGCGCAAGGCCCCATCGCGCCACTTGCGAAAGCGACGCCAAATTGCGGGTAGAAGGGATCACGCCGAAGGTGAAGCGCCAAACGTTGCGGCCGGGGCCATGCCTTGAAGAGACAACAAGGCACAGGCCTAGCTAGCGACCCGCATCAGGTCCGCTGCAGTCGCACCATGGTCGGGTCTGAGGGGTGCATCGCGGAAGCTCGCGTGCAGCCGCCATCATCAGAACTTGTAGCTAATGCCAAACTTAATGGCCTGCGCCGTCATACTGCGGTCGAAGCCAGGGACTTCGCCTGGGCTCCCCACGTATTTCATTGGTTTGGCAGCCAGGTTGATCTGGTTCGAAGCTGTTTCCTTGCGTGTCATTCGCAAGAGTTTGCCGAGGGGCGGGGGGCTCGTTGACGATTTGTCGAAGCGGGCAGGAGCAGCCCGCGATATAGCCCTGGCGATATTCCGCAAACCTGGCGAAGGCTTCGAATGTCGGCTAAACTATTGAAAAGATTTGGCTCCCCGGGCCGGATTCGAACCAGCGACCAACCGGTTAACAGCCGGTTGCTCTACCACTGAGCTACCGGGGAACGGAGGCTCTTATGTGAGTGGCGCAGCCTATAGCTGCCCTTTTCGGCTTTGCAAAGAAGCATTTCGCATTTTTCCGAGGCTTTTTCGCACGATGGTTTCTCGCAATCCTCCCCGGAGGCCCTCATATAAGCCGTCATACGAGGGATACGGAACCAAAAAGCGCGGTTGCGGCTTTGGTTCAATGACGCTCCTGAACGGTCAAACGGGTCAATCTTTCGAGACGATGACAGCACAAGACAGCCAGATGCCAGCGCGTAAGATTTCGGTTTTGGGACGCGAGTTCAAAATGCCGCGCTCGCGTGGCCTCAGAATCGCGATCGGCATGCTGCTGACCGTCGGCGGCATCCTCGGTTTCCTGCCGATCCTCGGCTTCTGGATGGTGCCGCTCGGATTGCTGGTGCTGTCTTATGAATTCGCCATGGTTCGCCGCCACCGCCGGCGCTTCGTCGTCTGGTGGGAACGGCGCCGTCGACCGGATTGAAGGTCGATGGTGCAAGAATGGCACGCCTCGGCGGCCGGCGTGCTCCTTCAGTGCCTCGCGGATCTGCCTGAGAATCGCCACGGCCGAGGCGAGCTTCGCCCGGTCGAGCGGCGACAGGCTGCTCGCACCGCCGATACACGGGCGGTCAATGGCGTAACGCAAGAACTCTTCGCATCGCGGCAGCGAGACGGGGCTGGCGCGTTCTTGTCTTTTGCTGCCGTTGTCCCGCGCATGGCTGTCGGTTTCTTCGGGCGGCGGGCCATGCTAAACAAATCGCTAATATATCACCGCGATTCCCGGAGCTTGGGGATTTGACATATGCTGCCCGGATTGGCGTCGAGGAAACCGTTCGGAATGCGCGGTGGCCGCTTGACGGCATTTTCGCCGCAACCTATTGGAACCGGGTGGAACGCCGGGAGCAACGAGGCCTCGTGGCGGAGTGGTTACGCAGAGGACTGCAAATCCTTGCACCCCGGTTCGATTCCGGGCGAGGCCTCCAATGCCCGAGCTCCCGCGCATCCGCGCCGGAGCTTGAAGTTCGGGTCGAAATGAACCGCGCTTCTGGCGCGGCAAGCGGATTGGTTGGGACATGAACGCTGATTTTTCCGAACGTCGCGTCAAGATGGTCGATGGTCAGGTTCGCACCACCGATGTGACCAGCGCGCCATTGCTGGAAGCAATGCTTGTCGTGCCGCGAGAGGTCTTTGTCGGCGCCGGCCAGCGCGATCTCGCCTATATCGACGAGGACATCCGCATTGCCGATGGCGCCGATGGCGCGCGCTACCTCATGGAACCTTCACCGCTGGCCAAGCTGATGCAGCTGGCTGAAATAAATCCGACCGATTCGGTGCTCGATGTCGGCTGCGGCACCGGCTACGCCGCGGCCATCCTGTCGCGACTGGCCGGGTCCGTGGTGGCGCTCGAGAGCGATTCGGCGCTGGCCGAGACCGCCAGATCGACGCTTTCATCGCTTGGCTGCGGCAATGTGACCGTGGTGCAGGGGCCCTTGTCGCAAGGTCATGCCGCCAAGGCGCCTTACGACGTCATCTTCATCGGCGGCAGCGTCGAGGAGGTGCCGACACCGCTGCTCGACCAGCTAGCCGAAGGCGGCCGCCTTGTCGCCGTTGAAGGACAAGGCAATTCAGGTGTGGCCCGGCTTTTTTTCAAAGCAGGGGGGATTGTAACCGGAAGACGGGCGTTTAATGCGGCAATTAAGCCACTACCGGGGTTCGAACGTGCGCATGCCTTCGAATTCTGAGTGATTTTGCCTTGCAGGAGAGGCTTTGTCATGTTCGCTTGTGTTTGAACAATCGTTGCTGATCCGCAAACTGGGGGCGCTTTGGGGCTGAGCAGCAGGGAACACTAAACACGCGGCGCCGGTTGCTCACAAGGAGAGGCTGGCGTGGCGCGGTTCCCATGGAAAACGAATGAGGGATACACCGTGCTGTCTGTACGCAAGAGCCTTTTTGCCGCCGTCCTCGTTTCCGCGACCGCGCTTTCTCCATTCTCGGCCTCGGCGGAAACCATCCTTGGCGCGCTTGCAAAGGCCTATCAGAACAATTCCCAGCTCAATTCCGCCCGCGCAGGCGTCCGTGTCACCGATGAAAGCGTCGCCATTGCCAAATCAGGCTGGCGGCCGACAGTCACGGGCTCGGCAAATATCGACTACTCCAGCAGCCATCTCAACGGCACCAACTCAAGCGCGCGTCTGACCACTGGCAATTTTGGCGTCCAGATCAACCAGACGCTGTTCGACGGCTTTCAGACCAGGAACAATGTGGCGGCCGCCGAATCGCAGGTCCGCGCGTCGGTCGAAAGCCTGCGCAACACCGAAGAGAACATCCTGTTCAGCGCGGCCCAGGCGTATATGAACGTGATTCGCGACCGGCAGGTGGCCGTGTTGACCGAACAGAACCTGCAATTCCTGACCGAAACGGCGCGCGCTGCGCGTTCGCGCTTCGATGTTGGCGAAGGCACGCGTACCGATGTGGCGCAGGCCGACGCTTCGCGGGCCGCCGCCGTGGCATCGCTGAGCGCCGCCCGGGCGCAGGCGCTGGCAAGTGCCGCGCTCTATCGCCAGATCGTCGGTGACGAGCCGGGCAAGCTCAAAGCCGCTTCGCCGGTGGCAAAGCTGTTGCCGTCGAGTCTCGCCGCCGCCGTCGGTGTAGCCTCGAATGAGCACCCGGCCATCCTGGCCACCCAGCATCTGGTCGACGCCGCTGCCTTTTCGGTGAAGTCGGCCGAAGGCGCCCTGCTGCCGCAACTGTCTGCTTCCGCTGGCGTTTCGAGCGCCTATCGCAACACCGTGCCGGGCTCCCCGACGCAGGATGGCACGACAAATTCGGCCAGCATCGGAGCCACGCTGACCATCCCGATCTATTCGGGCGGCCGCACCTCGGCGATCGTGCGCCAGGACAAGGAATCGCTCAGCCAGGCCCGCATCGAGGTCGACGTCAGCCGCGACCAGGTGCGCCAGGCCGTCACGGCCGCCTGGACCGAGTACACCGCCGCGCAGCAAAGCCTGGCGGCCAACAGGCAAGTGATCGAGGCCGCGAAGCTGGCGCTCAACGGTGTTATCGAAGAACGCAATGTCGGCCAGCGCACCACGCTCGATGTCCTCAACGCGCAGGCGACGGTCATCACCGCCGAGATCAACCAGGCCGGCTATGAGCACGACGTGGTGGTGGCGAGCTATGCCATCCTGCAGGCGACCGGCCGCCTGTCTGTCGACCGCCTTGGCTTGCAGGTGACGAAATACAGGCCCGAAGAGCATTACAACGCGGTCAAGGACAAGTGGTTCGGCCTGCGCACGCCGGATGGCCGCTGAAGGCGTTCGGTTCGGATTCCACGGTCTTCCTGTTCGAACGTGATCTTTTCCGAAACCGGTTCCGCTTTCTGGAATCATGCTCTAATCTGTTGAAATCCCACAAGTCCCCAGATTGGGGATTCTCGTGCGGCGATCCGTCGGTTACGCTGTCGCCATGATTCGATCCGGCTTTGCCGGAGCGGAAATCTGCAATGGGTCACAAGGGCGGCGGATGTGACGATGGCAACGGCAAGCAGCGCACAGCGCGAACCTTCGATGGAAGAGATACTGGCTTCCATCAGGAGGATCATCGAAGACAGCGATACCGGCCGCAAGCAGCCGGGCGAGGCCGATGAGCCGCGCCAGGATCTGGAGCCGGCATCGAGCGCCGATCCAGTCCCTGACGTCGAGGCATTCCGTGCCGACCTGCATGCCGCGCCCGAGGTCAGGAAGCCGGTCAAGCTGGCGGAAGTGCAGGCGCTGGTGACGACGGCCGAGCCGGTGATCGGACGGATGGAAGCCCCGGTGCGTTCCGAACCCACCCCGGCAAAGCCATCGATGACACTTGCCGAGGTCAGCGCCCGTGTCGCCGCCGAGCCGACCCCGCCGGCGGCTGCCGAGGCGCCGGCGCGTCCTGTCGCTACCCCCGATGCCACCGTTGCCGATTGGCGGCGCGAGATCGCCGCCGTCGGCGAGCAGGCCAAGATGGGGCAGGACAGGGGCGAGGCGCGCAAGCCGGTTGCCCAGCCGGAGGTGGACAATCCCAGTGACGAGCCGGCCCCCAGGGACGAGCCGACCATGAACCGGGCCTTCGAGCAGTCTCCTCCGGGCGGAAGCCCGGCGCGGCCGGCGATGGCCAGCGACGCGCCGTCAGTTCGTCCGGCAATCGTTTCCGAGCACACGGGCCGGCAGGTTGCCGCTGCCTTTGGCGAGCTTTCCGATGCATTTGCCAGCCGCAGCAAGAAGACATTCGACGAGATGGCCGAGGAGATGCTGAGGCCGATGCTGCAGGATTGGCTGGACAACAACCTGCCGACCCTAGTCGAGCGGCTGGTGCGCGAGGAGATCGAGCGCGTGGCGCGCGGCGCGCAGTAATCTCCATCCCGATCACCGATGAAACGCCGCCCCAGTGGCGGCGTTTCTGTTGGTGCCATCCGCTGGAGCGATGGCCTTCCTTGACCTGACCCGGGCCATGTCTATTTGACGTCGTGGGGCCGAGTCCGCCCTTGCGGTTGACTTGGTCAAGACCTTCCGATTTACACCGGACCAGCAAAAATCCCGACAGCGCGGACCATTTCCCATGCTTGAAAAGACCTACGACGCAAAAACCGTCGAGCCGAAGATCGCCAAAGTCTGGGAAGAGGCCGACGCATTTCGCGCCGGCGCCGGCGCTGACGAGGGGGCCGAGGCCTTCACCATCGTCATTCCGCCGCCGAACGTTACCGGCTCGCTGCATATGGGCCACGCGCTCAACAACACGTTGCAGGACATCTTGGTGCGCTTCGAGCGTATGCGCGGCAAGAACGTGTTGTGGCAGCCGGGCATGGACCATGCCGGCATTGCCACGCAGATGGTCGTCGAGCGGCAACTGATGGAGAAGCAAATCCATCGCCGCGACCTGACGCGCGAACAGTTCATCGAGAAAGTGTGGGAGTGGAAGGCCGAATCCGGTGGTGCGATCTTCAACCAGCTGAAGCGGCTCGGCGCCTCGGCGGACTGGTCACGCGAACGCTTCACCATGGACGAAGGCCTGTCCAAGGCCGTGCTCGAAGTGTTCGTCACTCTCTACAAGGAAGGGCTGATCTACAAGGACAAGCGCCTTGTGAACTGGGATCCGAAGCTGTTGACCGCGATCTCCGATCTCGAGGTCGAGCAGCAGGAGGTCAACGGCAATCTCTGGCACTTCCGTTATCCCATCGAGGGCGAGGTTTTCGATCCGGAGAATCCAAACACCTTCATCACGGTGGCGACGACCCGCCCCGAGACGATGCTGGGCGACACGGCCGTCGCCGTGCATCCTGACGACGAACGGTTCCGGCACCTGGTCGGCAAGAACATCGTGCTGCCGATCGTCGGCCGCAAAATACCGGTGGTGGCGGATGAATATTCCGACCCCGAGAAGGGCTCTGGCGCGGTCAAGATCACGCCGGCACACGACTTCAACGACTTCGAGGTCGGCAAGCGCCACAAGCTGCCGGCGATCAACATCCTCACCATCGAGGCCGCGGTCAACCTGAGCGACAACGAGGATTTTCTTGCTGGGCTCGAGGTGACGCCGGAGCGCCAGGCGGTCTGGGATGAACTCAACGGCCTCGACCGCTTTGTCGCGCGCAAGAAGATCGTCGAACTGATGGAAGCCGGCGGCTTCCTCGAAAAGGTCGAACCGCATCGCCATGCCGTTCCGCATGGCGACCGCGGCGGCGTGCCGATCGAACCGTTCCTGACCGAGCAGTGGTACGCCAATGCGGCGGAACTCTCCAAGCCGGCGATCGCTTCGGTGCGCGAGGGCCGCACCAACTTCGTGCCAAAGAACTGGGAAAAGACCTATTTCGACTGGATGGAAAACATCCAGCCCTGGTGCATATCGCGCCAGCTGTGGTGGGGCCACCAGATACCGGCCTGGTACGGGCCGGATGGGCGCGTCTTCGTCGAGAAGACCGAGGAAGAGGCGCTGGGTGCCGCGATCGAATATTATCTGGCGCTGGAGGGCCCTTGGAAGGCCTGGGTCGAGGACAAGCTCGAGAATTTCAAGCCGGGCGAGATCCTGACCCGCGACGAGGACGTGCTCGACACCTGGTTCTCGTCGGCGCTGTGGCCGTTCTCGACGCTCGGCTGGCCGGACCAGACGCCCGAGCTGAAGACCTACTACCAGACCGACGTGCTGGTGACCGGCTTCGACATCATCTTCTTCTGGGTTGCCCGCATGATGATGATGGGCCTGCATTTCATGGACGAAGAGCCGTTCCACACCGTCTATGTCCACGCGCTGGTGCGCGACAAGAACGGGCAGAAGATGTCGAAGTCGAAAGGCAACGTCATCGACCCGCTCGATCTCATCGACGAGTATGGCGCCGATGCCCTGCGCTTCACTTTGACGGTGATGGCGGCGCAAGGCCGCGACGTGAAGCTCGACCCGGCGCGCATCGCCGGTTATCGCAATTTCGGTACCAAGCTGTGGAACGCGACGCGTTTCGCCGAGATGAACGAAGTCGCGCGCAACGACGATTTCTGGCTGAACGATGCCAAGCTGGCGGTCAACCGCTGGATCCTCACCGAACTGACGCGCGCCGCGCGGGAGATAACGGACGGCATCACCTCATACCGCTTCAACGAGGCGGCGGGTGCCGCCTACCGCTTCGTCTGGAACCTGTTCTGCGACTGGTACCTGGAACTGCTGAAGCCGGTGTTCATGGGCACGGACGAGGCGGCCAAGGCCGAAAGCCGCGCCTGCGTCGCCTTCGTGCTCGACGAGATCTACAAGCTGCTCCACCCGATGATGCCGTTCATGACCGAGGAGTTGTGGGCGCAGACAGCCGGCGAGGGCAAGGAACGAGGCTCGCTGCTGTGTCATGCCGCGTGGCCGTCGCCGGATTTCGAAGACGCGGATGCTGCCGCCGACATCAACTGGCTGGTCGACCTCGTCTCCGGTATCCGCTCGGTGCGCTCCGAGATGAACGTGCCGCCGGCGGCCATCGCGCCGCTCGTGGTGGTTGGCGCCAACGACGTCACGCGTCTAAGGCTCGCTCGTGAGGATTCGGCGATCAAGCGGCTGGCGCGGGTCGGTGACATCTCGCTGGCCGATACTGCCCCAAAGGGTTCGGCACAGATCGTTCTCAACGAGGCGACGATCTGCCTGCCGCTTGGCAGCCTGATCGATCTCGCCGCCGAGGCAGCACGGCTGCAGAAGGAGCTGGCCAAGCTGACCGAGGAAATCGCCCGCCTGCACAAGAAGCTGTCCAACGACAGGTTCGTCGCCAGTGCGCCGGCCGAGATCGTGGAGGCCGAGCGCGAAAAGCTCGCCGAATACCGTGATGCGCAGGACAAGCTTTCGGTGGCGTTGACCAGGGTTCGCGACGCCGGTTGAAGGGCAGATTCGCGATGTTTCGACTTGCCCCGAAAGAGGGTCTTTTTGCCTCGAAAAAAGGCATTCCGTTGCGTTAATTTTGACGTAAACGGAAAGTTTTCGCCCCATTGTTGCCATAATGTAACAATGGGGCCAGACACCCCAAAAAGCGCTGTTTTTGAACCTTTCTTGGCTGGATTTTTCAATTTTTTCTGGCCGATTTGTCGCAAATGGCCGTTTTTCAGCCTTGCGGCGCTGGCCGGCATTTTGTCGAAAATGCGTTCGGCGGACATGTACATGTACGCCTCATGAATTCGTTGTTGCAGCGTTAACCTGAATTGGTTCTAGCTTGAGCCACTAGTTATTCGGGGAGGACATTCATGACTATTCTGCGACTGAAGGCGCTGCTGGGGGCGGGGTGCTTTTCGCTTGCTTTGATCGGGACAGCGATGCATCCGGCGCATGCCGGTGGCCTGGAGCGCGGCGGCTACGACATCGATTTGCTGTTCGATCCCGCGCCGTTCGCCACGGAAGCGGAAGCTACCTATGTGATGCCGGATCGCAAGTACAAGAACGCGCTCGGACCAGGGGGGGCCAATCTCGGCTTGAGCAGCACCGCCGACGGAGCCGAGGGCTATTGGGTCCCGCGCATTGGAGCCAAGGTCCAGGTTGTGCAAGGCGTCGACTGCATGGTCGACTATTCGCAGCCTTGGGGTGCGCATACCGCGCCGGGCAGTACGTGGAACGGCGCATTTTCCAACGTAGAAACCGATATCAAGAGCAATAACTACGCAGGTACCTGTTCCTATAAGATGGATGCTGGCAAGGGCCAGATCCGCTTTATCGGAGGGTTGTTCTATCAGGATATCTCGGGGTTCAAGGAAAGCTTGGTAAACCTCACTCCGGCATTGACAGGTCGTGTCGATCTGAAGGCCAGCGGATGGGGCTGGCGCGCCGGCATTGCTTACGAAATCCCCGATATCGCTCTTCGCGCTAGCTTGGTCTACAACTCTCAGGTCAAGCTTGACAACATCTCCGGCACACTCACGTTGCCAGGAAGTTCCACCCCGATCTTCGGTGCGACGGAGTACATGCCGGACTCGTTGGAACTGAAATTGCAATCGGGCATCGCCCCCGGCTGGCTCGCCTTCGGTTCGGTCAAGTGGGTCAACTGGAGCTTGCTGCAAAGCGTCCCGATCTGCCCAGTGGGTTTTCCCACTTCGTCATGCGTTACTGGTTCTCCGGTTGCTGTGACCTCGCTGGACCTGATGTATCGTGATGGCTGGACTGTCACCGGTGGCATTGGTCACAAGTTCAACGACGCATGGAGTGCTGCCGGCCAGCTTTCCTGGGATCGCGGCACCTCTCATGGTTATGGTGCGCAGTCCGATACCTGGACGCTCGGCGGCGGCGTCGCCTATACACCGAGGCCGAATATCGAGGTTCGCTTGGCCGGTGCTATTGGCGTCATGACCAGTGGTCACTCCGGCACGCTGGCTGGCGAAAACGGTTATGTGGCCGGCGTCGACGCCAGCTACGACTTCGGCAACGATCTCGTGACGGCGATCTCCGGCGGTCTCAAGATCAAGTTCTAAACCGCTGAAAGTTTTAGCAAAAGGCCGGGCTATGCCCGGCCTTTTTTGTCTGGACAAGCGGCGTTCTCGGTATCCAAGCTGCGTTGCATATAAGCCGCACAGCTTTTGCCTCGTGCGATTGTTGCGTTTCGGCAACACTTTCTGAACAACCCCTGCGCTAAAAGTCAAGCCGAGGGAATTGCCTATTTCCCGCCATAAACCCGGCGCACCTCGATCTTGTCTCGGGACACGCGCCAAAAGGCTCGGCGATGGGGCAGGCCGCACCGCCCGCGGCAAGGAAGAGTATGGACGCCAGAGTCATTTCCAAGGCCAAGCTGCCCAGCCGCCATGTGACCGTCGGTCCGGCGCGTGCGCCGCACCGTTCCTATCTCTATGCGATGGGGTTGTCGGCGGCCGAGATCGCGCAGCCGCTGGTCGGTGTCGCGTCCTGCTGGAACGAGGCGGCCCCCTGCAACATCTCGCTGATGCGCCAGGCGCAGGTGGTCAAGAAGGGCGTCGCGGCCGCCAGCGGCACGCCGCGCGAATTCTGTACCATCACCGTCACCGACGGCATCGCCATGGGCCACCAGGGCATGAAGTCATCGCTGGTGTCGCGTGAGGTCATCGCCGATTCGGTCGAACTCACCATGCGCGGCCATTGCTACGATGCGCTCGTCGGCCTCGCCGGCTGCGACAAGTCGCTGCCCGGCATGATGATGGCCATGGTGCGTCTCAATGTGCCGTCGATCTTCATCTATGGCGGCTCGATCCTGCCGGGCAGCTATCGCGGGCGCCAGATCACCGTGCAGGATGTGTTCGAGGCGGTCGGCCAGCATTCGGTCGGCACGGTCAGCGATTCCGAGCTGCTTGAAATCGAGCAGGCGGCATGTCCGTCGGCCGGCTCCTGCGGTGCCCAGTTCACCGCCAACACCATGGCCACGGTCGCCGAGGCGATCGGTCTGGCGCTGCCCTATTCCTGTGGCGCGCCGGCGCCCTACGAGATGCGCGACCGTTTCAATTTCGCCTCGGGCGAAAAGATCATGGAACTGATCGCGAAAAATATCCGGCCGCGCGACATCGTCACGCTGAAGGCGCTGGAAAATGCCGCGACCGTGGTCTCCGCCACCGGCGGTTCGACCAACGCCGCGTTGCATTTGCCGGCGATCGCACACGAGGCCGGCATCAAGTTCGATCTGTTCGATGTGGCGAAGATCTTCGAGAAGACGCCTTACATCGCCGACCTCAAGCCCGGCGGAAAATACGTCGCCAAGGACATGTTCGAGGCGGGCGGCATTCCGCTGCTGATGAAGACGTTGCTCGACCACGGCTACCTGCATGGCGATTGCCTGACCGTGACTGGCCGCACTTTGGCCGAAAATATGGAGCACGTTGCCTGGAATGAACATCAGGACGTGGTCCGCCCGGCCAACAGACCCATTACTCAAACCGGCGGTGTTGTGGGCTTGAAGGGGAACCTTGCCCCCGAAGGCGCGATCGTCAAGGTCGCGGGCATGTCGGAGTTGAAGTTCTCGGGTCCGGCGCGTTGCTTCGATTCGGAGGAGGAATGTTTCGAGGCGGTGACGCATCGCAACTACAGGGAAGGCGAGGTTCTCGTCATCCGCTACGAAGGGCCGCGCGGTGGCCCCGGCATGCGTGAGATGCTGTCGACGACGGCGGCCCTCTACGGCCAGGGCATGGGCGGCAAGGTGGCGCTGATCACCGATGGGCGCTTCTCGGGCGCGACGCGCGGTTTCTGCATCGGCCATGTCGGGCCGGAAGCGGCAGTCGGCGGCCCGATCGGGTTGCTCAGGGATGGCGACGTGATTTCGATCGACGCGGTGAATGGCACGATCGACGTGGCGTTGTCGGCAACCGAATTGACGGAGAGGGCAAAGACCTGGAAGGCGCGCACGACCGACTATCAATCGGGCGCGATCTGGAAATATGCACAGACGGTAGGGCCGGCGCGCGATGGCGCGGTCACCCATCCGGGTGGTGCGAAAGAAACACACTGCTATGCGGACATCTGAGTTGCTGAGGTCGTCTGTCTTTTCGGCACTGGTCGGGCTCGCCATTTTTGGCGCGATCTTTGGCGCCGTAGGCCAGGCCGTGGCCTTCGACGACAAGGTGTTCGATGACAAGACCGGAGTGAAGCCGCAGTCCAGCCCGTGGGCGGTGTTCCAGTTCGGCTTCTCCGCTTACAAGAACGGCCACAAGGAACAGGCCGCCGAGGCCTACAAATACGCCGCCGAAAACGGCCAGATCGGCGCCACCTGGAAGCTTGCGCGCATGTATGCCGAGGGCGACGGCGTGGCGCGCGACGACTATGAGGCGTTCAAGTTCTTCTCGGAGATCGTCGACCAGGATGTCGAGCCCGGCTCACCCGAGGAAAGCTATGTCTCCGACGCGCTGGTGGCGCTTGGCGACTATCTGCGCAAGGGTATTCCCGGCAGCCCGGTCACCGAGAACGAGGTGGCGGCCCAGGAATATTACATGCGCGCCGCCGCCAATTATCGCAATCCGAACGCGCAGTTCGAGATGGGGCAGATGTTCCTGAAGGGCGAGGGCGGCGTGAAGGCCAGCGTCAAGCAGGCCGGGCGTTGGTTCCAGCTCGCCGCCGAGAAGGGCCATGCCGGCGCACAGGCGACGTTGGGCCACCTGTTGTTCCAGAGCGGCAAGGTCGTTCGCGGCCTGGCGATGATGACCGCGGCGCTCGAACGCGCTTCGCCGGCCGATCAGCCCTGGATCCGCGGCATGCAGGAAGAGGCATTTGCGACTGCCGGCGAAGCCGACCGCCGCACCGCGATCTCGCTGGCGGATGACATCCTCACCAAGGGCGGCAACGCCGACCAGTAGGGGTCGCGGCCACGCAGGCCTCACCCACCGCAGCACTCGATTCTCGATCCTGATCAGTTTTCGGTCGGTTCCGTCGGCACCATGCTGGGAGCCGGTGTCGAGATCGGCGTGACATGCGGGTGCGGCGCCAGCGTGTTTTCAGGACAGCTGTCCTGAATCTTCGTCCACGACGTGTTGTTGAGCACCATCTCGCAGCGGGCAAGATGGCTTTTGTCGGCAACCGTCAGGCATACGACCTGGCCAAGTGGGTACGATTTTCCATTGGCCAGGCATTCCTGGGCGGCAAGTGCCGCTGCAGGGGCGACCATGGCAAATGCCAGGCCGATCGGACAAAGAACAAATCGTATGGTCATGGAAACCCAGCCGCCACGCTGATCCCAAGTCAACGGCGCGATTGTGGCGATATGAGGGTTGGGGGCCGGTATCAGCGCACGAGGCGGGGCGGTATTTGCCACACCCCGCGGTAGAAGGCCGTCAGGCCGGCTGCAGCGCGAGATCGATCGCCACCGGCACGTGATCGGACGGCTTTTCCCAGGCGCGCACATGCTTTTCGACCGAGGCGGATGAAAACCGGTTGGCGGCTTCCGGCGACAGCAGCAAATGGTCAATGCGGATGCCGTTGTTCTTCTGCCAGGCGCCCGCCTGATAGTCCCAGAACGTATAGGTGTCGGGTGCGTCGGTGACGGCGCGCACCGCCTCGGTGAAACCCAGATTGAGCAGCCGGCGGAAGGCCTGTCGTGTCTGCGGCTGGAACAGCGCGTCGCCCAGCCAGTTTTCCGGAAACCGCGCATCGATCGGCTCGGGAATGACGTTGTAGTCGCCAGCAAGCACGAGGGCCTCCTCCAACTTGAGCCGACCCTCGGCCCAGCGCTCCAGCCGCGCCATCCAGGAAAGCTTGAAGGGGAACTTCTTCTCGTCATCGATCGGGTTGCCGTTCGGCAGATAGAGCGAGACGACACGCAACGCGCCCTTGTCGGTCGAGAAAACGCCTTCGATGAAACGCGCCTGCTCGTCGGCATCATCGCCCGGCAGGCCTCTGATGACTTCGTCGAAGCGCAGCTTCGACAGGATGGCGACGCCGTTGAAGCCCTTCTGGCCATGGGTTTCGACATTGTAGCCAAGCGCCTCGATCTCGGCGCGCGGGAACTGGTCGTCGACTGTCTTGATCTCCTGCAGGCAGACGATGTCGGGTGCGCTCTCGGTCAGCCAATGGGTCAGGTTGCCGATGCGGGCGCGGACGCCGTTGATGTTCCAGGTGACGATTTTCATGACGGTCTCATTGTTCTTGCGGCGGGTGGCGTTCGACCAGGCCGATCGTATTGCCGGCCGGGTCCTTTAGGAAGGCCATCCATTCGCTTTCCCCCGCCGGACCGAACTGGCCTTCGGTGTCGCGATGGACGAGCGTCGGCGGCGCGGTGAACGGCACACCCGCGGTCCTCGCCTGGGCATGGAAATCGTCGAGGCCTGACATGTCGAGATAGACGGTTCCGGCCGGTATGCCGTCAGTGAACAGCAACCGCACATCGCCGGCCATAATGAAGGCAATGCCTGGTGGATCGAAGCGCGCATGCAGGTTCATGCCGAGCACATCGCGCCAGAAGGCCAATGTCGCATCGAGGTCGCGTCCGGCCGACAGCGCGATCTGACGGACCGCGCCGATGGCAGGCATGGCAATGGCTTTAGACGGAGAAGCTGGTGCCGCAGCCGCAGGAGGCGACCGCGTTCGGATTGCGAATCTGGAAGGACTGGCCCATCAGATCGTCGACGAAGTCGATGACCGAGCCGCCCATGTAGACCAGCGACAGGTCGTCGATCAGCACCGTGGCGCCATCCTTCTCGATGGCGACGTCATCGTCGTTGCGGGTGTCGACCAGATCGAACTTGTAGGAAAAGCCGGAGCAACCGCCGCCTTCGACCGAAACGCGCAACGCCGTTTTGCCGGCTTGCCCCGAGACAATCTTGGCGATCCGCTTGGCGGCGGCCTCGGTCATATCAACTTTCATGGCAGTCTTGGCATCCGCGCCCATGGGCGTCACCTTGCTTTCGGTTTCACATGATAGGTATGAAGCGCGACGGGGCAAGTCAACTGCGGCGGCATCAGCCATGACAAATGAGCTTGGCGACATCGGATTCGGCTATCGGCCGCGCGCGGCCTATGCCTGCGACCCGGCAAAGTCGCGCGGACGGCTTTTCGACGAGGCCGAAAGCCCGACCCGCACGCCGTTCCAGCGCGATCGTGACCGCATCATCCATTCAACGGCATTCCGGCGGCTGAAGCACAAGACGCAGGTCTTCATTGCCCATGAGGGCGACCACTATCGCACCCGGCTGACCCATTCGATCGAGGTGGCGCAGATCGCCCGCGCCCTGGCGCGAGCGTTGCGCGGCGACGAGGATCTCGCCGAGGCGGTGGCGCTGGTGCATGATTTCGGCCACACGCCCTTTGGCCACACCGGCGAGGATGCGCTGAACGAGAAAATGGCAGAATGGGGCGGCTTCGACCACAACGCGCAATCGCTGCGCATCGTGACAAGGCTGGAGGCGCGCTACGCCGAATTCGACGGGCTGAACCTGACCTGGGAAACACTCGAAGGCTTGGTCAAGCACAACGGGCCGATGACGGACGCCAACGGCAAGGGCCTGAAAGGGCCGGTGCCGCAAGCGATCCGTGATTACTCACAGCTGCACGACCTCGAGCTGGACCGCTTTGCCGGCATCGAGGCGCAATGCGCGGCGATCGCCGACGATATCGCCTACAACACGCACGATATCGACGACGGCCTGAGGGCAGGGCTGCTGACGCTGGACATGCTGGAGACTGTTTCGCTGCCGGGAACGATCCTGCAAGGCGTGCGTGCACGCTATCCAGTGCTCGATGCCGTGCGCACCGGCCATGAGCTGATGCGCCGGCAGATCACCGCCATGGTCGAAGATGTGATCAAGTCGACGACCGCCAATCTGGAGCGCATCAGGCCGCAGAGCGCCGACGCGGTGCGGGCGGCGGGCGAGACCATGGTCACCTTCTCGACTGCGATGGCTGCGGCCGAGAAGGAACTGAAGGCTTTTCTCTACAAGCATCTCTATCGGCACGAGGAGGTCATGCGGGTGCGCGCCGACGCCGAGCAGATCGTCAGGGGCCTGTTCGACGTCTACTTCGCCGACCCTCGCGCCATGCCGGACGGCTGGCGCGAGGGGCTGGATCGGGCCGACGATCGCATCAAGGCGCGCAGCGTCGCCGATTTCCTGGCCGGCATGACCGACACCTATGCGCTCAAGGAGCACCGGCGTTTGTTTGACCATACGCCGGATTTGAGCTAGGGCGGGCTCGATTTTGCCGGCCAACCAGCCGGATTCCCTGCAAGCCGCCAGCGCCAGACCCCAGAGTCAGACCAATGAACATTTTCGCCGATTTCACCGCGCGAATCATAAAAGCCGTCGAAGCACTTGATTTGAAAGACAATGACGGCGTTTCGCCGGACCTGTCTCGCATTGCCGTCGAGCCGCCGCGCGACCCCAGCCACGGCGACCTGGCAACCAATGCGGCGATGGTGCTGGCCAAGCCCACGGGCCAGAATCCGCGCGTGCTGGCCGAACGGCTGGCGCAAGCGCTGCGAGACGACAAGGATGTCGCCGCCGCCGAAGTGGCCGGGCCTGGCTTCGTCAATCTCCGGCTGAAGGACGGTTTCTGGCAGGCGCATCTTACCGCGCTGCTCGGCGAGGGCCGCAATTATGGCCGCTCGACGGTCGGTGGTGGCAGGAAAACCAATGTCGAATATGTCTCGGCCAATCCGACGGGCCCGATGCATGTCGGCCATTGCCGGGGCGCCGTGGTCGGCGATGCGCTCGCCAATCTGATGGCCTTTGCCGGCTACGACGTGACCAAGGAATATGTCATCAACGATGCCGGTTCGCAGATCGACGTGCTCGGCCGTTCGGTTCTGCTGCGCTACCGCGAGGCGCTTGGCGAGGATATCGGCGAGATCCCGGCCGGGCTTTACCCCGGCGACTATCTCGTCCCTGTCGGTCAGGCGCTGGCCAAGGAGTTTGGCCACTCCTTGCTGCAGATGCCGGACGACGAGGCTCTCGCCATCGTCAAGGATCGCACCATCGATGCGATGATGGCCATGATCCGCGAGGATCTGGCGATGCTCAACGTGCATCACGACGTGTTCTTTTCCGAGCGCACGCTGCACGCTGACAATGCGAGGAAGATCCGCTCGGCGATCGCCGACCTGACGCTGAAGGGCCATATCTACAAGGGTAAGCTGCCGCCACCCAAGGGCGAGAAGCCCGACGATTGGGAGGATCGCGAGCAGACCCTGTTCCGCTCGACGGCAGTCGGCGACGACATGGACCGGGCGCTGGTCAAGTCCGATGGCTCGTTCACCTATTTCGCTGCCGACGTTGCCTATCTCAAGGACAAGGTCGATCGCGGCTTCGTCGACCTGATCTACGTGCTCGGCGCCGACCATGGCGGCTATGTCAAGCGGCTGGAAGCCCTGGCACGCGCGATTGCCGGCGACGAAGTGAAACTCACGGTGCTGCTGTGCCAACTGGTGAAACTGTTTCGCGACGGCGAACCGGTGCGCATGTCGAAGCGCTCCGGCGATTTCGTCACCCTGCGCGAAGTGGTGGAGGAGGTTGGCCGCGACGCGATCCGCTTCATGATGCTCTATCGCAAGAACGATGCGCCGCTCGATTTCGACTTCGCCAAGGTGACCGAGCAGTCCAAGGATAACCCGGTGTTCTACGTGCAGTACGCCTCGGCACGCTGCCATTCGGTGTTCCGGCAGGCGAGTGAGCAGTTGGGCGAAGCAAATTTCGACCGCGCCAGCCTTGCCGCCGCCGTGACATCGCTGACCGACGAGGGCGAAATAGGCCTGATCCGCAAGCTTGCCGAATATCCACGACTGATCGAGTCCGCGGCCCTTGCGCTCGAGCCCCATCGGCTGGCATTTTATCTCTACGATCTGGCTTCCAGTTTCCATGGACACTGGAACCGCGGTACCGATAATCCGGACTTACGTTTTGTTAAGGTTAACGACCGACAATTGACGCATGCCAGACTAGGGCTGGTGCAGGCTGTTTCGGACGTTCTGACGTCCGGCCTGACGTTGATCGGAGCCGCCGCGCCCACCGAAATGCGTTAGGTTTGACTAAAAAACCTGTCACCTTTTGCCCACATTGCGCTGGTAAGGGCCAACCCTACGCGACGTCCATGGCGTCCGAATGAGTGCGAGTTCGGGAACAATAATGGCAGACAGAACCCAGCTGAGAGTAGCCGACCACAACGACATCGCCGCCGATGATCCGTTTGCGGAACTGACCAGGATCATGGGATTCGACCCGCGCCAGCCGGTCAGGCCGCAAGCGCCTGCCCAGCAGAAAGCTGCCGTCGCCGGTCAGCCGGTGGAAGAGGGCGATTTCGACATCGACCTCGAAAAGGAACTGATGGGCGAGTTCGGCGCCGATGACAGCGACGCCGCTCCGGTTGCCGAGGCTCCTGAGCCGGCGTTCGAAACGGCTGCCGTCAGTGCGGCGGACGACGATCTTGCTGTGTCGCTCGATGACGATTTCCATCTGGACATGGCGGATTTCGACGATCACGCGGCCGTCGCCGGCCATGCTGATCTCGGCGCTGCCGAACCCGCGCCATCCGTCGAGGCGGCTTTCGGCTCCGATTTCGACAATGCCGTCGCCAGTTCGCTCGAAGACGTTTCGCCCTTCGAAGACGATCAGCCGATGGAAGACGAGCTCGCGGCGTCGCTCGATCAGGATTTCCAGATCGATGACGAAGCCGACGAAGCCCAGCACGTTGTTGCCGCTGCCGACATGCATGCTTCTGTCGAGCCGGCCTACGATCCTGAATTCGACGATGCGGTTGCGAATTCGCTCGAGGACGAGCTGATGCTGGACGACCATTCGTCCGCGGAGCCCTACACGACGGCGGATGCGATCGCGTACCCCATACCGGCCCATGCAGCCGCGAGTGACGCCCAGGCGATCTCCAACGGCGATTTCGCCGGCCACGCGGACGACGCCATGGCTGATGTCGACATGGATTTCGATCTTGCCGCGGATCGCCCGGTCGCTTTCGATGCGCCGGAAACGCATGACTTGCTCAGTGATGAAGTGGAGGCGGAGGGCGAAAGCCACAGCGCCGAAAAGACGTCGGACGATGCTTTCGACCTGAATTTCGATGATGCGTTTGTCGACACGGCCGAAGAGTCGGTTGCCGAGGTTGCCGCCACCGCGTTTCAGCCGGCAGCGCCAGCCGCCACTGTGGCCGAGCCGGTGCATGCCCCCATCGCGGATGAACGAAGCCTGGAAGACGAGTTGAACGCGCTGCTGGGCGCCATGACCGCGCGCACGGCGCCGGTGGCCAGCGAGGCCGTCATGGTTCAGCCAGCCGTCGCCGCCCAGCCGGCTGTTGCCGCGGCAAAAAGCGCCGATGAACCGACTGATCTCGTTGGCGACCTCGACTGGGATCTTGACGAAACCACGCCCGATGAGCCGCAACACCTTGCCGCCGCCCAGGCCACCGAAGCGGATATCGCCGGACAAGCTGATGTCGATTTCGACAATGATGCGTTCGACGCGGCGCTGGCCAAAAGCCTCGATCCGCGTGACGTGGCCGCTTCCCGGCAAGATCAGGCTGATTCTCTCGATTGGCTGGCGGAGCGTTCCACACCGGCAGAACCTGCCCGCTCGTGGAGCCGCGTGACACCGGTTCCGCAACAGCCGGCATTTGCCGCTCAGCCGACGGCTTCGATGGCATCCATGGCCGCGACGCCGGCAGTGGCTGCCGTGCCGTCCTACCGTACGGCCGAGCCGATTGAGACTGTCGCCCCTGCAGCCCCTGTATCCGTGCCGCAGTCGCGACAGCCCGCTCGTTACGAAGAAATGCCTGATGTCGAGACCGTCGATGTGCCGGAACGTGTCGTGGCGCTGGCGGACGATCTCGACATTCCGGAACTGCACTTCGAGGAAGACGAGCCGTCGGCGTCTGGCTATGACGATCTTGATGCCGAGTTCGCCAGTCTTCTCACCGACATGAACACGGTGGATGTCGCCGCCGCGCCGGTGGCCAACGCGCCCAGCGCGTCCTATGACGATGAATCCTACAATGCCGGTTTCAAGCCGGGCTATGACCAGGCCAAGCCGGGCTATGAGGGGCTCAAGCCGGCCTATCAAGCGGAAGCGCGGACCTATGCGGCGCGGCCGATGGAAATGCCTGCCCGCGCGGCGGCGCCCACGGGTTATGCCGATGCCGTCGACGGCTTCAACCTCGACAACCTGCCCGCCAGCCAGCCGGTTTCACAGGCGGAAGATTTCACCGTCGACGAGCTCGACTACGATCCCGAACTGGACGAGGCAATGTCTGTTCCGGGGCTCGGCGAGCGGGAGGCCGCAAGATCCTCACGTGGGCGTGGCATGTTCATTGCCGCGATTATCGGTGCCGTGGCAGTGGCTGGCGGCCTCGGCGCCTTTGCGCTGTCATTCGGCGGCAAGGGCGGCAGCGAGGCGCCGGTGATCGTCAAGGCCGACAATACGCCAATCAAGGTCAAGCCGGAAAATCCGGGCGGCGCCGTGGTGCCCAACCAGGACAACAAGGTCTACGACGCGGTGGCCAAGGGGGCGAAGCCCGCCGAGCCGGTCCAGGAAAAGCTGGTCACTAACACTGAAGAGCCTGTGGATGTGCAGGCGAAGGACCCGGCTCGTGCCATCGATCTTTCGCCGGGTACGGCCGATGAGGCCACCGCCGCCACTGATGGAGCGGATGCGGCCGGCAATGCCGTTGCGGCCGTTCCGGCGCCGAAATCCGAGGATCGCATCGCGCAGGTGCTGCAGGATGCCGACAAGGGTACCAACGCCGATGTCGTCGCGGTTGCGCCGCGCAAGGTGAGGACCATGGTGGTCAAGTCGGACGGTTCGCTGGTTCCGCGCGAGGATCCGACGCCCGCCGCACCGCAGGTGGCCGCCACCGAGCCGGTCGATCCGGCGCCGCAGCATGTTGCCCCGTCGGCGCAGGCCGATGCGGATCAGACTGGCACCGTGGCGCCCGCCGCCGCCCAGGCGGATGACGAGCCAGCGCTCAAGCCGGCAGCCAAGTCCAAGGCTGAGGCCAAGGCCCAGTCGGCCAACACGCCGGCCAAGGTTCCGGTCGCGCCGCAGCGCCCGTCCGACCAGCCGGTTGATGTCGTCGGTGAGGTCAAGCCGGATCAGGTTGCGTCCATCGATCCGTCGTCAACCGCGACCGGCGGGGGTTCATGGTCGATGCAGATCGCTTCGCAGCCGACGGTCGAAAGCGCCCAGTCCAGCTATCAGGACCTGCAGCGCCGCTACGCCAGCGTGCTTGCCGGCCGCACCGCCAACATCGTCAAGGCCGAGATCGCCGGCAAGGGTACGTTCTATCGTGTCCGCGTGCCCGCGCAGTCGCGCAACGATGCGATCAACCTGTGCACAAGCTACAAGGCGGCCGGCGGCAACTGCTTCGTGTCGCGCTAGGAGCTGACCAAACCAATCAAAGCCGGCGTGACCCAAGGGCCACGCCGGCTTTTTCATGTGAAGCCAGGTCTGGCGTTTGACCGCATGTGGCCCGGGGCGATTCCCTTTGATCGCGCGAAGCCTTAGACTCCTGATATGACCGAATCAAAATCCATGATCCTCGGCTGTGCCGGGAAATCGCTCACCCGCGAAGAAATCAATTTCTATCGCAATGAATGCCCTTGGGCTTTCATCCTGTTTGCGCGCAACATTGGCGAGACCGAGCAGATCCGCGATCTGGTCGCCGAGATGCGCGACTGCATCGGACGCCCGGACGCGCTGGTGTTCATCGACCAGGAGGGCGGCCGGGTGCAGCGCCTGCGCCCGCCGCTGGCGCCGAACTATCCGGCCGGCGGTGCGCTCGGCGCATTGTGGCGCAATGATCACGACGCCGGCGCGCGCGCGGCGTGGCTGATGGCGCGGCTGCATGCTTTCGATCTCTTGCGCTATGGCATCACGGCGGATTGCCTGCCGGTGCTGGACGTGCCGATCGAAGGCGCCAGCGACGTCATCGGCGCGCGCGCTTACGGCAAGGAGCCGCGCCCCGTCATCGAACTGGGCCGGGCCGCGGCCGAAGGCCTGACGGCGGGTGGGGGGTTGCCGGTCATGAAGCACATTCCTGGCCACGGGCGAGCCTTTGCCGACACGCATTTCGAATTGCCGATAGTCAATGCCTCGCTGAGCGATCTGCAGCGACATGACTTTGCCCCGTTCAGGGAGCTCAACCATCTGCCGATGGCGATGACGGCGCATGTGGTCTACAGCGCGATCGATCCCAACAATCCGGCGACCACCTCCGGCAAGGTCATCGATGAGATCATTCGTCGCGAGATCGGTTTCGACGGGTTGCTGATGAGCGACGACACCTCGATGAAGGCACTTTCTGGGGATTTCCCGACAAAGGCGGCCTCGATCCTTGCGGCGGGCTGCGATCTGGTCCTTCACTGTAACGGTGTTTTCGAGGAGATGGCCGGCATCGCATCGCGCACCACCGGGCTTGAAGGCACTTCGCTCGAGCGCGCAAAGCGGGCGCTGACCTATATTAAGAAACGCGACGCGGCTGAAGAAACCGAGATACGTGCGGAATTTGCCACCTATTTCGACGCGGTGGCCTGACAAAGGAAGCGAGAGGACGTGGCGGAGACATTGGAAAGCAAGGCCGCGAAGGCCGCACCGATGGACCGTCTGTGGGCCGAGAACGACGATTCACGCGTCACTGGCGACCCGTCGCTGGTTGTCGATGTGGCCGGCTTCGAAGGTCCGCTCGATCTGCTCCTGCATCTCGCCCGCACGCAGAAGGTCGATCTGGCGCGGATTTCGATCCTGGCGCTGGTCGAGCAATATCTGACCTTTGTCGAGACGGCGAGGGCGCTGCGGCTCGAGCTTGCCGCCGACTATCTGGTGATGGCGGCGTGGCTGGCCTTCCTCAAGTCGAAGCTTCTCATTCCCAAGCAACCGGGCGACGACGGCGAAAGCGGCGAGGAACTGGCGGCGGTGCTGCAGTTCCGGCTGAAGCGGCTGGAAGCCATGCGTGATGCCTCGGCGCGGCTGGTCAACCGCAATCGGCTCGGCCGCGACGTGTTTGCGCGCGGCATGCCGGAAATGGTCATCGTCGAGAAGCGCAACGCCTATTCGGCGTCGCTCTACGATCTGTTGACCGCTTATGCCCAGCAGCGGCAGAAGCAGGCGATCAACAATGTGACGATCGCCAGGCGCGGTGTCTGGTCGCTCAAGGATGCGCGCGATATCCTGACCCGGCTGGTCGGGGCTCTGCATGACTGGGCGACGCTGGAAAGTTTTCTGATCGAGTACATGACCAGCCCCGAGGAGCGGCGCACGGCGATCGCCAGCTCCTTTGCGGCCACGCTGGAACTGGTGCGCGAAGGCAAGATGGATGTGCGGCAGGACGAAGTGTTCGCGCCGATCTATCTGCGCGGCCGCGTGCAGGCAATCAAGGCTGTCGAGGTGGCATCATGAGTGAACGCGCCAACGCTTCGGTTCTCCCGTTCAAGGTTGGTGACGAACCGGAAGAGGCGCTGTTTTCCGAGGAGCCGGTCGAGCAGGTACAGAACCCCGCGGAGCGGCTGCATCTGGCGGAAGCCGTGCGCATGGCCGAGGCGATCGTGTTCGCCAGTGCCGAACCGGTCAGCGAAAAGCAGCTCGCGGCGCGCCTGCCTGACGGCATCAACGTCGCCGTCGCCATGGCTGAACTGCAGCAGATCTATGCACGGCGCGGCGTCAATCTTGTGCGCGTCGGCGAAGCCTGGGCATTTCGCACCGCCGGCGATCTGGCCTTCCTGATGAGCCGCGACACGGTGCAGCAGCGCAAGCTGTCGCGCGCAGCGCTCGAAGTGCTGGCGATCATCGCCTATCACCAGCCGGTGACGCGCGCCGAGATCGAGGACATCCGTGGTGTCGAAACCTCGAAAGGCACGCTCGACACGCTGCTGGAAACGGAATGGGTGCGCATGCGTGGCCGCCGCCGGACGCCCGGCCGTCCCGTAACCTATGGCACGACCGACACGTTCCTCGACCATTTCGCGCTGGAAGAAATCCGGGATCTTCCCGGTATGGAGGAACTGAAGGGCGCCGGGCTGCTTTCAGGCCGCATGCCGTCGAATTTCTCCATTCCACAGCCGCCGGCCGATCCCGACGCGCTGACCGACGACGAGGATGCGCTGACGGACATCGATCTCGAGGAACTCGGCCTGCTGACGCCGCGCGTCACGGAAGATTGACTGGCAATTGCAGCCCATTTGTCGAGGATGCGCGGATTCGTAGCGGGCCATGGCGTCGAAAATGCGTGACATCCGCCACCCTTTCATAAACTCTGTCGCAGTTGTGTTTGAATCCCAACGCGAAAACGCATAGATCATCGCCAGGGAAAACATTCGAGAGAGATTTGCTATGGGTTCATTTTCGATTTGGCATTGGATGATCGTGCTGGTGATCGTGCTTCTGGTGTTCGGCCGTGGCAAGATTCCCGAGTTGATGGGTGACATGGCCAAGGGCATCAAGAGCTTCAAGAAGGGCATGGCCGACGACGACGTTGCCGAAGACAAGCGCACCGTCGAACACCGTGCCGACGAGACCGTCTCGGCCGTGAAGGAAAAAGCCAGCAAGAGCTGAGCCACAGGTTCTAGTCGGAACAGATAGCCATGTTTGAAGTCGGCTGGACCGAAATGCTGGTGATTGCGATCGTCATGATCGTGGTCGTCGGGCCCAAGGATTTGCCCAACATGCTGCGCACCTTCGGCCGCACGACGGCCAAGTTGCGCGCCATGGCGTCCGACTTCCAGAAACAGTTCAACGAAGCGCTGAAGGAAGCCGAGCTCGACGACGTCAAGAAGTCGGTCGACGAGCTCAGGAACCTCAGTCCGGCCGCCGAGATCCGCAAACAGCTCAATCCATTCGAGCAGGCAGCAGCCGATGTGCGCTCGGGCGTCGACGCGGCGATGAAGCCGAAGCCGGCCGCCGATCCGGCAGCACCCGCCGCTTCGACGCCGCAGGCGACCGAACCGTTGAAGAACGGCGCAACGACCATGCCTGGCGTCAACGGGCCGGAAGCCGCGCCAGCAGCGCCGATTTTCCCGGCAATGACCGATGAATCAGTGGTGACATCGTCGGCGCCCACCGAACCTGTCTTGGCGCCGAAGGCATCCGCGAAGAAAGTGGCCAAGGCTCCACCGGCAAAGGCGACGCCGGCGGCAAAAGCGCCGGCCAAGGCGTCGGCGAAAGTCGTGGCGGCTTCAAAGCCTGAAATGCCCAAAACAACGAAGCCGGCAGCGGCCAAGGCGGTCGCGACCAAAGCCGTGGCGAAAGCCGAGCCGAAACCGGCCGCCGCGAAGAAGCCTGTGGCCAAGAAGACGGCTGGAGCCGCCAAGTGAGCGTTTCGGACAAGGAAAAGGACGAGATCGAAAAATCGTCGGCGCCGCTGATGGAGCATCTCATTGAGTTGCGCCGGCGGCTGATCTGGTCGCTGGGTGGCTTCTTCGTCGCCTTCCTGGTCTGCTTCTTCTTCGCCAAGAGGCTGTTCAACCTTTTGGTCGTCCCGTTCAAATGGGCGACGAAGTGGGCGGGGCTCGATCCGCACAAGGTCGAGCTGATCTACACCGCGCCGCAGGAATTCTTCTTCACCCAGGTCAAGCTCGCCATGTTCGGCGGCATGGTCATCGCCTTTCCGCTGATCGCCACGCAGATCTACAAATTCATCGCGCCCGGCCTCTACAAGAACGAGCGCAACGCCTTCCTGCCGTTCCTGATCGCGTCGCCCATCCTGTTCCTGATGGGCGCCTCGCTGGTCTATTTCTTCTTCACGCCGATGGTGATGTGGTTCTTCCTCGCAATGCAGCAGGCCGGCACCGACGACCAGGTGCAGATTTCGCTGCTGCCGAAGGTGTCGGAATATCTCAGCCTGATCATGACGCTGATCTTCTCTTTCGGCCTGGTGTTCCAGCTGCCGGTGGTGACCAGCCTGATGACGCGCGTCGGCATGCTGTCGTCCAAGGGGCTGGCCGAGAAACGCAAATGGGCGATCGTCATTGCTTTCATCGTCGCGGCGGTGCTGACGCCGCCCGATCCGATGAGCCAGATCGGCCTGGCCCTCCCGACCATCCTGCTCTACGAGGTTTCCATCTGGGCCGCGCGGTGGATCGAGCGCGACCAGGAAAGGCAGCGGGTGGCGCGCGAGAAGCAGGACGCCGCGGAAGCCGTGGCGGACAAAGCGCCGGACGAGCCACCGGCGCCGGCAGCTTCGTAAAGTAACAGGCCCGTGCTCGCGGCGGAAAACGACAACCGCCGCCCAGCCTCATCTTGCATCGATCAAGGATGCGGTTTACGCCCCTCTAGCCCAGCTTGAGGACGGAAAAACCATGCTTGATATCAAATGGATTCGCGACAACCCGAAGGCCCTTGTCGAGGCGCTGGTGAAGCGCTCCTGGTCGACCGGTGAAGCGCAGTCCACGGTCGATGGGCTGATCGCCTCGGACGAGGCGCGGCGCGAGCACGTCACCGAGCTGCAGACGAAGCAGGAGCGTCGCAACGCCGCCTCGAAGGAGATCGGCAACGCCATGCGCTCGGGCGATGCGGCACTTGCCGAAAAATTGAAAACCGAAGTCGGCGAGATCAAGACCTTCATCCAGAACGGCGAGGCACGCGAACGCGAACTCGACAAGGCGCTGAACGATGCGCTGGCGGTGCTGCCCAATGTGCCGCTCGACGATGTGCCGGTCGGCAAGGACGAGCACGACAATGTGGTCAAGCACATCGTTGGAAAGATACCGACGCGCCCGAACTGGGTGAAGGAGCATTTCGAGATCGGCGAAGCGCTCGGCATGATGGATTTCGAGCGGGCGGCGAAACTGTCCGGCTCGCGTTTCACCATCCTGAAGAGCGGGTTGGCGCGGATGGAACGCGCGCTCGGCCAGTTCATGCTCGACCTGCACACGACCGAGCATGGCTATGAGGAAGTCATCCCGCCATTGATGGTCAAGGACGACGTTCTTTTCGGCACCAACCAGCTGCCGAAGTTCGAGGAGGATCTGTTTTTCACGCCGCACGGGGAGGGCAGGCTTGGCCTGATCCCGACCGCCGAGGTGCCGCTCACCAATCTGGTGCGCGAGGAGATCACCGCGCATGAAAAACTGCCGCTGCGCTTCACAGCGCTGACGCCATGCTTCCGGTCGGAAGCGGGTTCGGCCGGGCGCGACACGCGCGGCATGCTGCGCCAGCACCAGTTCTACAAGGTCGAACTGGTGTCGATCACCGATCAGGAATCGTCGCTCGCCGAGCATGAGCGGATGACGCAATGCGCCGAGGAAGTGCTGAAGCGGCTCGGCCTGCCGTTCCGCACCATGACGCTGTGCACCGGCGACATGGGCTTTGGCGCACGCAAGACCTACGACATCGAGGTCTGGCTGCCCGGCCAGAACGCCTATCGCGAAATCTCGTCCTGCTCGGTGTGCGGCGATTTCCAGGCGCGCCGCATGGACGCCCGCTACAAGGACAAGGACGGCAAGGGCAACCGCTTCGTCCATACGCTCAACGGCTCAGGCACCGCAGTTGGCCGCGCGCTCATAGCTGTCATCGAAAACTACCAGAATGAGGATGGCAGCGTAACCATTCCTGAAGTGCTGCGGCCTTACATGGGCGGTCTGGAAAAGATCGAATCGAAATGATGCGCATCCTCCTGACCAATGATGACGGCATTCACGCCGAGGGCCTGGCGTCGCTCGAACGCGTCGCGCGCACGCTGTCCGACGATGTCTGGGTGGTGGCGCCGGAGCAAGACCAGTCCGGCTATGCGCATTCGCTGTCGATCTCGGAGCCGCTGCGGCTGCGCAAGATCGGCGAGAAGCATTTTGCCGTGCGCGGCACGCCGACCGATTGCGTCATCATGGGCGTCAAGAAGATCCTGCCGGGTGCACCGGACCTGATCCTGTCCGGCATCAATTCCGGCGCCAACATCGCCGACGACGTCACCTATTCGGGAACCGTCGCCGGCGCCATGGAAGGCGCGCTGCTGGGCATCCGCTCGATCGCGCTCAGCCAGGGCTACAGCTATGTCGGCGAGGATCGTGTGGTCCCTTACGAGACGACCGAGGCGCTGGCGCCGGCGCTGCTGAAGAAGCTTGTCGCGACGCCGTTGCCGGACGGCGTGCTGCTCAACGTCAATTTTCCGAACTGCCTTCCCGAGGAAGTCGCCGGTACGGTGGTCACCTCGCAAGGCAAGCTCGTGCACAGCCTGTGGGTCGACGAGCGCCGTGACGGGCGCGGGCTGCCTTACTACTGGCTGCGCTTCGGCCGCGAGCCGGTCGAAGGCAAGCGCGGCACCGACCTCTACGCGTTGCACAACCGGCTGGTGTCGGTGACGCCGTTGCATCTCGATCTCACCGCGCATGAAATCCGTGACCAACTGAGCAAGGCGCTTGCATGAATCAGGGGCTTCCAATCGATGATCGCGAAGGCTTCGCCGCCTTTTTGCTGCGCTTGCGCGGCCGGGGAACGGTGCCGAAGGCACTGATCGCTGCTTTCGAGGCGACACCGCGGCGTGGTTTTCTTGGTGCCCAGTTCCATCAGATCGCCTGGTCGGACCGCATGCTGCCGATCGAATGCGGCGAGGCGATCGAAGGCGCCGACATGCAGGCGGCGGTGATCGCGGCGCTCACCATCGAGCAGGGCAATCGCGTGCTCGAGATCGGTACCGGCTCAGGCTACACGGCAGCGGTGATGTCGCGGCTGGCGGCGCGGGTTGTCACCACGGACCGCTACAAGACGCTTGTCGAGCAAGCCAGGCAGCGTTTCGAGGCGCTTGGCATCGGCAATGTCATCGTGCGCCAGGCGGATGGTTCCGGCGGGCTGCCGAATGAAGGACCGTTCGATCGTATCGTCGCCTGGGCCGCCTTCGACAGCCTGCCGCGCTTCCTGCTCGACCAGTTGTCGAGCGGCGGCATCGTTATCGCCCCGATCGGTCCCGAAGAGGGCGAACAGGTGCTGGCCAAGCTGACCAAGGTCGGCAGCCGGTTCGAGCGCGAGGATATCGGCCTCGTTCGGCTGCAGCCGATCCTGCGCAGCGTGGCTGCCGTCATCTAACCTGTTGTCCAGGCGATGCCGCCTGCGCACGGGGAGGTCATGAGCTTCCGTGACAGCGCGGCGCAATCCACTTGCGCTCAATGAGGAGACCGCTTGCAAGCTCGCCTGAGCCGGTCTCGGTGCTTCTCCAAGCGGCCTCAAATATTTTAAGAAAATTTGCGTCTGATTTTAAGGGGTTAACCGACCAGTAACATTAACGCGCTTTAATCAAGCCCAGTTGGTAAAGAGTATGTGCGGGTTATTGCGATGCAACTCAGTGTTTTGAAGGCAAACGGGCGCAATCTGGCGCGAGGCTGCGCCGTCCTCATGATTGCAGGCGCTGCGGCCGGGTGCAGTTCCCAGGCCTCTCGATTCAACAGCGTCGACGACGTCTTCACGTCCTCGACCAACAATCAGCGCGCCATCATCAACAAGCAGGATGCCGTACAGCCCTATCCAGGCGATGTTTCGGCCGCTCCGCTCGACGGCAGCCATACGCAGTCGGTCAGCCGCTCCAGCCTCGAGCCGGTTTCGTCTAGGCCACTGCCGCCGCCCGTTGCCCAGGCGCAGCCGGCTCCGGCGCTTGCGCCTGCCGCAAACCCGGTCCGCGTCGCATCGGCGCCGGCCTTGGTGCGTCCGGCTCCCCACGTCGACAGGACGACGACTGGCACTGTTGCTCCGGCGGGATCGCCGTTCAAGACGGCGCAGCCCGACGCCCCGCGAGTGGCGACAGCGGCCGGTACCCCGCATGCCACCGAGATCGTCGTCAGGGATGGCGAAACGATTGGCGGCTTGGCGCACCGCTACAAGGTGCCCGCCGATGTCATCATGAAGGTCAATGGGCTGAGCGCGACCAAGGGGCTGAAGACCGGCCAGAAGCTGATCATCCCGGCCTATGCCTATTCGAGCAAATCAGAGCCGAAAGTCGCCGACGCCAAGCCGGCAAACGGCGGCAAGCGCGACCTGCCGGCCACCGCGCCGGACAAGGTCGCGGTGCTGCCACAGCAGCCGAAGCTCAAGGAGGGCAAGTCCGCCGCTCAGGTCGACGCTTCGGCCGCCGCAAGCCAGCCCAAGGAGCCCAAGCCCGTGCAGGTGGCCAGGGCGACCGGCGCCGCCGGCACCTATACGGTCCAGTCGGGGGACACGATGTCCTCGATTTCCAGGAAGACCGGCGTCGGCGTCGTCGCGCTGAAGCAGGCCAACGGCATGAAGGATGGCTTGCTCAAGATCGGTCAGACCCTGAAGGTGCCGGCCGGTGGAACGGCGACCGTCGCCAGCGCCAAGCCGGCCAAGATCGATCCGGTGACCACGGCAACGACGCAGCCGGCTGCAAAGACGACGCCGTCGGAAGCGCTGGCGTCCTACACGCCGCCGAAGAAAGATTCGAAGGTTATTCAGCAGGCCGAGGACGACGACGCTGTCGCGCCTGACGCCACCGGCATCGGCAAGATGCGCTGGCCGGTGCGCGGCCGCGTGATCTCCGGTTTCGGGGCTGGCAAGGACGGCGTCGACATCGCCGTGCCGACAGGCACGCCGGTCAAGGCGGCCGAGAATGGCGTCGTCATCTACGCCGGCGACGGCCTCAAGGAGTTCGGCAATACGGTGCTGGTGCGCCACGAGAATGGCCTGGTCACCGTCTACGGCCATGCCAGTTCGATCGAGGTCCAGCGCGGCCAGAAGGTCAAGCGCGGCCAGGAAATCGCACTGTCAGGCATGAGCGGCACGACGGACTCGCCGAAGCTGCACTTCGAGGTGCGCAAGAACTCGGCCCCGGTCGATCCGTCGGGCTATCTCGAATAGAACAAAAAAAGCGATTTGCAGGCCGCCTGACCTCCAGTCCGGCCCGCCGGCTCAGCCCGCTCCGCAAGGAGCGGGCTTTTTCAGTTGGCTTGGGCAGTCAATCCTTGAGTGGCTTGCCAAGCCGACCTGCCAGGTCCTGCGTGAACTGCCAGGCGACGCGGCCCGAGCGGCTGCCGCGCGTCGTCGCCCATTCCAGTGCCTCGGCGCGCAATGTCTCGGCATCGATGGCCAAGCCATGATGACGGACGTAGCCGTCGATCATGTCAAGATACTCGTCCTGTGAACATTTGTGGAAGCCGAGCCACAGGCCGAAACGATCGGACAGCGAGACTTTTTCCTCGACTGCCTCGGACGGGTTGATGGCGGTCGAGCGCTCATTGTCGATCATGTCGCGTGGCAACAGATGGCGGCGGTTGGAGGTGGCGTAGAAGATGACATTGGCCGGGCGGCCTTCGACGCCGCCCTCGAGCGCTGCCTTCAGCGATTTGTAGGAGGTATCGTCGTGGTCGAAGGAGAGGTCGTCGCAAAACAGGATGAAGCGGAAGGGCGCCGCCTTCAGCAGGCCCATCAGCTTCGGCAGCGTGTCGATGTCCTCACGGTGGATCTCGATCAGCTTCAACGGCAGGTCGGACTTGGCCCTGGAATTGATGTCCGCGTGCACGGCCTTGACCAGCGACGATTTGCCCATGCCGCGCGCGCCCCACAACAGCACGTTGTTGGCGGCATAGCCGGCGGCGAAGCGCTCGGTGTTGTCGACAAGGATGTCACGGACACGGTCGACGCCACGGATCAGGCCGATGTCGACGCGATTGACCTTGCGTACCGGCTCCAGAAAACCGGGGTCGGCCTGCCAGACGAAGCAATCGGCCTCGCCGAGATCGGTTCGAGGCACCGGTTGCGGGGCGAGGCGGCTGACCGCCTCGATCAGGCGGTCGAGCTTCTGGTTCAGGGCGTCAATGCTGCTGTCGGTCATGTCTGGCTTTTGTGTTTTCGCGGTTTTGAAGTGTGGGAGCGTGGACCTGTCCGATTCCGTCGGGTTCGAAACCGGTTGCAAGCTTTTGTTCGAGCGTGATCTTTTCCGAAAACCGGCTCGCGCTTTTCCCGGTCATGCTCTAACACGGCTCAACAGGCCGGAAAAGCAGCCGATTTGCCCAGCCGCGCAGTTGCATTGACAACTTTACCGACTATATTCCGGCCAAATTTCAAGGGGCCGCCAAACTCCGCAGGACGGTTGGCGGCTGTTTTCAAAATTCAGGAGTACTCTCGATGTTCGTGACACCGGCATACGCCCAAGGCATCGGCGGCGCCTCTCCAGATATGTTCATCAGCATTTTGCCGTTTGTCCTGATTTTCGTGATCATGTATTTTCTGATCATCCGGCCGCAGCGCACGCAGCTGAAGAAGCGCGGCGAGATGCTGGCGGCGGTTCGTCGCGGCGACACTGTCGTCACCGGCGGCGGCTTTGTCGGCAAGGTGACCAAGGTGATCGACGACAACGAGCTCGAGATCGACCTCGGCGGTGGCACCAAGGTGACCGCGCTGCGCTCGACGATCGCCGACGTGCGCGTCAAGGGCGAGCCGGTGGCCAACCAGAACGCCAAGAAGTAACCAAATTCCAGGCGGAGCGATCCGCGGACACGCTCTGACGGACGACGCCATATGTTGTATTTTTCGCGCTTCAAGATGATCCTGATCTGGGTGGCCGTGGCCATCACAGTGATCCTCGCCGCGCCCAACCTGTTCTCCGCCAGTACGCTGGCCCAACTGCCCAGCTGGGTGCCGAAGCGGCAGATGACGCTCGGCCTCGATCTGCAGGGCGGCTCGCACATCCTGCTCAGGATGGATCCCAACGATCTGATCAAGGATCGGCTGGAAACGACGCGGGACGAGATCAGGACGCTGCTGCGCGATGCCAAGGTCGGCTATACCGGCCTTGCCGGATCGGGCCGCACCGTGCAGGTCCGCATCACCGATCTCGCCCAGGTCGACGCCGCCAAGAAGGCGCTGAAGACATTGACCGATCCGGTCGCTGCCGGCCTGTTCAGCGGTGGCTCCATCCAGGAAATGACGCTGGATGATTCCGAGCCCGGCCTGCTCAAGTTCACCGTCACCGACGCCGGCATCAAATACCGCACCTCGACGGCGCTGACGCAATCGATCGAAGTGGTCGGCCGCCGTGTCAACGAGCTCGGCACCACCGAGCCGATCGTACAGCGCCAGGGCGATGACCGTATCCTGGTCCAGGTGCCTGGCCTGCAGGATCCGCAACGGCTGAAGGAAATCCTCGGCCAGACCGCCAAACTGACCTTCCAGATGGTCGACCAGTCGATGCCGGTGCAGGATGCGCTCAACGGCCGTCCGCCTGCCGGCTCCTCGATCCTCTATTCGCAGGATGATCCGCCGGTTCCCTACCTGATCGAAAACCGCGTCATCGTTTCGGGCGAGAACCTCGTCGATGCGCAGGCGACATACAACTCGCAGAACAACGAGCCGGTGGTTTCGTTCCGCTTCGATTCGAAGGGTGCGGCGCGTTTCGGCCAGGCGACCTCGCAGAATGTCGGCAAGCTGTTCGCCATCGTGCTCGACAATCAGGTCATCTCGGCGCCGCAGATCCGTGAGCCGATCCTCGGCGGCACTGGCCAGATCTCCGGCAATTTCACCGCCCAGAGCGCCAACGATCTCGCCGTGCTGCTGCGCGCCGGTGCGTTGCCGGCAACACTGACGGTGATCGAAGAACGCACGGTGGGCCCCGGCCTTGGCCAGGATTCGATCCATGCCGGCAAGGTCGCAGGCATCATCGGCTCGATCCTCGTCGTTGCGTTCATGTTCGTCGCCTACGGCTTCCTCGGCTTCCTCGCCAACATCGCTCTGGCGGTGCACGTGGCGATGATCGTCGGGCTGTTGTCACTGCTTGGCGCGACACTGACCTTGCCCGGTATCGCCGGTATCGTGCTGACCATTGGCATGGCGGTGGACTCCAACGTGCTGATCTACGAACGCATTCGCGAGGAGCGACGTAACGGCCGTTCCGTGATCCAGGCGATCGACACCGGCTTCTCCAAGGCGCTGGCGACCATCGTCGATTCCAACGTCACCTCGCTGATCGCCACCGTGGTGCTGTTCTATCTCGGTACGGGTCCGGTGAAGGGCTTTGCCATCACCTACGCCATCGGCATCCTGACCACCGTCTTCACCGCCTTCACCTTCACCCGGCTGCTGGTGTCGATCTGGCTGCGCCGTGCCCGTCCGAAGGAATTGCCGAAGGCGCCGGTGACCTTCATTCCGCCGGGCACGAAGATTCCGTTCATGGGCATCCGCCGCTGGACGTTCGCGCTGTCGAGCTTCCTGTCGGTTCTGTCGGTCGTGCTGTTCATGACCATCGACATCAATTATGGCATCGATTTCAAGGGCGGTTCGCTGATCGAAGTGCAGGCCAAGAGCGGCACTGCCGATCTCGCCGATATCAGAGGCCGATTGACGGAACTCAACATTGGCGAAGTGCAGGTACAGCAGTTCGGCGAGCCGAACGACGTGCTGATCCGCGTCGGGACGCAGGATGGCGGTGAGAATGCCGAGCAGACGGTCATCGACAAGGTGCGTGGCGAACTGCAGGACCAGTATGATTTCCGCCGCGTCGAAGTGGTGGGACCGACGGTTTCCGGCGAGTTGGCCAAGCAAGGCACGATCGCCATGCTGGTCGCGCTGCTCGGCATCCTGGTCTATGTCTGGTTCCGCTTCGAATGGCAGTTCGCGGTCGGCGCCATCGTGGCGACGGTGCACGATGTGGTGATGACGCTCGGCTTCTTCGTCATCACCGGGCTCGAATTCAACCAGTCGTCGCTGGCGGCGATCCTGACCATCATCGGCTATTCGCTGAACGACACGATCGTGGTCTACGACCGTGTCCGCGAGGATCTGCGAAAATACAAGCGAATGCCGCTGCCGCAGCTGTTGAACAACGCCATCAACGAGACGCTGTCGCGGACGACGCTGACCTCGGTGACGACGATCCTCGCCTTGCTGGCGCTGGTGCTGTTCGGCGGCGAGGTGATCCGCTCGTTCACCATGGCCATGCTGTTCGGCGTCGTGTTCGGCACCTATTCGTCGATCTTCATCGCGGCACCGCTGCTGATCCTGTTCAAGCTACGGCCGCAGGCTACAACCTCCGACGAGGAGAAGCCGGTCGGCGGCGGCAAGGCGGTCGCGACCTGACGCGCGGCTCCGAAGGGGTGACACAACGGTGACCGGCAAAGGCATCGTCATCCGCGAGGCGCATTTTCCCGGCCGCGCGCCGATCGAGGCCTACGGCAATGGCGGGTTCCGCTTCGCCGACATGTCGCATCGCGGCTCGCTTCTGTGCCTGCCATCCGGCATCCATGGCTGGGAGCCGGCCGACGCCACCGCGCTGACGGTGACGGATTTCGACAGGCTGCTGGCCGAGGCCGACAAGGTCGAAATCCTGCTGGTCGGCATGGGCAGGGAACTCCGGCCGCTGCCGGCGGCGCTACGCGCGGCGCTGAAGGCGGCGGGCATCGCGTCCGACCCGATGTCGACGGGGGCTGCGGTGCGGACCTACAATGTCCTTCTGGCGGAAGACCGCGCCGTGGCCGCCGCGCTGATTGCCGTCGATTGACATGTCCCAAAATGCCCAAATCGTCATGGACGCGGTGCGCGCCGCCGACCACGACCGCTATCTCACCGCGCTCTACGCGCCGGCCGACAAGCGCGACGCGCTGTTTTCGCTCTACGCTTTCAATGCCGAGATCGCTGGCATCCGGGATCGCATTCACGAGCCGTTGCCCGGCGAAGTACGGCTGCAATGGTGGCGCGATGTCGTTGCCACCGGCGGCGAGGCGGGTGCCGGCCATCCTGTTGCCGATTCCCTGAACACCAGCATTGCTGCGTTCAACTTGCCGAAACCGGCCTTCGACAACATGCTCGAGGCGCGTATTTTCGATCTCTATGACGATCCGATGCCGTCGCGCATCGATCTCGAAGGCTATTGCGGCGAGACGGCAGCCGCGCTCATCCAGCTTGCGGCGATGGTGCTCGATCCCGTCGAGGCACCGCGTTTTGCCGAACTGGCGGGTAGGGCCGGCTGCGCCCAGGCGATAACTGGCCTATTGCTCCTGCTGCCACTGCACCGCAAACGTGGCCAGTGTTTTGTCCCGGTCGATATCCTGGCGGCGGCGGGCTCTTCGCCGGAAGAGTTTGTTGCCGGTGACGGCGGCCCCGGCGCCAAGCGCGCGGTGGCGGCGATGATCGCGCTGGCGTGGGACCATCTTTCCGCCTTCGAGCAAGGGGCGTCGGCGCTGCCGGTCTCGCTGCGTCCGGCATTTCTGCCGCTGGCCCTGTCGCGCGCTTACCTGACGAAAATGGAGAGTGGCTCGCCTCTCGACGGCGTTACGCGGCTGTCGGCCCTGCGCCGGCATTGGCTGCTGCTGCGTCGAGCAGGCAAGGGCTGGCCGGCACTTTGACGTAAACGTCAATCATGCTAAGGATTCGGCCGAGTTGGGAACTGTCGCCTAAGACGACAAGCCGGCCCGGAGGAAATCCATGAGTTTGCCCGTTCTGGTCGCGATCGTCGTCCTTGGCATTGCGCTGTCGGTCGCCGCGGTGCATTTCACCGGCGGCAGCAAGACAGCGGCGCTGGCCGGCCCGGATCAGGCGCTGACCCGTTTCGCCGAAGATTTTCCCGATGACATTGCTACGCGGGTTCGCCTGACGGCGGATGCCAGGACAGCATTTCTGGATATCGGGCAAGGGCGCATCGGAATCGTGCATGGCATCGGCGACTGCTTTTTGACGCGCGCATCGTCACGCCTCGCGATGTCACGGCTCTGGTGGCCGAGGGGGCCGGCGTGGTCTCGTTTCGACTTGCCGATTTCACCTGGAAGGGAGGCCGCTTCAGCTTTGCCGACGCCGTTGATGCGCAGGACCTGCTGAACGCTCTCGGGTCGCAACACCGCAATTCCGCCAAGGGGGCCGCGTGATGGACAGTTACGATTTCCCGCAGGTCACTCAGCTGGCCATTCCGTTCTTCGTCGCAGCGATCCTGATCGAACTATGGCTGGTGCGCACCGGCCGCGCCAAGGGTTCGTTCGAGACGCGAGACACGCTGACCAGCCTGATGATGGGCACCGGCAATGTCGTCGCCGGGCTGCTGCTTGGCGTCGTGTCCTACTGGGCACTCCTGTGGCTGTGGCAATACCGGATCTTCAATCTCGGCCTGTCGTTGTGGGTGTTCCTGGCCGCTTTCCTGCTCGATGATCTGCGCTACTATGTCTATCACCGCACTGCGCACCGGGTGCGCTGGGTGTGGGCCGAGCACGTCAACCATCATTCCAGCCAGCACTACAATCTGTCGACGGCACTGAGACAAAGCTGGACCGGGCTGTTCACCTTCATGTTCGTGCTGCAGGCGCCGCTGGTGCTGCTCGGCTTCCATCCGGCGGTGATTGCCTTCACCTTCGGCTTCAATCTCGTCTGGCAGTTCTGGATTCACACCGAGACCATCGGCAAGATGTGGGGCTGGTTCGAATTCGTCTTCAACACACCCTCGCATCACCGCGTCCACCACGCCACCAATCCGCGCTACCTCGATGCCAACTATGCCGGCACGCTGATCATCTGGGACCGCATGTTCGGCACCTTCGTCGAGGAATTGGAAGAGGACCGGCCGCGCTACGGCATCGTCAAGAATATCGGCACCTTCAATCCGCTGAAAGTGGCGTTCCACGAATGGATCGGCATGTTCGCGGATGCCTTTGCGCCAGGGCTTACGCCGGGCGATCGCCTGAACTACCTGATCAAGCCGCCCGGCTGGAGCCACGATGGCTCGCGCGAAACCTCGGAGAGCCTGAAGGCCGCCTATGTCAGGCGGAATCCCAGCGAGGCGGGCAAGCCGGGCCTGCCGGCTGCAAGTGTCGAGCCGGCGGAATAGCTGCTTTTATCATGAGGGCTCGTTCGAGCCACCATCGCGCATCAGTGTCTCGTAGTCGCGGCCGCCGTAGAAAATGTTGACGATACGGACGAGATCGTCTTCCACGATGTAGGCGATGACAGCAGAGTGCTCGAACGGCACCGTTCGCAATCCTGGCACGATGTCGTCACGAGAACGGCCACCCCGAGGCGCGTTGCCAATGCTCTGGCAGCGGTCTTCGATGCGCAACACGAATCTCAGCGCTACGTCTGGACTTCCGGTTGCCTCGGTTATGTGTATGAAAATGTTGGTAAGATCGTCGCTGGCACTTTCGCGATACTCGACTTCAAGCCGCCGAATCATCAGCGCGGCTCGAATATTGCCCAGCGAATTTCTTAAGCCGGTCGCGAATCTCTTCTCCAGAAAGGTTCGGTCTCGTGTCCTCGATCGATGCCGTCACCCGCGCCCGGATCGACGCCATCCGCTCGGTATGCTCTTCCTCCTCGCGCTGGAAAGCGCGAAGTGCGGCGCGGATGACCTCGCTCGCCGAGCCGAAGGAGCCGTCCTGGACTTTCTCGCGGATCATGCGCGCCATGGCGGGCGTGACGGTGACGGACAGTTTTTCAGCGGCTTCCATGGATGTCTCTCTTAGGGATAGGTAGGATATTATCCCACTTTACGCCAGGGGTCCATCAGGCCGGCAAGTCTATTCCGCTGCTTCTGCCGTTTGCGCCGCCAATCCCAGCCATTGCCGGCAGTCGGCCTGCGCTCGCGAAGTGATCGCATGCCGTTTGGCGACCGTCTTGTCCTTGCCGCGCATGCGTTTGCCCTCGGTCTTCGGGGCTTCGACGGGTGGAAACAGGCCGAAATTGACATTCATCGGCTGGAAGGAGCGTTTCCCGGGTTCGTCATCGGAAACGATGTGGCCGCCGGTGATGTGGTTGAGCAAGGCACCGAAAGCCGTGGTGAGCGGCGGCAGCGAGGGTGCATGGCCGAGCCTTTCGGCGGCGGCGAAGCGTCCGGCGAGCAGGCCGATCGCGGCGCTCTCGACGTAGCCCTCGCAGCCGGTGATCTGGCCGGCAAAGCGCAGGCCGGGGCGCGACTTCAGCTGCAGCGAGGCATCGAGCAAGGTCGGCGAGTTGATGTAGGTGTTGCGGTGCAGGCCGCCGAGGCGAGCGAAATCGGCATTTTCGAGGCCCGGGATGGTGCGGAACACGCGCACCTGTTCGGCATGCTTCAGCTTGGTCTGGAAGCCGACCATGTTGTAGAGCGTGCCCAGCGCATTGTCCTGCCGCAGCTGCACGACGGCATAAGCCTTCACCGTCGGATTGTGCGCATTGGTTAGCCCCATCGGCTTCATCGGTCCGTAGCGCAGCGTCTCGACGCCGCGTTCGGCCATGATCTCGATCGGCAGGCAGCCGTCGAAATAGGGCGTACCTTCCCATTGTTTGAATTCGGTTTTCTGGCCGTCGACCAGCGCCTGTACGAAGGCAAGGTACTGGTCCTTGTCGAGGGGACAGTTGATGTAGTCCTTGCCGGTGCCGCCTGGCCCGACCTTGTCGTAGCGCGACTGGAACCAGCAAGTGTCCATGTCGATCGTATCGAAATGGATGATCGGCGCGATGGCATCGAAGAAGGCGAGCGCGTCGGCGCCGGTCGCCTCGGCGATCGACTGGGCGAGCGAAGGCGCGGTCAGCGGACCCGTAGCGATGATCGCCTGATCCCAATCCGCCGGCGGCAGGCCCGACACTTCCTCGCGCTGGATGGTGATCAGCGGGTGCGCTTCGAGCTTTTTCGTCACGGCGTCGGAGAAGCCGTCGCGGTCGACGGCAAGCGCGCCACCCGCCGGCACCTGGTTGGCGTCGCCGGCACTCATGATCAAGGAGCCAGCCAGCCGCATTTCGGCGTGCAACAGGCCGACGGCGTTGTTTTCGGCGTCGTCGGAACGGAACGAATTGGAACAGACGAGCTCGGCCAGACCATCGGTCTTGTGCGCATCGGTGCCGCGAACGGGCCGCATTTCATGCAGGACAACCGGCACGCCGGCTTGCGCCGCCTGCCAGGCAGCTTCGGAGCCAGCGAGGCCGCCGCCGATGATGTGGATGGGATTTTTGCTCATGAGCGCCGGAATAATCGCTTGGTGCGGCGATTGCAATTGCCGTGCGTGGTGCCGGGCAAAACAGCTACCGAAGGAACCAGCCCCTGAAAACAACAACACCCGCCGGGGGAGGAGGTCCGGCGGGTGTCGTTTTGGGGGTCGACCCTCGGGAGGAGGTGAAGGCCGACCGTATTCGTCATCGCCGGGGAGGAGGTCGGCTTTGACGAAATCTCTTTCGCTAATTTCGAAAGGGGCGAAACCCTTTTTTGGGGAACAGCGCCCGCCGCGGGAGGAGGTGCGGCGGGCGCCGTTTTGGTGGTCAACCCTTGGGAGGAGGTAAGGGGTGACCGTATTCGTCAAGGTCGGGGAGGAGGTCGACCCTGGCGAAATTCCTGGATTAGATCGCCCGGCGGGCGACGCTCTTGATTTCGTCGCGGACGATACCAAGATCATGCAGCTGGCGGTTCGAAAGGCGACCCAGCTCAGAAACCGTCTCGCGATAAACGCGCCAGTTACGATAGTTGCGGATCAGGTTCATTGTCGTTCTCTTTTTCAAAACTGGTTCGGACCATTTGCGGTCCGAAGAGTTAGACCGCCTTGCGAGCGACGTAAGGAATGTCGCTGCGGCTGATGCCGAGGTCGGTCAGTTCACGGTTGCTCAGGCGGCTCAGCTCGGAGACAGTGTCCCGGTAGCGGCGCCAGTTGCGGTAGTTGCGGATCAGGTTCATGGTATTTCTCGTTTCGTCTTTCTTCCGGATCATTCCGTCTTTGTGTACGAACCATAGATAGGCGGGCTCATATCGATTTAAAAGCGCTATGGCTGCATGGCAGCAATGCAAATTGTGCAATGCAACATTAACGCGCGTTCACGGACCTGACACAAAGAAACCCGAATCGGAAAATGCCGTTGCGTCAACGGTTTGACCGGGTCGGCTGAAAAAACGACCGAACTGGGGAGGGGCAGTATGGCGAGCTATTCGTCGCGGGTCAGGTCCGATATCGCGCGCTGGCAACAGACCGGCCTGATCGACGCGGCGACCGCCGATTCCCTGGCGCGCGACGTCGAGGCCAACGAGCGCAAATCGCTCAGCTTCGGCTCGATCCTGGCGATGATGGCCGCCTTGCTGTTCGGCGCCGCCATCCTGATTTTCGTCGCCGCCAACTGGGACGCGATCCCGCGGCTGGCAAGGGTAGCGGCACTGTTTGCCGTCATCCTTGGCGGCTATGTCGGCGGTGCGGTGCTGAAGACGCGCGACCATGCGGCGATCGGCGAGGCGCTGTGGATCGTGGCGGCCGCGGCTTTCGGCGGTTCGATCGCACTGATCGGCCAGATGTATCACCTGTCTGGCGACGAGGCGTCTGCTTTGGTCACCTGGGGTGCCGGTACGGCATTGGCGGCAGTCGCGCTGCGTTCGAACCCGCTGACCGTCGCATCGGTCGGCATCGCCGATGCCTGGCTGTTCCTGAAAGGGTTCGACTATTTCAATCGCAGCGAATTTCCGCATGCCTTCGTCGTCATGGCGATCGTGCTGTTTGCCGTCTCGTTCTGGACCCGCAGCCAGCCGGCGCGACACCTCATTATCCTGTCGCTGCTCTTCTATCTCGTGCTGTTCGCCATGGATCACTCGACGCTGCAGGTGGCAATTCCTCTTGTCATCGTGTCGGTGCTGCTGTTCGCGGCTTCCGTCCTCGCGCCGGATCAGGTCGACAAGATGGTCCAGCTCGGCGGCCGCTTGCCCTTGCACGCCTTGCTCGGCTTCCTCACCGGCCTGGCAATGATCCAGTTCGAGTTGGCCGACAAAAGCACCTACGACAGTGGTTTTGCCATCGCCTCGGTCGTCGCGCTGGCCGGCATCGTCGCGGCCATCGTGCTGGCGGGCCGGGAGAGCCGTGGGCTGCGCTGGCTTGCCTATCTCGGCTTCGCCTTCGAACTCGCCATCATCTATGTCGTGACCTTGCAATCGATGCTCGATACGGCGGGCTTCTTCCTTGCCGCAGCGGTGCTGCTCGGCATCCTTGCGCTCGTCATCATCCGCGTGGAAAAGCGCATGAAAGGTCCAGCAACCGGGGGAGCCACGGCATGATGACCGGAAAGCGGCTGATCATCTCGGCGCTGGTGCTGGCGCTCGTCCAGATAGGCTTCCTGAGCTGGATCATCGCCGGCCGGGCGGCGATCCTGCGCAACGGCAAGGAGGTGCTGCTGAAGATCGAACCCGTCGATCCACGCGATCTCCTGCGCGGCGACTACATCATCCTCGGCTACGAGATTTCGCGGATACCGGTGAAAATGATCGCCAACATTCCGGCCGACAAATTCTCCAGCGATGACACGCCGATCGTGGTCCGACTGAAGAAGGGCGCCGACGGCTACTGGACGCCGACCGCCGCCTGGTTCGGCAAGGCACCGACGCCGGCCGCCGCCGACGAGGCCGATATATCAGGCCATGTCGCCGAAGGCTGGGACCTTCGCGGCGAGGGAATGACCATCGCGCCGGATTATGGCATCGAACGCTTCTATCTGCCGGAGGGCGAGGGGATGGCGATCCAGAACGACATGCGGGTGCGTCCGTTCGGGATACGCCTCGCGCTCTCCGGCGATGGCACCGCCCAGATCAAGGCGCTGGTGGATGGCGACAAGACGCTGTTCGAGGAGCCACTCTACTGAAATGTCCGTGCCTGCCGTGGTGTGAAACATGCCAATTACCCTGACGACGCGTGAAGACATCAACCTCGACACTGTTTTTCGCGTCGCCTGGAAAAAGGACACGGTGGAGATCGGCGAGAAGGCCCTGTGGCGCATCGCCGACTGCCGCGCCTCGTTCCTGAAGCTGATTGAAACCGATCCGCCACCGGTGATCTATGGTGTCACCACCGCCATGGGGGAATTGGCGAGCCAACGGCTCGCGCATGACGAGCGGGACCGCCATGCGCGCATCAAGGCGTTCGCCGCCGCAACCTCGTTCGGTGAGCCTTTGCCTGATCGCGTGGTCAGGGCGATCGTGCTTGCCCGCCTGACGAACTTCATCGAGGGCAACGCCGCCACCACGCCGCGCATCGCGCTCGCCGTTGCCGCGATGCTCGACGGCGGCCCGATGCCAATGGTGCCGGCCGCAGGTCAGGGCGGCGCCGGCGAAATCCTGGCGCTCTATCCGCTGTTTGCCGAGCTTTCGACGCGTTTCGACCTGGAGGTCAAGGAACGGGGCTCGCTGATCAACGGCTCGCCCTGTGCTGCTGCCCTGGTGGCCGACGCGGCGCTCGCGGCGCGCCGCCGCATCCGGATCGCGCACAAGGTGTTCGCGCTGTCGATCGAAGCGTTTCGCGCTCCGCTCGAACACTACGACGCGGCGCTCGACGCGCTCTGGGGCGATGAGCACGAGGCGGCGGCCCTCCAGGGGCTGCGGCAATTCCTGGTCGATGCCGGAGATGGCAGGCGCAACTATCAGGCGCCGGTCAGCTACCGCATCGTGCCGCGCGTTCTCGGCCATGCGCATCGTGCACTCTCGTCGGCCGAGCGGGCCGCAGACGTTTCGCTGGCCTCGATATCGGACAATCCGGTCTATGTCCCGCCCGACGACGCGCACCCGTTGGGGCGCTGCATCAGTACGGGCGGCTATCACAACGCCATGGCGACGCCTGCTCTGGACGACCTTGCGGCGATATGGGCCGATATCTGCCTGCTCTGCGACCGTCACGCCTCCAAGCTTCTGAATGGCAAGGTGTCGCTGCTGCCCGATCTCCTGATGACCGGGCGGCATTGGGCCGACAGCGACGGCCACGGCAATGTCGGCTATGTACCGATGGCGATTACCGGCTATCTCGAGCAGGCCAAGCTTGCTGCGCAGCGCACCTTCATTCCAGGAACGGAATCAGCCGGCGCCGGGCAGGACGATGTCGCCACCACGGCGTTCTTCGCATGGACCAAGGAGGCCACCGCCGGCCGCTGCGTCGACGCGGCGGTGGCAATGCTGGCAATGATGGCCTCGCAGGCGCTGCACGTCACCCGGCGTGCGCCACCGCCGGCCCTGCGGTCATTCGTCGACGAAATCAGAAGTGTCGTGCCGCCTGTCGGCGAGGATCGGGTGCTGGGGCCGGAGCTTGCAAAGCTGGCCGAGTGGTTCACACGTCAGGTCTTCGAGACGTAGGCCGCCGATTTTTTGGCGGCGTCGCTTCTCCGGGCTTATGGCGAGATTGGCAAGGCTGGCTGACTGTCGTTTCAGCGAAGTTTTCTGCGCAGCAGGCTAAAGTCGACAAGGCGCAAGAGTCTGGTTTTGTCGGCCATGAACTTGTCGAAGGCCGCATCAAAATCATTGCCGACCGATCGCCATTCGTCTTTCAACTCGCGAACGCGTCGGGCACGCAGCCAGTTCTTTATCTTCGCGCGAGTCCCCTTCGGCTTCAAAATGACGCCACAGCCGTAGTCGGCATCCACCGTAAAATAGTCAAGATCCGGATTGCCCAGCACGAAATCGATGTATGCCTTGTAAGTCACGCCACACCACTCGCCGTGGAAGAAGGAGGGATTGGCTGCAGCCCGATTTGGGGGCAGGCAGTCATGCACCACCACGGCACCCCCGGGCGACACCATGCGGAAAGCCTCCCTGATATCTCGCGCCGAGCACTCGTATGTGTGATGCGGATCGACGAACACGATGTCGAACGTCCGTCCCTTCAGGCGCGTGTCATTGAGACATGCCGCGATATCCTCGTCCGCGGAGGTGAAATCCACCGGGAGGCCATCGAGCGGCGGCTCGGTCGCCCGATACACCAGACGCATGCAGGGGCGAAAACCCAATTGCCGTGCTTCCGCGTATCTGAAGCCTGTGGTGCTCGTGTTGATCTCGAGGTAGCTCGTGAGCCCGAAGCGAACCGAGAGCAGCCCACAGATGTGCGCTTTGTTCCAGTACTCAACCGTCATCATTGCCCCGCGTTTCCCAGGCAATGAGTTGATCTCATTGCCGGCTGTCTCTCAAGCGATCAATCAGCAGGACTTTCGATCGGCGCATGGCCGCGCCGGGGAAAACAGAGTCACGAACACGAAGAGGCGGATGAAACGGCCAAGGTGGCGAGTGGTGCGGATGAAGGGACTCGAACCCCCACGCCTTTCGGCACTGGAACCTAAATCCAGGGCGTCTACCAGTTCCGCCACATCCGCATGAACCGGCAATCCCATGTAGCCATCATTCTGTCAATGTCAGGGCCGAAATGATGGCTATTCGCCGAAATGCGAAGATGGTTGAAAATTAGGCTCGCCTGTGACAAAAGGCGTGTCGAATGTGACGGGACGCGACGATCCGCTTCTGCAAAATGTGATAAGAAGTAGGAAAAACAAAGACTTATTCACATTTTGGAACGCAGTTTGGGAGAATTTGAGCCGTATTTTCGGTCAAATCGCCAGGTTCCGTACCAAAAGCCATTCCCGGCAAGAATATACCGGCAGGCTGTGAACGGCAGAAAGCCGTTTGGCAGCCTCATTGGTGAAAACAAAGGTTTTACGATGCAGGTCACCGAAACACTCAACTCCGGTCTCAAGCGCGAGATCAAGATCACCGTGCCGGCCGGTGACATGGAAGCCAAGCTGATGGCGCGGCTTTCGGACGCCAGGAACAAGGTCCGCATCAATGGCTTCCGTCCCGGCAAGGTGCCGGTGCAGCACCTGCGCAAGGTCTACGGCAAGTCGTTCATGGCCGAAGTGGTCAATGAGATCCTCAACGATTCGACCCGTTCGATCATTTCGGGCCGCGGCGAAAAGGCCGCCATGCAGCCCGAGGTCATCATGACCGAGGACGAGAAGGAAGCCGAGAAGATCCTGGCTGGCGGCGCCGACTTCGAATTCCGCCTCAACTACGAAATCATTCCGGCGATCGAGATCAAGGATTTCTCCGACATCAAGGTGACGCGTCAGGTGTTCGACGTGCCTGACACCGAGATCGACGAGCAGGTCCAGCGCGTTGCCGAATCGGCACGCAGCTACGAGCCGAAGACCGGCAAGGCGGCCAATGGCGACCGCGTGACGATCGACTATGTCGGCAAGATCGACGGCGAGGCCTTCGCGGGCGGCGCCGGCACCGATCAGCCGCTGGTGCTGGGCTCCAAGGAATTCATCCCGGGTTTCGAGGATCAGCTGGTCGGCGCCAAGGCCGGTGACGAAAAGCAGGTCACCGTGACCTTCCCGGAGAATTACCAGGCGGCGAACCTGGCCGGCAAGGAGGCGACCTTCGACGTCACCGTCAAGGAAGTCTCCCAGCCCGGCGCGCTGGAAATCAACGATGAGACCGCCAAGAACCTCGGCCTGGAGTCGCTGGAGCGCCTGCGTGACGTGGTGCGTGGCCAGATCGAGAACCAGTTCGGAGCCATGACGCGCCAGAAGGTCAAGCGCCAGCTGCTCGACCAGCTCGACGCGTCCTACTCGTTCGAGGCGCCGTCGAAGCTCGTCGACGCCGAGTTCAACAACATCTGGGCGCAGGTCAATCGTGACCTGGAGGCGGCCGGACGCACCTTCGCCGACGAAGAGACGACGGAAGAAGAGGCACGCGCCGAATATCTGCGTCTAGCCGAACGCCGCGTGCGTCTCGGCCTGGTGCTGGCTGAAATCGGCGAGAAGGCCGGCGTCACCGTGTCGGATGAAGAGTTGCAGCGCGGTCTGTTCGAGCAGGTGCGTCGCTATCCGGCCAACCAGCAGCAGGAAGTCTTCGAGTTCTACCGCAGCAATCCGGAAGCGCTGAACACGCTGCGCGCGCCGATGTTCGAGGAGAAGGTGGTCGACCATCTGCTCGGCCAGATCTCCGTCACCGACGTCAAGGTCAGCAAGGAAGAGCTGATGGCCGACGATGAGGAGGCTGAAACCACGACCAAGGCGAAGCCGGCGAAGAAGGCGGCCGCCAAGAAGGCCGACGACAAGAAGGCCGACGAGGCGGAAGAGCCCAAGAAGAAGGCCGCGCCGAAGAAGAAGGCCGCCAAGGACGCCGAATAATCCGAGCATTTCGTTGAAACAGCAAAGGCCGCCCTCGAGGCGGCCTTTTTGTTGCGAAACTGCAACAGCCGGAACGCTTCGCGAGCGATGGCCTGTAGCGATACCAAGCTTTGATTCTTATCTGCGCTTGTATCGCAAGCCGCTTGGCTGTTGGAGGGCGTGTTGAGGCTGTTGGTTGAAGTGGGACACGCTGCGGCAATCGCGCTGGTTCTTGTCTCGGTCTGTGGCATTGCCCAAGCCGATACGGTTCTTGACAATTGGCGGTTCGGTACGGGCGAAGACGGTCTCGTCACGGCATCGCTTTATGCGACCAACAAGCTGATCACCGGCGGCGGCGCCTTGAGCTACAGCCCGATCCTGACGATTGCCTGCCGGGCAAACAGCGAACCGCGCTGGACAGAATGGCTGCAGCTGAATGACGCCGTCTCAGCCAGCCGCAGGATCACCATGTCTGTCACGGTCGACCAGGGCAGCAAGTTCGCTGAGAGTTGGTCGGTCGGGCCGCGCGGCAGGATGCTGGTTCGCGACGGTGCCGACGGCATCAGACGCCTTGTTTCCGCAAGCCGACTGTTGCTTTCCTGGCGGTTCGGGCTGCTGTCGGGGCGCGGCGAGGCCGATTTCGATCTCGCCGGGCTCGGCGAAGCCGTCGACCAGATTGCCGGCAGCTGCAAGACTGATCCGCCGTAATCGCAGCGCGAGACCAGGGCAACGACAGGCGCGGCGTTTTCGAAGGGCCTCATCCCGCCATTGGCATCTCGCTGACGAAGGCGACCTTGTCGTCGCGTCAGCGGCACCATTTCTCGACGGCGATTGCAATTGCCTTTGTGCAATCGACGAGATCCCGCACCGAAACGCGCTCGTTCGGCTGATGCGCCTGCGCCGGATCGCCGGGACCGAAGTTGACCGTCGGCGTGTTGCCAAGGCCTGTCGGCAGGCCGATGTCGCTGTGTGCGCCAAAACCGCTCAGGACGGGCGACAGCTTGGCTTCCTCGACAGCCAGCTGGAAGACGCCGATGAACGGATTGTCCGACGGGATCTCGGCGCAATCCGCGTCGAGGATCCATTCGACGCGGGCAGGGTGCTGGCGCAGATAGGGATCAGCCTGGCAGACATTGGCGATATGCTCTTCGATTTCGCGCTTGACGTTGCCGCCCAGCCTGAACTCGTCATGCTCGCTTGGCAGATACTGCGCGTCGATGATGATCTCGCCGCGTCCTGCCATGGAGGAGGGGTGTTCGCCGGCATTGATCTGGGTGACGATGATCTGGTTCGGCAGGTCCATCAGCGGATGGTTCTTCTTCGGATCGAACATCCAGCGCCGGTTGAGAATGTCGATGCCGTCGAGGATCTGCCGGCAAAGCTGGACGGCGTCGACCGGGCCGCTCGAGTACCAGGCGTTCGGCGTCAGTTCCGCGTGGCCGCCTATGCCGTCGATGATGATCTTTCCCCACAAAATGCCGTGACAGAGCGGCGCGATCTTGTTCGCCGTCGGTTCGGTCATGATGCCGGCGTCGGCGTGAAAGCCGCGATCGACCATGGCGAGCGAACCCATGCCACCGATTTCCTCATCGACGACGGTGGTGAAGACGACGTCTCCGGACAGGGGAATGTCGAGCTCCTTCAGGATTTCGATGGCCATCAGCATGCAGGCAACGCCGCCTTTCATGTCGACCGTGCCGCGGCCGTGCAGAAATCCGTCCTTGAGAACGGGCTGGAACGGGTCGGTCGTCCAATGGCTGGCGGCACCCGGTGGCACAACGTCGATGTGGCCGGTCAGCATGATGGAGCGCCCGCCGCCCGTGCCCTTCAGGACGCCGCCCAGATTGGGTCTGCCCTCGAACGTCCTGCCCTTGTTGGCGCCGGCGCGACCCTTGTATTTCTCGTAGAGTGCCGGGCCGTCCGGGTCCCAGAGATCGGTCGAGAAGCCGAGCGCCTCGATGCGTTTTTGCAGATAGAGCTGGCAATCACGCTCACCGGGGCCAGCGTCCTTCGGATTGGATTTCACAATCGAGGGGAAAGCGACGAGATCGCTCAGCGTTGCGACGATGCGATCGGCGGTTGCCTCGACGCGCGCGGCAATGATCTCTTCAATGGAAGGCATTATGATCTCCAACGTTGGGAAAGTCGGTCGACGAGAAGGACGAAAACCAGTAGGGCGCCGACAATTCCCACCTGCCAGACCGTATTGATGTTCAGTTGCAGAAGACCGGTCTTCAGCGTGACCAGGAGCAGGACGGCCGCGAACACGCCGCCGACGCCGCCACGTCCGCCGGTGATGGCAATGCCCCCAAGCATGGCGGCAGTCAGCGATTCAAGCTCGAGGTTCTGGCCGATATTGGGCCGGCCGCTGCCGAGCCAGGCGAGCGAGACGAGACCGGCGGCACCGGCGAGCGCGCCACTCAAGGAGTAGAGGATGAAGCGAACGCGGTCGACCGGAATGCCGACCAGTTTGGCCGAGCGTTCATTGAAGCCCATCGCGTAGATCCAGCGCCCCCAGGCCGTCGAGAGCAGTACCAGGCCGGCCAGAGCAAAGCAGGGGATGGCAAGCGTGAGGAAGGGCACGGGAATGCCCATGACGACGCCGCGCCCCCACAGGAGCAGCCAGGGGGGTACGCCTGCCTGGGCCGCGCCGCCGGTGACGGCAAGGGCTGCGCCGGAATAGACGAAGAATGTGCCCAGTGTCGCGATGAAGGGAAGAAGCGCGAGCCCGTTCACCAGCCATCCGTTCAAGGCACCGAGCATCGCGCCCGCCAGAATGCAGACGACAGGCAGCAGAACGGGCGGCAAGCCCAGCTTTACGCAGAGCATTCCAACGATGGCGGAGAGCGAGACCGCGCCGCCGACCGACAGGTCGATGCCCGCGCCGCCGGCCAGGATGACCAGCCCTTGCCCAAGGCCGACCAGGGCCAGGATCGTCGAGAACTGAAGAATGGTGGTAACTGTGCCCAGATTATAGACTGAAGGCTTGAGCGCTAGCAGGCCAACAATCACGATCAGCCAAAGCCCGCACAACAAAGCCAGGGTGAGGGCCGGGCCCTGCAGGTTCCGAAGCGTCTTCATGCGCGGGCTCGCAGGAGCTGGACCACAGGGAAGCGGTTGGAGATGGCTTCGAAGCCAAGCACGCCGATGATGAGAACGCCGGTGACGACAGGCTGCCAGAGCGAAGGGACACCGATCAAAAGCAGTCCGTTCTGAAGAATTCTCAGCAGAAGCACGCCGAGCACCGTGCCGATCAGGCTGCATTTGCCGCCCAATATGCTTGTGCCGCCAAGAATGACCGCGGCAATGGCATCCAGCGCCAGCGTACTGCCGATCGTCATTTCCACATTGCGGTAGGTGGCGACATAGAAAGTGGCGGCAATGCCGGTCAGGACCCCGCTGATGACGAAGGTCATGAAGCGGGTCCTGATGACCGGGATGCCCGACAGTCGCGCCTTTTCCTCCGAATTGCCGATCGCCAGCAAGTGCAGCCCATAGGGGGTTCGCCGAAGCGCCAGCCAGACGACCAGATAGGCAGCGGCAATCACCAAAGCAGGGACGGGGACGCCGAGCACGGTGGTTGCCAGCAGATTGGTGAGGCTCGCGGGCAAGCCGGAAAGCCATTGCCCGCCGAGAAGGACAAACACAGCTGTGCGGTAGACGCCGAGCAGGCCGAGCGTTCCGACGATTGCCGGAACGCGGCCGAGAACGACGACGGTGGCGGTCACGCATCCCAGCAGCGCGCCCACCGCGGGGCCCCCGACGAGCGCCAGCACCGGATTGCCGTCGGCACCGAGCACGCGGCCGATTGCGATGGCCGCCAGCCCCATGACGATTCCGATCGACACATCGATGCCGCCCATGGCCAGCAACAATGTCATGCCAAGGCCGATCAGCAACAGTTCGACGCTGTTGCGCAAGACCGTGGCTGCATTGCCTGACGTCGCGTAGTGGGGCGATGCGACAGAAAAGACGATGACCGCCAGCAAACAGGCGACAAGCAGAGACCACTCCCGCCTGTTCATGGAGAAGACACCGTTTCCAAACTGCCGCACCGCATTCATGGCAAGGCTCAGAAGTTGAACTTGTCGACATTGTCCTTGGTGAAGACAGCCGGCGGCCCGAGCAGCAGAATGCCCTTCGTGGCGTCATAGGTGACGGGCTTGTCGAGGCCGGCAATCTTGTTTTCCGCCTCGAAGGTCTTGCCGTCGATCAGCTGCTTGCCGGCCCAGACGGTGAGATAGCCGAGCTGCTCGGGGTCCCACAGCACGGTGAAGCCGAAGGCGCCGCTCTTCAGGTAGGACCGTGCCGTGTTCGGGCTGCAATAGCCGGCACCGATGACGGAGCCGATCTTGCCGGCGGTTTCGATGGCCTGGGCGACGCCCGGGCATGTCGAGGATGCAACGGCGATGATGGCCTTGATATCGGGGTTGGCGGCCATCAGGTCGCCGGAGATCTGCGCGGCGCGTTCAGCGGTGCCACCGGCGAATTGCGGCGCGAGCAGCTTCAGCTTCGGGTATTTCGCGGCGGCTTCTTTCTGCATGAAGCCGATCCAGGCGTTGAGGTTGGACGCCGTTGCTTCGCCGGAGACGATGCCGATCGCTGCATCCTCGCCAACGCGCTTGACGAGCTCGTCGATGATCGTCGTGCCGAGGCCTTCGTCGGTCGCCTGGGCCACATAGACCGCGCGGCCGCTGTCGGGCGCATCGCTGTCGCTGGTGAACAGCTTGATGCCTTTCGCCTTGGCGCTCTCGACCACGGGAGCGATGCTGGAGGCATCGAGGACGCTGACCGAGACCGCCTCGACTCCCTGGTCGATCAGGTTCTGGACGATCTGCAGCTGGTCGACCGGATTGGTGTCGACCGGGCCGGAATAGATGAAGTCGACACCCAGATCCTTGGCGGCACGATTGCCGCCGGCTTCCATGGCGTTGAAGTAAGGGATGCCGATCAATTGCGGGACGAAGGCGACCTTGTGTTTGTCGGCGGCATGCGCTGCCGTGGCAACGACGAGCGACAATGCGGAGGCCGCGAGCACTTTCTTGAACTGTGAAAGCATTGTGGTTTGATCCTCTCTGGAAATGACGTGCGTTTCAGTTTGTTTTTTCGAGCGCACGCACGTCGGGATGAGCGCCTGTTATGAGCGAAACGACTTCCTCGTGGTTGGTTTCGGCCGCCAGACGTTCGGCGACCTTGCCGCCGCGCCGGAACACCACGATGCGGTCGGCAACCTCGAAGACTTCGGAAATGTTGTGGCTGATGAGAACGACGGCGCAGCCGCGCGCGGCCAGCCGCCGCGTCAGTGCCAGGACCTTTCGGGTCTCGGCAACGGCAAGGGCTGCCGTCGGCTCATCCATGATCACCAGCCTGGCGTTCAGATTGAGCGCCCGGCAGATGGCGACGGCCTGGCGTTGGCCGCCCGACAGGCTGCCGACGGGGGCTTCCGGATCGGAGATATGGGCGTCGAGTTCCTGCAGGAGATCGTCGACGCGCTGGCGCATTTCCTTGCGCTTCAGAAACGGAATGCCAAAAATGGAGCGTTTCAATTCTCGACCTAAAAAGACGTTTTCGGCGATTGAAAGGTTCTCCGAGAGCGCCAGTTCCTGGAAGATCGTCGCGATCCCCGATGACGCGGCATCCTTGGGCGAGGAAAAGGCCACCGGATTGCCTTCGATGACCAGTTCGCCATCGCTGGGCGGATGGGCCCCGGCCAGGATCTTGATGAAGGTCGATTTGCCCGCGCCATTGTCGCCGAGAAGCGCCAGCACTTCGCCGGAGCGGATCTCCAGGTCGACATTGGCAAGCGCGGTCAGCGCGCCGAAGCGCTTGGCGATGTTCCTGGCCACAAGAAACGTACTGTCATGGCGGTTCCCCGGCGTTGCTGATTGGCTAGACGGCCTTGCTGACCCAGCGAAGCACGTTGGTCCAAAGGCGCGCGTAGCCGGGCCATTCGACAAAGCTGTTCGGCAGCCAGTGCGGGCCGATATCCGATGTCCATGCCAAGGTGCGGCCCTCGCCATGACGTCCGGTGACCAGCAGGGGATGGCCGCCCTGATCCTGCGGCAGCCGCGCCAACACCTCGACATCATTCCGATCGCGGGCAATGACCTCGTTGGCGCCGAGCAGCAGGGGCCATTCGCCGTCGATGCCGGCAAAGATCGGATGATCCCTGGGGCCAGTGATCGAAGGCCGAAAGCCTTCGGGAATTTCAAGCCGGTCATCATTGGGAAGGCAGGTCACCGGCAAGGCGTCCTCGACAGCCGTGCGATGCCAGCGGGCCTTGCCGTCGATGCCCTGGAAGCTGAAGTAGCCGCCGATCATGATCAGGCCGCCGCCAGCCAGCGTCCAGTCGCGCAGAAGCTTGAGCCGGTTGGGTACCGTCTTGCCATGCAGCCAGACATCGGGGTGGAGCAGCAACGAGTTGGCGCCAATGTCGGACAGGATGATCGCCTTGTATTGCGACAGGCCCTCCATGGTGAAAGGCAGTTTCTCGACAGCCTCGTGAGCCGGCATGTAATCAAGATCGAATTCGCTGTCCTTCAAGGCATCAACCAGGGGCGTTGCGCCCAGATGAAAGGTAACGCTGCCGAACTGATCGAACCCCTTGTAGTGGGTCGCCGAACTCACCCAGCTCTCGCCGACCAGAAGCACCTTTGTTTTCGCCATGGTCATGTCCTCCTGATTTCGCCAGATGGGACGGCTGTCTGCCGTTGGTCGCAAAGTCGATAAGCCATTGATCTAGCTTGCCATCATGGCGCTATTCGCCAAGGCGGCAGCCTTCAATGTCGCAAAGTCGGCGATATGGCCCTGCGCGCCTTCGACGGTTGTCGTCAGGCTCGCACCAATCGCCGCATGGCGGGCAGCGTCTTCCAGCGACGCGCCGTGCAGCCAGAGGCTGAGAAAGATGCCGGCAAAGCTGTCGCCGGCGCCGGTCGCATCGACGCGATTGACAGGCAGTGCCGGAACTTCGATCTGCGGGCTGCCACTCGCCGGAAAGACGACCGCGCCAAATTCGCCGAGGGTGAGCACCACCGTTCCGCGCGGCTTGATGCGGGAAAGCATCAGCCGCACCTCTTCGATCATCGTCGCCATCCGGGAGCGGAAGTCGAAAATCTCCCGCATCATCACGTCGTTGATGAAGGTCAGGTCGATCTGTCTGACCATCTGCGTGAAGATTTCCGGCGTGCGCGCGCTTTTGGGCAGGCCGGCCGAATGCAGGCTCACCTTCCAGCCGGCCTGATGAAAGCGCGCTATGGATGCGGTCATCGTTTCATAGTGAAAGCCTTCGATGTGAAGACAGGCCGGGCGCTGCTCGGGCTGGATGTCGAGATTGGCGGTCAGGTCGACCTCGCCAAGCTCAAACGGTTCGCTGATGATCGTGCGGCTGCCGTTGCGCTCGATGATAACGATCGCCTGGGAGAGGCGGTTGTTGGGCGTGCTGCGAATCGGCAAGGCGTGGACGCCCAGTTTCGAAAGCTCGCCCAGCGCCCAGTCGCTCTCGGGATCCTCGCCGACCGCCGTCGCCAGTTCCACGTCAAGAGCATAGGGGGCGCCGACGCCGGCGGCGGCAACCGCGAGATTGGCCGCCGGCCCGCCCAGTGCCTTTTCGATATGGCTGGCAGTGATCCGGTCGTCGCGATGCGGCAACACGTCGACGCGGCAGAGGAAGTCGACACTCACCCGGCCCGCGACCAGAAGCCTCGGCAGATGATCGAGGTTCTTTGGCCTGCGCGGTGCGCGGCCCGGGAGCGAGCGTGCAAACGAGCTGGGCCGGTACATCAGTGCAGCAACCGCCTTTTCTATGCGATCGCGCGTGCCTTCCTTGAGGCTGGCAGTTCCATTGATGAAATTCGATACCGTACCGATGGAGACACCGGCGGTTCGTGCGACATCCGCTATGGTCGGGCGCTTGCGTTGCAATTGCGTGGTTCCAATTGAAGCGTTTCAAACGGTAGCAGTGGAAATGCTACGCCTCAATGAAATGATCTTCCAAAAAGCTGGATGTTGCCCGTTTGGTTTGGGAAATTTTCCTGCGTCATAGCCCGAATGGGAATTGATCTTTCCAAGATTGAACGATTTTCAATTTTCCAGCAAAAAGATTGTGCAGGCGAATTTTGTGCATTTTATTCCATCGATCAGGTGTGATCGGACGTTCGGCACAGGTCCGATTTGTCGCGTGGAGAATCGCGATACAATCGCTTGGCACCAGTCCCGTCGCCTAGATCAGCAACAGGCCCTTCATGCTGGAATAGCCTTTCCGCCCGATGATGATGTGGTCGTGCACGGCGATGCCCAGCCGCTTGGCGGCGTCGATGATCTCCTTGGTCATCTCGATGTCGGCGCGCGACGGCGTCGGATCGCCCGACGGATGGTTGTGGACCAGAATGATCGCGGTCGCCGAGAGTTCGAGCGCGCGCTTGACCACTTCGCGCGGATAGACGGGCGTGTGGTCGACGGTGCCGACCTGCTGCACCTCATCGGCGATCAGCGCGTTCTTCTTGTCGAGGAACAGAATGCGGAACTGCTCGCGCTCCTCGAATGCCATGGCCGAGCGGCAATAGTCGAGAAGCTGCTGCCATGACGAGAGGACTTCGCGGCCGCGAACCTCGCCGCGCGCCATGCGCTGCGCGGTCGCCGCGACGACTTTCAGGTCGAGCGCCACCGTCGGACCGATGCCCTTGACCTCCTGCAGCAGGCCGACCGGCGCGCCAAGCACTTCGGCCAGCGTGCCGAACCGCGCCAGCAGCGCCTTGGCGACCGGCTTGGTGTCGGCGCGTGGGATCAGGCGAAACAGCAGGAGTTCCAGCAGTTCGTAGTCGGGCAGGGCGTCCGGACCGGCGGCGGCAAAGCGCTCGCGCAAGCGGTCGCGATGGCCGACATAATGCGGCTTTTCGTCGAGCGTCACGGCTTTCGCCGCAGGCCGGACCGGCGCCTCGGAGAAGAAACTCCGCTCGTCGTCGCCCGTGTCCCCCATATGCCCCCGCATCCAGTTGCCGCCCGACCCATCGAAATACTAGGCCAGCAGGCCGGAATGGTCGAGTTTTTTGGTGACAGCGTGAAACTTCGCAACCGTCATCATGTCGAACATGCGTTCGTGGCGCGTATGCGGCGCATGCCGCCATGCTGGCAGTCAACCGATTTGCAGTTCGGCCGCCTCTTTCACCCGTTCATCTAACCTTGCCGGCAAGCGCATCCAGCACTGCGCGGATCAGCGGCACATCCTTGATATCCGTGTGCACGACCAACCAGACTTCGCGCGTAAGTGGATCGCCCGGCAAAGGCAGTCTGGTCAAATTCAGATCCGCCGCCATGAAATCGGGCAGCAGCGCGACGCCGCCGCCGGCCTTGACGGCAGCCAGTTGAAACTCCAGCGAAGAGGCGCGGATAGCGACTGGACGACCCTCGGCAATCTGTACAAGCATCCTTTCCTGCGGCGACGAGGCCATGGTCTCCTCATAACCAACGAAGGACCAATCCGCCTCGCGCGTCGCGGCGAGATAGGCGGGATCGGCATAGAGGCTGAAGCCAATCTCGTCGATCTTGGTGACAGTCAGGTCGCCCTGTTCCGGTCGCGCCATCCGCACGGCGATATCTGCCTCCCGCCGCCCAAGCGAGGCGTAGCGCGTCTCGCCGATGACCACGACATCGATGCCGGGATGTCGTTGCCGGAGGCGAACAAGCCGCTCGGCCAGCAGCGCGGTCGCCAAGGCAGGCGGGGCGCTTACCCTGACCGTACCCGCATGCCGGTTGTCCGCATTCAGTGCGGCGCGCTCGATTGTCAGGGCGTCTTCGCTCATTCGCGTGGCGATGCTTGCAATCTGCTGGCCCTTGGCCGTAAGCGAAAGGCGCCGCCCGCGCCGGTCAACGAGCTTGGCGCCGATCTTTTCTTCCAGGTGCGCCACCCGTCTCGCTACTGTGGCATGTTCCACGCCGAGTGCCCGGGCGGCGGCCGACAGTGTGCCCAGACGCCCAAGAGCATGGAAATGGCGAAGGTCCTCCCAATCCAGCATCTGATCATTTTTTCCCATTGTCTGGGAGCTTATAGGTAATTCTCAATCAAACTGCCATCTGCCATTCATCCATCGAACATCAGATTGGAGAATGAAGATGGGTATTGCCGTCACGCTGACCGCTACCGGGGGTGTTGACCAAATGCAGCTGTTGGAGCGCCCGCCGCAATCTCCCGGCCCGAAGGAAATCCGGATCCGTCATGAGGCGATTGGCGTCAATTTTCTCGATATCTACCATCGCAAGGGAATCTACCCGCTGCCCTCCTATCCCGCCGTGCTCGGCGCCGAGGGGGCCGGTATCGTCGACGCCGTTGGCTCCGAGGTCACGCTCCTTGTTCCCGGGGACCGTGTTGCCTATGCGGGCGCCCCGGTCGGCGCCTATGCCACCACACGCCTGCTGCCGGCGGCGCGGGCGATCAAGCTGCCGGACAGGGTCGGTTCGCGCACTGCGGCGGCATCGACGCTCAAGGGTATGACTGCCTACATGTTGCTCAACCGCACCTATACCGTGAAGCCGGGCACAGTCATCCTGGTTCATGCGGCGGCAGGCGGGCTTGGAGCTATTCTGGTCCGTTGGGCAAAACATCTGGGCGCAACGGTGATCGGCACGGTCAGTTCTGGCGAAAAAGCCGCACTTGCTCGCTCTCATGGCGCCGATCATCTCATCGTCGGGCGCGATGCCGATCTCGTCCGGCAAGTCTTGGAGCTTACAGGTGGTCGAGGTGTGGATGTCGGCTATGACGGCATTGGCGGTGCCATGCTCGCCAAGACCATCCAATGCATACGGCCGTTCGGTACTGCCGTCAGTTTCGGCCAGGCGGCCGGGCCAATTCCACAGGTTTCTCTTGACCAGTTACGCCCAAACCGCGCTCTTGCCCACCCAAGCATAATGGCCGCGACCGGCGACCAGACTTTCTACGCCGAAGCCGCCGCAGCCTTGATCGACGCCTTTCGTTTGAACATCACGGCGGCCATTGGCGAGGAATTCGCGCTCAGCGACGTGGCCAAAGCCCACACCGAACTGGAAGCTGGACGAACCACCGGAAGTTTGTTGCTCATCCCATAGGCTGGCACCAATCCGCCGGTCGGCCGACCTTGCGGTGCGGCACGCTATGCCGGCAGGCCGGGGCGGTCGAGTTTTTTGGGCGACAGCGTGAAGATCTCGCAACCGGTATCGGTCACGCCGATCGTGTGCTCGTACTGCGCCGACAGCGAACGGTCGCGCGTAACCGCCGTCCAGCCATCGGACAGGACCTTCACATGCGGCCGGCCGAGATTGATCATAGGCTCGACAGTGAAGATCATGCCGGGCCGCATCTCGACGCCCTCGTTGACGTTGCCATAGTGGAGGATGTTCGGCGCGTCGTGGAAAAGCTGGCCGACGCCGTGGCCGCAGAAATCGCGTACCACCGAGCAGCGCTCGCCCTCGGCATAGGTCTGGATAGCGGCGCCGATGGCCCCGGTGCGGGCGCCGGGCCTGATCGCCGCGATGCCGCGCATCAGGCATTCATAGGTGACTTCAAGCAAGCGTTCGGCCGCACGCTTGATCGTGCCGACAGGATACATGCGCGAGGAATCGCCGTGCCAACCATCGAGGATGTAGGTGACGTCGATGTTGACGATGTCGCCATCCTTCAGTGGCTTGTTGTCGGGTATGCCATGGCAGACGACATGGTTGATCGAGGTGCATGACGATTTCGTGTAGCCGCGATAGTTGAGCGTCGCCGGCAGCGCGCCGTGATCCATGCCAAACTCGAAGACGAAGCGGTCTATTGCTTCCGTGGTGACGCCGGGCTCGACCATCGGCACCAGTTCGTCGAGGCAGCGCGCCGTAAGATCGCATGCCTTGCGCATGCCGGCAAAGCCTTCCTCGCCATAGAGGCGGATCTGGCCGGTATTTCTGAGCGGTGCCGTGGCGGCGTCGAGATAGGTGATCATTTTGTCCGTATTGCCGGTAGGGGCCTTTGAAAGAGCCAGCGTGAAATCCCGACAGATTTGGCACTTGGGGGCAAAAGGTTCAAGGAAGAACTACCAGACACGGCCGGGCAGTCTGGATATTTGCATCGTCTGGGCCGATGTCTTGCCGGTTTGTGCCCGGCTTGCTTTCCTTTCTGGCCGCCTTGCGTTAGGGCGGGGGAGGTTTTGGGAGATCGCAGCCTTTCATGACGGCCAAGCGTAGCAGATTGCTTGAAGCGCCGCTGGCGGCGGCCTGCTCATGCCTGATGGGCATGGTGCTGCTGGCGATGCTGTGCCTCGGCCGGCCGGAGATGCCAGCCTTCGCGGACGCTGCATCGGGCGGTGCCAGCGTCGGCGTGGAACGGTCTGGCGAGGTGGCGGCGCTGCTGCGTGTCACCGGCAAGGCGCAAGCGCTGGAGGTTCGCGCTGTCCGGCCGGTGCTGGCCAAGTTCGCCAGCGGCCATCCCGCCTTGCCGGTTCCCGAAGCTGTTTTCCTTCGGTTTGAACGGACTTCGCCGGACGCGGTTGCTTCCGGACACGGACCGGCCTCGGGTCGCAAGGCGAATGCCAACCAGCCGCGCGCACCGCCCTCCATCCCGGCCTGAGCGGTCCAGAACCGCACTTTTCACCACATACCTATCCCTGTTCGCGTCGTGACCGTGCGGCGGCTGTCGGCCGCGCACGGTCGCGCGGCGCGTCATTTCCGGATTATTTCAATGCAACGCATCAAGACATTCAAAACCCTGTCGCGCGCGGTTTCTGCGGCTTCATTCCTCTCCGTCCAGGCGCTCATCTGCATCGGAACCGTCTATTGGGCGGTCGCGGAGACACTTGGCCTGTCGGGAACCGGGGCAGTTATCCTTGCCGTCATTTTCGCGGCGCCATCGGTTTTCGCTCTGGTCACGGTGGTCCGCATGGCTTTTGACGCCGAGACCGACCCGGCGAACCAGTAGAGCTGACGGCTCCCGGCGCAGTAGCCGTCACGCAGCGGTTCGCGACCGCAGTGACGACACATTTCTGGGCCAGAAACCGGTCAAAGCAACTTTTGACGACGAACGGCGTTGCTTGCGTGACGCCGGTTCGGGAGACAGGAAATGGACAGACTGCAATTCGAGGTGCCGGTGCGCATTGCACCCGCGCCCGGCCTGCCAGTCGAGGAGATTTACGGCGTCGAACAGGCGCTCGATTTTCTTCAGGACTGGCCAGCGCGACGTCAGGGCCCGATCTACCAGAAGGCCTTCAATGCCTGCTTTGGCGCCACGGTGGACGTGGTCAAGACCGAGGATGCCTGTCGCGCATTCATGGCGTTTTGTCGTGCGAGCGGACTGATGGCCAGGGACATGATGACGCCGCGCAAGCGCGGTGGCGAGGCGAGATCGCTGCAGGCTTGAGGGCGGTCGCCCGTTTCGGCTGTCCCGATAGAAATGCCAAGGGCCGTGTTTGAACGCACATGACGTGTCGCGAGGATCATCGCCTGCGTTTGTCCTGGGCGACTGTATGAAGATGTGCCAACGCCAGCGCCGTTAAGGTTCCGTTTCCATCTTCGAGGTTACGCCATTGCTTGTTCAGCAATGGTTGATTCGTTGCGTCAGTCCCATGGTTCGGAAGATGTCCTCAGCAAACGTGCGTGCGTTCCCGATTGATCGTCAGGTTTTCCTTGTTCGGGAGGTTGCCGCCAAGCTGGAGACCCTGCACGGCGACAAGGCGACTTCCTTCTGGAAGGCCAAGGCTTCCGAGCTTCTCGATCACATTGTCGGTTCGGGCAAGGACAGGACTTCAGCCAGCGAAGAGGTTCGCCGTTTCTTCTTTGCAGTCCAGCAAGAGATGCACATGCTGGCCGCCGACGCCGGTTGAACTGGAATTCTTCGCGGAACCTGTGGCGTCAAACTGGCCTGGGGCAGCGCTGCAACTGTCCCTCGGTTGCTCGCTGGCCACTCTGAGTTGATCCTGTGCCGGGTTGATTTCTGGCGACTTCAGAACCTGCCATTGCCCGGCAGCGAGCCTTTTAAGCGATGGCTTGACAACCTTCGGCATCCCAACGCTATTGTGACGCAGAGGGCGGACAGGGGGATTCCTATGAAGAAGACATACGAACAGCCAACATTCACCAAGAAAGATCGACTGTCCGCCGTAACGGCTGGCCCGGTTTCCTCAACTACGCCGCCACCGCCTTGATGGTGCGACAACAATCGCGCCCGCCTCGGCTCACGCTGGGGCGGGCGTTGCATTTCAGGCGCCGATCCTGTTCCAGCTGAATTTCGGCCGTTACCTTGCCTTTGGAACGGTCGATGAAACGAGCATCGTTTCGCTACATGGCGCCGCGTGATAGATCGCAACGTCTCAGGCTTCGGCACGCGCCACTTCACCGATCAACAACTTGACAAGCTTCTCCTCGCCGCTGGAATCGACGTTGGTGGCCCTTCGGCTCGGCAAGAATTGCACGCTTGCTTGAGGATGACGCCCGATCCGAAAAGCTATGCAAAGGCGCGACCATCCCCACAAGGTCGCCTTGCCGCCATCGCCAGACAGCGTTGGCGAACAGGAGCGCAACCAAGGCGCCGATGTAGAGGGGACCTGACGCCTGTTGACGCGACAGGGCAGGTTGCGACACTATCGTTGTGGGATAGGGGGCCATGCGATGAAAGCCGCAGTTGCCGCGACCTTGATGGCCTGCATGACGGTAACGCCATGCCTAGCCGCCACCAAAGCCGATAAAGTAAGGAAGCAGATTTCGGAGGCGATGGAAGGGCTGAAGGACTGTCCGACGCTATCTGTCAATCTTCCGAGGCTGCAGATGCTGCAGACAGAACTGGACAATCAAGGCAATATCACCGCCGCGCTGAAATCTAACGGCGACATGGCCATGGCCTTCGCCGGCACGCCGGGACCCGGCGGCCCCAAGCCGGAACCGCTTTCGCCGGCCTGCCAGAAGCTGGTCGACGACTACGGATACGAAGGCAAGAAGATCAAGCGGCTGATCAACGAGCCGTGAGGGCGGTGGGGAGATCGGCGGCAAGGTGTGGGTAGAGACGATCACGCCGAAGCCGAGGCGCTGAGATTTTAGCTGCCCCCCGTATATGCCACCGCTGCACGCTCCCTCAACAGGCGCTTTGATTTGCTGCCAGCACTTCAGCGGGCGCATCCAACCCCCTGACGGTCGCATGATAGCCCGATGTCATATGGACCCGCCGATGGTCGCAGGAAACCCTTGGAAATCAAAATGGCGCTCCCGCCGAGTCTGCCCATGCCCGAAAGGAAATTGGCCAAACGTTGGATAGGGAGAGAAGTTTTCAGCTAAGTGCTTGAAATCTCTGGTACGCCCAAGGGGAATCGAACCCCTGTTACCGCCGTGAAAGGGCGGTGTCTGGTACAACATGAGGTTATGTGAGATCCTATTAGATATTTGATTTCATTATGATTTATCGCATATAGTCTCAGAGACGATAACGCGGTTTCGTGGGTTGCAAAGCAACGAAATCGACAACGAAAACCTCCGAGACGCAAATGGCGCAGAGACGCAGCAATCTTGCCAGCAAGACCAGCCGAGCGATGCTTCCGGCTTCGGACACGCCAGAGTGGGAGGTCATCAGCCCTGGTGTTAGACTCGGCTATCGCCGCGGTCGCGGAACGCACGGCAGAGGAGGTTCGTGGCTGGGGGCGTCAAGAGCGACTGATGGAAAGCGGCTGCAGACTAAGCTAGGCCGCGCCGACGATGCCGCTCCCGCTGACGGCGCTGATATCCTTACCCATGAGCAGGCGAAGGCCGCCGCCAGGGCCTGGGTCAAAACGCTGAGCGCAGGTGCAGAGGCCGCACCAGCGTTGACGGTCAATGCCGCGCTCGACAAGTATTTCGAAGCTCGAACCGCTGAAGGTATGAAATCGGTCGACGACGCGAAAAGCCGCGCCGCATTCCACATCCGATCGAAGCTCGGCAACGCAAAAGTTGCCGACTTGACCATTGAGAAAATCCGCAGCTGGCGCGACGGCATGGTCTCGGCGCAGAAGCGGCGCCGGACCGGGAAGTTTGCAGAGAAGGTCAATTCCGTCACAGTCGATCTCACCGATCCCGAAGTGATCAGGCGTCGGCGTGATACAGCAAATCGGACGCTCACGACGCTCAAAGCCGCGCTCAACTGGGCGTTCAATAATCGCCTTGTCAGCGATGACACCGCCTGGCGACTAGTGCGGCCTTACCGCGGAACCACGGCCGCTCGAATCCGCTTTCTTACGCCGGCAGAACAGAAGGCCCTCGTTGCCGCAAGCAACGGTTCGATCCGTGACTTGGTGTCGGCAGCGTTGGTCACAGGTGCGAGGTTCAGCGAACTCGCACGACTGCGGGTCACCGATTACGACGCAGTCAATAAATCGGTGTTCGTCGCCGAAAGCAAAAGTGGGAAGCCGCGCCATATCCCATTGCCGGCAGGTGGCGCCGAGTTGTTTGAACGGCTAGCTCAGGGCAGGGGTGGCAATGAACCTTTACTGACGCAGCACAGCGGAGTGGAATGGGCCAAGGCTGTTTATCATCGACCCTGGAAGGCGCTGTTGAAGCAGGCGAGGCTGTCGGATGTGACACTACATGAACTGCGGCACACCTACGCCAGCACAATGGTTCGAAATGGCGCCCCGCTAATCGTGGTCGCACAGGCGCTTGGCCATAGCGATACCCGAATGGTCGAGAAACACTATGCTCACCTCGCGCCGTCTTATGTAGCGGACACCATCCGCCGACTAGCACCTGACATTTAAGGGCGTCCCTATGGCCGAAGTCGTTATTGCTTGTTCGCTCGCCGTCATCGCGTGTTTCTGCGCTCTTTGCATGGTCGCGTTTTTCACCTTTGCGAAGTCGATTCACCATCCTTCTTATCTTGAGGCGGAGGAGCAGCAAGATGCCGCCGCCCGGCGACTGGCCGAGGCGCTGGGACCAACCGTGCGAGAAGCCGTTGCCTTGGCGATGGCGAAGCCAGGAAGATCCGAAAGCTATTGAGCCTAACTTGACCAATGCCGAGCGTTAACGCGACTCTCGTCATTGCTTGATCACCCTGCCATCCTCCGCAATGACCTTGGGAGGCTGGCCGAGTGAAATCGTATAGCTGAAGCGGGCAACGCCGCGGGCCTGGTTGTTGCGTGCCAGGCTCCTTACGGTCCAATCATAGATGCCGGACACCATGCAGTTGTCATTTGCGCATGTCGCTAGAATGCTGCCCTCACGGATTCTGTAACCGCGCTCCGGCCATCGTTGGAAATACCTCTGTTTGTCGGCCAAGACCTCCGCCAATGTCCTGGGCTTTCCATAATAGGAGAGGTTCGCGGCATATGTATCAACGACCATGCGCAATGTGGCGCTCGGATCGTTACCGTCGGACTCAATTAAGCGTCTCACAAAACCGATCGCAGCGGCCTCGAGGTCCTTGGATGCAGAAGCTTGTGTCGTAGATGCGGAAGGCTGGGGCTCTTCCGCAGTAGTTGGTGATGGCGAGTTCGGCTCGTTGTTGGTGAGGCGCAAGTCACGCATCTCACTGACGGAAAGATAGCGCATGTCAGCCTTGTCATACCTAAGGGCCAACGCCAGTAGCTGCGGATCGACGCCCATCTCGGACAGATAAGACATAATTTCTGCAGTGGCTGCCTGCACATTAGCAACGGCATCATCTCGCGTGAGAGCGGATTCTGGGGCAAAGGACGACCTGTGCACGCCGATAGAACCGGGTTCAGCGGCTCGTTGTACGCCACCTGCGAAGGCGAGCGAGCATGCCGAAGCGCATTCCATCTTCCTGATTTGAATGGTGTTCAGGCCGGACGCCCTGATCATGCGACCAAGTCTCATCGCGGTATCGATGCTGCCACCTGGAGAGTCGAAGGTTACAAAAACGGCTCGGCTGGCTCGGGTGCTGGCAGCGAATTGATCTAGAGACTCGCCTTCTTTAAACTCACCTGACACCACCAAAAAATGGGTCCCATCGTCTAAAGAAACTGGCCTGTAGTCTAATGCCATGGCTGAACAAACCAGAGCCAAGGTACATGCAACAGCCGCCAGATTTACGCCCAACCGAAACATTTCGACACTACTTTTCTTGTTCTCCAAAAAAACCGTAAGCCACGCTTGGGCGTTCTTGCAAGACCGAACCGCACTTACGGTTACTTCGCGCTGCGGACGAAGATTTGGTGCGAGGTCGTCCCGGATAGATCAGGTACACCTTAGAGGAAGCCTGCCCAGTGACTTTCGGCCACGATCGAGATTGGCAGCCCCTGGTCGCGCCATGCGGTTGCCTTGACGATCTTGTCGCCGAATGAGGAATGTTTCCATGATTCGGTGGCATAGGCGCCGATCACCAAAATCTCCGTTTTTTGGCTCAGGCTTCCGGAAAAACCGCCGCGATCTGCGATGGCCTGTTCGCAATGCTTTCGTTGACCGAAATTGAACGTGCCCGTGAAGCAATACAGCCGGCCGGCGAACGTCAACGTGGGAGCCGGATTGCAGAGCGGCAGTGTCGTCGGCTTAAGCACTTCTCCGAGTTCAAAATCGCGATTCGAGAAGCTGTTTAGCGTGTCCAAGAGTTCAGCGTGTTCATTGGCGTCGACCACGCCATCGGCGAGAATATCATTGACCCTCCGATACAGGGTCCGAATGATTGGCTGATCGCTGATCTCCGCATTTGCAGCCAGCCACTTCTGAAGAAACTCAACTTCGGCCTTGTTGATGGCCCCGTCCGCGGCCAGACCCCGAGCGAGCCCTATAAGTTCGTCCACTTGGCGAGCGGAGATGCGGTCGCCACCGACGCGATTGTAAAACTTGTCGTTCATTTCTAGCCCCCTTAGTCGCACACAACGGGGTTGGTTCGCCCGTCCCAATCTGTATGACAGTTCGAATCGCGCATCGCATCAACGCGCCATTTCACGCCAGGCATCTCGTCGATGACCCCCTCGAAAAACGCATATACAACGACCGCGCATACCAGCCCTGCACCCCAGCCAAGCCAATTGCGGCGACTGCGCTCAACTGCCCTCACACCAACCCAAATGCCGGCTGCCGTCGCGCACAGAAACCCCGCATAATACAGAACAATTGCCAAGTACGATTGAAAGAACCCCGATACGAAATCGCGCTCTGGCCACGCCATGCGCAATGCGTCCAAAGCTACGATAAGAGCCGCAACGGAAGCCACTCTTGCCCAGAGAGGCCAATCCAACCAAGCTGAGAATGCACGGCCGATCATCCAATTAGTCCTAGCACAGCGATTCACAGGGAATGCCGTCCTTGTCGCGGTCAAGCTTCCCGCCCCACGAGCAGTTCTGCAGATACCAGTTGGCTTCCTCGCAGGATCCGATTTGGGGGCACGTTCGCCGCGGCTCGCATGAATAGCCGCTCTGCGCGAGTAGCCGCCGGCTCATGATACCGAGCGGCTGGCTCGACGGCTTGGAGCTGTCCGCATGCCCAGCACGCCAATCCCACGGCGCCTGAAACGTTCCGACCCACAGCCCGACCTTCGCCGCTTCCGCCTTCGCTTGCTGCACCGCATAGGCGCCATGGCTGTAGCGGGGCCAGTCGAGCGCCTGGCCGTGCTCGACCATCCACGCGGCTACGCTGACGCCGTCTGCGCGCCGGCAGTCGCCCACAAAGCGTTTGTAGCGGTCCCACGCGACGAACTCGCAATGGACCGGACTCGAGGCGGCCAGGAAGCCGTCGAGTGCTGCCGCTGCGTTCGCGCCGCAATGGTAGCGAGCGCCCTTGGCGTCTTCGCATTGCTGGGCAGTTTCGGGAGCGTCGATGCCGTTGAAGCGGATGCGCTGGCCGTGGACTTCGATCGTGTCTCCGTCGATGACCGAGGCGACGCCAGTGATCGGCGCAGGCGATCCTCCAATCCAGTGGGATACGCTCAGGCCGGGGGTGCCTTCACTGCGCTGGACGACGAACTGCGTCGCGAAGGCGGCCATCGCCGCCAAAGTCACGAAGACAAGCCGCTTCGGAATGCTTGCGAGCAGACGTGCACGTCGCCGCTGCGCGCCTCTCCGCTTGCGCCATTGATCAGACTGGTTGTCGTAGCGAGATCGATCCATATCAGAACCCTAAGCCGACCAGCCGGGCCAAGTGCTGTCGATCATGGGCGCGCCGTTGCAATAGAAGTCGTCGACGAACCGCCCGGTGGCCTTATCCCGGCACCGCCACATCAGCGCATAGTTCTGTCCGTAGAACTGATCCCAGGCCACGCCGTAGGCCGTGGGAGGCGGGCGGTAATATCCGCCGCCGCCGTAGCCGTTGTTGGCGGCAACTGCTACCGCCGCGCCACCTACTGCAGCCACCGCTATTCCAGTTGCTACAGCGTTGTCGGCTTGTACAAGTCGCATGCACTTGTCCGCCGTCGCGCCGCGACGAACTAGCAGGGCTGCTACTCTGCCTCGATATTGCTCGTCAGTGCTGGAGGCCAAGGCATGACAGAGAGCCACGGTATTCATGGCGGTGAGATCACTGTCGGAAACATGGGTATTTGTTGAGCAGCCGGCCAGACATAGCGCGGCGCTCGCGAGAACTCGCAGTTTCTTCATTTGATTTCCCCCAAGCAAATAATGGGGCAACTTCGTCTCAGGAGTCCAGCAATTTTGTTTCCTATTTACGATCCGTTGAGCGTCTAGGTAGGGCGCACAAAGTTAGCTTCGAGGCACCCGGGTATGGTAGCGCTTCCGACTCTGCGAGAGGGGTGGTTGCAGGAGCCGCCTGCTCACGCCGGGCCTTGCCGGCCGCGTGAAACCCTTGCAGGCCGGTGCTCGCGACAAGATCATCTGGCAAATTGAACGCGTTCGGAGGTGAAAAGACCCTCGCCGACACCTTGGCCGGCGGATCGGACTCGCGACGCGACCGTCTCCGGCTCAATGAGGCTCGCCTAGCTGGCGACAATCCAGTCCAGAATGTCCGCGTCGATCTCTTCCAGCTCGGTGAATTCACGCGCCAGAAGCAGGGCAATCGGCGCCGATCCTTTTCGGGCATGCCTTCTTCCAGAGCGGACCTTCGGAATGCGCCTCGAATGATGTCGCAGTCCAACGCCGACAGCCTCGCAGCTGGATGGTCGTCTGCCATACGCACACGTCATCCAAAAAGCCTCTATTCGAACCACCCTAAGCAGCTCATTTCTTTCCGCATGGCGTAGAGTGAATTTTTCACGCCAAGAATCTGAGACGCCTCAGCGGCGCTGCAATCCACAGAAGCAGCTCTCAGCCTGTCCAGATCTTGGTACAGGTCGTCTGCGAGCCTGCACGCGTTCGTTGAGTCGCCGTTTTGGCTGGTCATGACAATCAGGCCGAGCAAGTTGGCCATATCGCCACCAGACCGGTTGTCGATGTCCTTGCGGATCCCATCCGCCTTGGCGCAAGCCGGGTTGTTCAGCCGAGCCGCAACTACTTTTCTTTGTTGTTCGGCAACTGCCTCTTTGGCTGCTATTTCCTGGGCCTTCAAGCGGTCTCTCACCGCAGCCTGTTCTTCCGCAGCCTTGTTGTCTATCGCTGCCTGTTCGAGCCGGTGCTTTTCCGCCAGTTTCGCAGCTTCGGCCTGCTGCACAACAGCTGCCCGCTGTGCATTCAGATCGGGTCCGAGCTCTTTCCAAATGTAATCAAAGTGCTGCTTCAGAGACCAGTCGAGATTCGCCGCAGCGCCATCACACGCGTCGAGCCGGCGCCTGAAAGCATCCGCTACGTCATTCGTCCAGTCGCCTTTAGGGATGCCGAAGGCTTGCCCTCGATCCAGTGCACCTTGCATTCCGCCAAGTGCCTCGTGGGTCAATGACTCGCACGGAAGAGTCGTTGCCGCCGTTGCATATTCCGACCCAAAGGCGACTTTCGGAATTGTCGCGTTAAGAGCGATCAAGCCAACCAATAGAGTGCGACGCAGGCGCTCTGCAGTATGTTTCAACATTCTTGCTCCCCCGAAGGCCAAAATTGCGGAAGAATGCAGTACGCGCAAGCAGCGACCAACTCGTTTCAGATCCGGGAACTTCCAATCACTCCAGAGCCTTGGACCCGTCCCGCCTTTGGTCAGCCGCCGCCAAACCCGCTATTGCACATCGGCAACACTGCCGCGTTACCTTGCGGGCGTTCCTACCCGCAGCAGTTGACAGTTTCTGCCCACGTACGGCAGCCTCACGACTTGAGGGACAACCGGGGGATGCCCATGAAGAAGATTTATGAAAAGCCCATCCTGACAAAGAAGGATCGCCTCTCCAGCGTAGCTGCCGGACCTGGGCCTTCTACGCCAGTTTGACGTAATTATTCTGCCTTCCTGATAGCCCGTCTCGCATCTGCGAGGCGGGTTGTTTGCGTTTGGTCGCCCGTGGCATCAGGTGCGACGATAGAGAATTGGAAAGCACGTGCGGTAACAGTTGATTCAACCCTTGCTGGTATTCTAGCGGGTGTGGTAGCGGCTCCGACACTGCAACAGGGGTGGGTTGCCGGAGCCGCCTGCGCAGTCAGGGTTGGGTCGACCGCGCTGTCCCAGAATAGGACGGCGCGGTCAACGATTCGTTAAAGTGCTTCGGAACTAATTAAGCATACGCTAATTGAGTAGCGGTCGTGCGAGTCAGTTCATGCGCTTGAAGTTCATTCCCCCATTGATGCCGACGCTCGTTGAGCAGCCTCCCGAAGGTGACGACTGGATTCACGAGGTCAAGTTCGACGGCTACCGCTCGCAGCTGATCATCGACGACGCCGGCACCAGGATCTATACGCGCAACGGCCACGACTGGACGGCGAAGTATCGCGACGTGGTAAAGGAGGCCAGGAGCCTCGGCGCGGAAAGCGCCATTGTCGATGGCGAGATCATCGTGCTCAACGAAGCTGGCCTGTCCGACTTCGGCGAGCTGCGCAAGGCCATTACGCGTCGGCAGCACGACCTCTATTTCGTCGCCTTCGACCTGCTGCACCTCAATGGCCATGATCTGCGCGACATGACCCTTGAAGAGCGCCGCGAGATTTTGGCCGGCATGATTGAGCCGGGCGGGCGCATTCAGTTCAGCGAGCCGCTGCCGGGCGAAGCCAAGGCGATCTACCATCTGCTCGACCAGGCCGGATTAGAGGGCATGGTATCCAAGCGCCGCGACAGCAAATATCGCAGCGGCCCGTCGACGAACTGGCTGAAGACGAAATGCTACGCGATCGACGAGTATCAGCTGCTCGGCGTCGAGCGCGAGGTAGGCAAGCCGGCCTTCGCTCTCATGGCCGATCGCACGACCGGCAAGTATGTCGGCTCGGCCTTCATCAATTCCAGCCGTGCCATCCGCGAGCGGCTGTGGAAGCGTGTCCAGGAACACGCCGGGCCGGCGCCCAAGGGCATGAAACGGCCGGCGACGCAGTGGGTCAAGCCGGGACTGATCGGCCGCGTGAAACACTTGCGCGGCGAGGAAGATTTGCGGCATGCCTCACTGCAGGATTTCCGGGACGAATGATGCGAAAGTCCGAATGATCCCGCAGATTGTTTATTGGAAACGTAAAGGTGGGGGATTTCGTTGCGGGGCGTTGCGGTTTTGACAGAGGGGAGAAGTGGTTCGAACTGGCTGGGAAGCCTGACGAATTCAACTGGCCTGATGGGTCGGTCGGAAGAATGGCTCGATCCGGCTTATTTGGGCTTCGAGCCTCTGAGCTACGATGCTCTTGAAAGAGCGGTCATCGAGAAGGGGTCGACCGACAACGGATGCTTTGGGATCAAGTTGTTTCCGCGACATCTGCGCTGGTCCAGGGAAAAGTTCGGCAAGGATTTTCTCTTCGAAATTCGAGGAAAACACGATCTCGGATTTATTCTGCTGGAACGTCGTGATCGAATTGCGCAGGCCATTTCGTTTTACCGGGCCAGGATGTCGGGTGTGTGGACCAGCCGGCACAAAGGAAAATCCACTCAGGGCGCTGTTCCTTATAGCTTCTCCGACATCAGCCAAGCATATTTCCAGATCGACCGAAGCTACGCGTTCTGGAGGTCCTATCTGCAGCTCTTGGCCTTGGATTTTCGGCAGTTCGTCTATGAAGATTTGCAGCAAGACCCAAAGCCCTACCTCGAAGCCGTCGCCGATTTCATGGGAGTACCGGTTCCGGAAAACATATCTGACTCGAAATTCACGATTCAACGCGACACCCTCACGGAAGAGTGGATGATGCGCTTTCGCGAGGACGCTGCGACCAAGGGCGCCATTGAGGCAATCGAGGACATGCCGGTCCCAAGAACGCTTGACAATCTCGCCCGCTTTGCTCTGAAACGGCCGCTTGCCAGAAAGCGCTTCTGATCCTGCCACGCGGGCATTGATGCCTGCGGTCGCATTCCTGCTTTTCATGGCGATCGGCTTCTCGCTGGTTGCCGAACTGATGCACAAAGGAGCGTGAGATGGCGAAAGCCGACAACGAACGCGTCAACTTCGCCTGGCAATATGGCGCCCAAGCCCGCAAGGACGGCAAGGAGCGCGTTGTGCCGCAGGTCTGGGCTGAATTCGCCGATGCCTGGCTGAAGGGCTTTGACGGCGGCAATGTCGCTGCGGCTGCAGGCAAACCCAAACCTGTAAGCGACACGCTGGAAGCGGAACTTGATGAGCCTGGGGTGAGCGACCCTTCGCAGCCTTGAGCCCGGCCAGGAGGGCGACACGCCTCCGGCATTGCACCTACATACCGGGCGATTTTGTAACTACAGCCAAGTTACCCAGGAGTCGGAGCGATTATGAGGGTACGCGCAGGTCTGATTGTCGAACTCGGGGTCAATTTGCTGCTGCCATGGCTCGCGTACCGCATGGCGCTTCCTCATTTTGGAACCATAGGAGCGCTCTATGCGTCCGCCGTTCCGCCTGTCGCGTGGGGGCTAATCGAGTTCGCGAGATCTCGCCGCATCGATGCGCTGAGCGCGCTTGTCTTGTTCGGTATCGCCTTGTCGTTGTTGGTGGTGACGCTCGGTGGCAGTCCGAGGCTCTTGCTGCTGCGCGAATCGCTCGTGTCGGGGGCGATAGGCCTTGTGTTCCTGTTGTCGCTCGCGTTCCGAAAGCCGGCAGTTTTCTACCTCGCGCGGGCGACGATTGCGAGGGAAGGTGAGCACGGCGAGGAGCGTTTCGAAGCGCTCTGGCGCGAACGGCCGGGTTTGCGCTCGTCGCTTCGATTGATGACGCTCGTCTGGGGCATCGGACTCTTGGCGGAGACCATGCTTCGTGCTTGGCTCGCATGGCATTGGCCCATCGAGCGGTATCTCATCGTTTCGCCAGTCATCAGCTACGGCATTTACGGCGGGCTAACGCTCTGGACGGCCTGGTATCGAGCACGGATAAGACAGAGGGGAGAAGTTGCCGCTGGCGACGGAACGCGGTCTGCCAACCTCCCCTGAACTTCAATGTTCCCGCTGCAGAATATTGGCCCTAGAACGTGCGGCCAGCGCGGATCATCGCGCGGGCGATGGCAAGTTGCACTTCGGTCTTGGCGTTCTCTTTCTGGGTCATGTTGTCGGCGGCAATGAGCCACCTCAGTGATCGCTGGATCTCGCCGCGCCTCCAGCCTGCCTCCAGCATGCAGTCGACGATCGCCTGAAAGCCGGGCCCCATGGCCTCCTGGCAGTCGATGTCACGGTCGAGGTATTCGCCTTGTCGTTTCGGCGGATTGATCATTTCGCCTCCTTCCGATTCGCAGCCGCAGTCCAAATATCAATACTGTGATGGTTGTGGCGAAGCCGAACGGCGCGCCGTGCAGCAGTCCATAAACTCGCGAATGTGATTTTCGATCCGCGCGAAGGCCGGGTCGGAACCGAAACGCATTCGCGAGCTTGTCGCCAGATGAGCACACGCGGTATCAACTTCCTCGATCAATGGATCGCCAACAACATCCCGGAGACGACAAACGCTGATGTAATCTCCGTCGAGGAGTTGACGCACAAGCTGATCGCCGACGCCAAGGCGCTCGGCATCAGGCGGGAAGAGATCGACGAAGAGGTCGACAGCCTCTACCGCACGATCCTTGATGCTATAGTGCACCACGATCCGGGCCTGCCAGAATGACCACCCGCGGCCGCAAGTTCCTCGACGATTGGATTGCAAACCACCTGCCGGTTGCTGGTGACCCTATGACTGCTGGCGACGTGGCCGACCAGATGATGAAAGCCGCTGGCGAAGCGGGGATCAAGCCTGTCGAGATCAATGAAGAAGTCTGGAGTGTCTTCGAGGTGATCTTCGAGGCGATGCGCCGCCGCAACAGCTTCCCAACACCTTGACTTGTTCCCGCCTTGTTCCCATTTTCGTCGTCCCAAGGTGATGAGTGAGCTTGGCCTAAAATGTGCGGACGCGTCTTCGTCAAATCGACCATCCCCGACATGGTGCGGCGGTTCGAATTTGCCCATCCCGGCGACATCGAGCGCATGGGAAATGCCTTTCCGATCTGGAACGGCGCGCCAAGCCTCATGTACCCGATCATCGTTCGTGAAGAGCTTTCCACAAGCATGGCCGGGTTCGTGTCGGCCAAATGGGGCCTGGTCCCGGGCTGGGCTCGGGATGGAAGCGGCCGGCCGCCGCCCGTGAACGCGCGCTGCGAGACCATTGCCTCCAATGGTATGTTTCGCAAGGCCTACGCCTCACGCCGCTGCCTTGTGCCGGTCGACGGCTATTTTGAATGGCAGAAGCTCGACGCATCGGGCAAGAAGAAGCAGCCCTATGCCATCGCCATGAAGTCCGGCGATCCGTTCGCCCTGGCTGGCATCTGGGAAGAATATGCCGATAAGGCGACTGGCGAGCTGGTGCGCACATTCGCCATTGCCACCTGTGAGCCGAATGAGCTGATGGCGACCATCCACGATCGTATGCCGGTCATCCTGGCGCCGTCTGACTACATGCGCTGGCTTGGTCCGGAGCCTGATCCGCGCGACCTGATGAAGTCCTATCCGTCCGAGCTGATGAAGATGTGGCCGATCGACAGCAAGGTCGGCAGCCCGCGCAACAACACGCCTGACATCATCGACGAGATCGGCCTCGGGCCAACCGACCTGTTTGATGTCTAAAGGTAGCGCTCGCCATCACCGCGATGGGCGAAGCAGAACCAGTGGGGTTCCTGCCGCGGCCGTGCGAAGCCGAAGCCCGCATGCCTGGCGCAGCCTCCATGCTCGCAGATATGGCCAAGAATCGGAGCGTGCTCCCTTGGCCCGATAGTGTCGGCAAGGCGTGTCGGTTCGTCGCTCATGGGGAAAACATTCCACAGGCCGGCTTGACGAGCAAGAGAAATGTTCTTTATTCGTTCTCATGGCGCACGAACCGATCGACACGCTGGGCAAGGCGACCCGGCACAACATGCTTGTGAAAGCGGAATGCAGCTGCGGCAACGTCCGCTATTGCAGGTCGGCCGACCTGATGATGGTCTATGGCGGCGGCGTCGATCCGCTCGCCCTGAAGTTCGACTGCCGCCGCTGCAAGCCGCAGGTGAAGATCACGTTGCTCGAAGTGCATCCCGAACACCTGCCCAAGCGCCTGATGATCCACAAGCCGACGAAGGTCGACGGCAAGATCCATTGGCACACCGAGCGCTTCCGAGGATGACAAAGACGCTCGCCGACACCCTGGCCGCTCGTGAGACCATCTACGTCAACTGCGGGCATCCGATGTGCTGCAAATCGAGCAAACTTGACATCCAGGCACTGATCGACCGGCTCGGCGCCGATCACGGCTCGATGCATGAGGATCTGGTTGGGCTCTTTGGCTGCTCGAAATGCAAGTCTGCTGGCCGCGACCGCAAGCCAGTTTTCTTCACCGTCATTCCCGACTACGAGGGCAAGCAGGGGCAGCGCAACCGCGACTGGAAGCCGACGTTCGATCCGACGGCTTGACGGAATATTAGCCACTGCTAAATGTTTGTGTTGCGGCAGGTATTGGCCTATCCATTGCCTGCTGAAGATTGGGGAGGCAACCCCTGATCGGCCCGCGTTCTCCCCCGGAGGCGCGGGCTTTCAAATGCCCCCAAGTGGACGCGATGCCTGAAAAGCCCGTGACCTCCTACATCGTCAGTGTCTTCGAGAAACCCACGTGGCGCACCGTGCTGACCACCAAGGACAAGGCCGAGGCGTTAGCTATGGCCAAGGAAATTGGCGACAAGGTGCGGGTCGAAGAGATTACGCCGAAGCTCAAGAAGCGGTAGGGTTGCGTCATGAAGCACAGACCCTCGAAAACCGGTTTCACCAAACTTCTCGCCGCTGATACGATGCATTTGTCGGCGGATCCGCTAATCGGACTGCTCGACCTTGAGACCGACAGCGGCACGATAGAGCTGGCCATTAATAGGGTTGTCGCCGAGCGCCTTATGGCCGTTCTCGTTGAGTTTCTTCAGGCCGGCGAGGGCAATGATGCACCGACATTTGCGGTCGAGCGTTCGCAGTAGACTTAGCGGAAAAGAAAGGCCGGCGCCGCTCAGTGGGAGGTTTCCTGAACTGCCGCCGGCCGGACGGAAAAGGTCCGCCGAGCCTTAGCGATAGCTGATTCTTGACGTGACGTCATGTGGCAGGTGCTGGCCTTGCCTTGCGTGCCGGAAAGGGGAGCACCTTACTGCCGCGCTTGCGGTTTTCAATGTCCCGATAGAGATGAATTAGCATCACCATCTCGGCACTGCCGGCTATCGATTTTGATGGCATGGACTCCAAAAGATTTTCGAGTTGAGCATCGTCCATCGTTGCGAGATGTGCTTGGATGGATTCGATGCAGTTGCCCAGCGCGGCTAGCAATTTGGCTGCGTTGTTTTGCATATTTTCATTACTTCCGGGTTGATCTTGCCGGCATTGGAATGTCAGTCTGTATCCCTAGGGTGTCCGCCCCAGTCTTGCATCTCAGCGGGAGCATCACCGGATTTCAATATTGACACCGCCAGCGCAACTATATCGACCGGCGGTTTTGGCCTGACAGTCATAAACGTGAAATAACCGGCCACGATGGCGCAAACTATCGAAATGCTCGGTGGGACAAAACGTATTGTCGTCAGCGCTATTGTGTGCCAGCGCCCGGATGGACCGCTTTTTGGAAGTTCATCCTCATCAGCAAGGTCTGTCATTCCACTTCGCCCCCGCGTCGACAGAACGTCAGTAGTATGGTTGCCTACATTAGTTAAAATGCGGATAAAAGATCGTTGACGTTTCGCATGGGTGGGATGACGAACAGGCCCACCAAATATGGGTTAGGGTGGAGATCGAGTTTATCACCCCTGAGCCGAAGAAGCGGTGAGCAAAATGGTCGGCGCCAGTTGTGCGGGCAGCGGTCTGGTGTCTGCTTTTAGTGAAGCAATTTCCGCAAAAGGTGGCCCACATCCAAGTCGATCATCCGTTCGATCGGGATGTCAAAATACCAGACGACCACTGTGATAGAGACGATGGCAACAATCATTGGATAGAGCGGGTCGAAGACAAAATTGAGCGGGTGTCGCCTAGCTTTTTCCAGACGCTTGCGCTCCCTGCCGTATTGGAATTCGTCGCTCAAAGCTTCGTTCGTCACGCTGCCAACTGTGACAGTATGGTAAGGCGCAGTAGGTTAAATAATCCTATAAGATACGCCTAATATAATCTGCGAGGAATACTACAGGGGCAGTGTGGCCAGCGCAGATGCCGGTGAAGGCAATTGCCTGAAAGCTCCGTGCTGGGCGGGGCAGGGACTGGCGATCGCCGCCGTGCTTATAATTAGTGGATCCTAAAATACGCGATATGGCGCGATCGCGGACTACGCCTTGGCTTTCCGCTTCGCAGGCGCCTTTTTGACTGGAGCTGCCTTGCGGCCGAGCCCGCTAGCCTTGGCGAGCGCCGACCGAGTTGCGGCGTAGTTCGGAGCTACCATCGGGTAGTCGTGCGGCAAGTTCCACTTTGCCCGGTACTCGTCTGGCGTCATGCCGAGCAAACCGAGGTGCCGCTTCATCGACTTGAATTTGCGACCGTCCTCCAGGCTGACGACGTAGTCGGGGAACACCGACTTTTTCGGATTAACTGCAGGCATCAGAGGTTCGCTCGGCGCTACTGCGAGCCCGCCAAGACCGGACAGCGACATGTGAACCGATGCAATCACATCCGGTAAGCTGGCCACGGGCAATGGATTGTTGCTCACATATGCGGAAACAATTTCTGCCGTTAGATCGTTGAGTTCGACGGCGCGGTAGTCCGTGTCTTCTGCCATTTGTTGGTCCCTCTGCGTGTGGACAGCTATTACTTGAGGGGCTTCAGCGGCGCAACGCACTTCGCAACTATCGGAAATCCGCGAAGCAATCGGCCCGACCTGCTTAGCCCGGTGAAGGACGATCTGTTCGACCTACGGGCGGAAAAGGCCGGCGCCAGTTGGGCGGGGGTGGGCTTAGGGCAAGCGCCGGCCAAGCGGACATCAAGTCCGCCGCCCCGCACACATGGCCTATTCGGACGGTCAGGGTTATGGCGTGATCGCGGAAGCCTATGCGCTACCCTCGGTCTCGCTTTCCTCATCGATCATTCGCACCGGCAGATAAGCATTCGCTTCCAGCCACTCGCGCAGCACGATCTGAATTAGGTCTGACCGACCAATGCCCATCTCAGCGGCAATGGAGTTGAGCGCGTCATCGGTCGCCGGCTCCAGCGGCACGCCAGCGACGTTCCGGAGCATAAGGGCCGCCCGCCGAAGTATGATCTGCAGATTCGCGCGCGAGATATCGGCAATGCGGTCGGCAGCGCTTTCAAGCTCTGCGGAGATGGATAAGCGGCTCATCAGAAGGTACCTAAACCATTCCAAGCCAACGTGCCGCACCAGTGCCGCATGCGCAAGCATTCGCACCCCGAACGACAAACTTCCCCGTTTAGAGGCCGTATCTTGCCCGCATGCCGTCAAACAAGGACGCGGTTTCAGCCTGGGATAGGGCGCGGTTCCAAGCCGCAATGCAGCCATACCTGAAGCCATTGGGCACGATGGATCCGCCGTTCGCGTCACGACCGATCTGTAAGTTACCGTTCGGCGCGCCAGCCCCAGGGCCGGTCAGGTTACCGTTAAATGCCGTAATCGTGCCGTTTACGTTCCAATGACTGGCTCCAGCCCCGCCGTTTTCATTGAACGACACGAAGATAATCGCCCAAGCGCCAGCGATGGCGGATGCTAGACCCCACGCGAAGTTGTTCGTGGACGAGCCTTCGATACGCCAGCTTAAATTGTTGGTGTTGATGACCGTGAGGGTACTTCCAGGATTGCCGTTGAAATTACCCAAAATGGTGCGAAAGGTGTTGGTCGGCGTCGTGGGTATCCACACAATCGCCATGACGGTTTCCGTGGCACCATCCTTGTGCCAATTATCGTCGAAAGTCGTCGTAGCAACCGGCGAAAAGAAATCACCGCCGTCGCAGGAAAAATATTCGGCCGATGTCAGCGCGCCGGGCGTTCCGTTGAACGATGGATCGTCAGTGCTCGATCCCGATCCAGCACCACGATTGTAGTCGGCACCGGAAGCGCTGAGATCGCTCCAGACCTGACTCGCGCTGCCCGTCGTGCAGCGCTTGTCGCCTGCATCGAGGCATAGGCAAAGACTTGTCTCGAGGTTCCTTTTGTAGATGACGTCGTAGACGGATTTCGGGACCCCTGTCCGAAAGCCAGGGGCAAAGGCGATGGTCTCGTCTAGCCCGATGAAACGCGACTTTTGCGGGGCGATGAGTTCCTTCGGAGCGGGCCGGATGATGGCCGGTCTCGCAAGACCCCTTGGCGGCAAAGCGTCGAGATAGATCATGAGGCCAGATCCCCGCCAGCAACCCACTCGTCGGTGGCCCTTTTGTAGAGTGTCGCCAAGGCATACTGCCCGCCCATGACGAGACCAAATCTGTTGCGAATAGTCACGCCAGCACCCGCGACGATTGTCGTCAGGCCGGCGCCGATCTGAGATACGTTGATTACAGTCGAGACAGGGAAAGCTACCGACGAATTGGGAGGCACTGTGAGATTGTTGGCTGTGGCAACGTTCATTTCGACCGTCTTGTTGGCGTCTCCCAAGACCAGGGTATAGCTCGCCGTTGGAGTGTTCGTTACGGCCCCGTTTGGCCCAGTCGCGCCGGTTGCCCCGGTAACTCCGGTCGCCCCGGTAACTCCGGTCGGACCTACAGCTCCCGTCGTTCCGGTGACGCCGGTTGGGCCGGCCGGGCCAGTCGGTCCGGTCACGCCCGCAGGGCCGGTCGCGCCAACGTTACCGGTGCGTTCAAACGACACGGCAACGGGATCATTGTTCGAGAAGGTGCCGCCGGACGCCACATGAGCGACGGTGAACGAATCCCACGTCCCGTTGTCGGTCAACGCCGCGGTTACCTCGATTTGGATGAATGTCGCGGGCGCGCCGATCTTGCGAATCGTCACCAGACCGCGCGTCGCGGTCGTCGTGCTGTCGTCCCACAACGCGATCGACGCCGCGATTGCGTTGCCGTCGTTGTCTGTCTCCGAAATGTACAGCGCCGTCGCCGAAGCCAGCGTAGCGTTGTTGATGCGCAACTTGCCGGTCGTCGGGTCGGCCGCGGTCGTCCCGGTGTCCCATAGATACCGGATCCCGGCATCGCGCCCTGTCACGCCGGTAGGGCCAGTGGCTCCTGCTATGCCGATCGGGCCAGTCGCTCCGTCCGGCCCGGTAGCACCAGTCGGACCGCCAGCGGGGCCTGTCGCCCCGACCGGACCCGTTGCGCCTGCAGGACCAGTCGCGCCCGTAATCCCAGTTGGGCCCGTTGCCCCGGTTGTTCCCGCCCCTGTCGGCCCCGTTGCGCCGGTGGCACCAGTCGTTCCCGCAGGCCCGGTTGCGCCGGTCGCGCCGAGTCCGGTCGGTCCGGTTGCGCCGACCGGGCCCGTTGCGCCAGTCGGCCCCGCTACGGTAGAAGGCTCCCCGCTCGGGCCTGTCGGACCCGTGGGGCCTGTGGGGCCGTCGCCGCGCAGCAGCGCCAGAACGGCCGGCGAAAGCGCGTCTGGCGTGACGATCTGATTGTTCAGCTTGCCGTCAGAGCGTCTCACATCGGCCAGCGCGTCGATCGTGTCGCCGGCGGACCGCGTCAATTCCGCCAGGTCGGCGTCCATGCGCGTGCCTGGAAATGGCGCCCCCTGCTGATCCTGTTGCCAGGAAGTGTAAGAAAAGCTGATCTGTGGCTTTGTCGGGGAGGACATATGGCATCACTCGCAACACGGCTTCCCGACCTAAATGCACCCCACTTGGGGCGGCACTTTCTCAACTAAGGATGAGATCGAAAGGAAGCTGGTTGATCGAAGCCCTGGTTGGCCAAGGCGGGTGATGCGACTGCCCGAGATTCGCGAGTGTTCCGGCGACTGCAAGAATAGTAGATTGGCGAGGCGAACACTAGGGCCTCATCTAATCTGGGGGAAGATTTGATCTGCTAACTGACAAACTCCGAGTTCTGAGGTAGTTGATTCGCTTGGCGACCGGCTGGCGGGGGTGAAATGACAATAATTGTCGATCCGGCAATTCGTATTCTACCGGATGATCATCGTATATTCGTGCTGCATCCTGGTGAGGGAAAACGGTTCTATGCTGATTTTCAAGCTTCCGAATCCGTGTTTCTCGATCTTCCCGGCATATCGTTCAGCACTGCGCCGGACTTGAACGACACGGACCTCCGCAACAGGCTTCGAATGGCGAGGCGCATAGGCATCTGGCGGAGACGCGGATCGAATCCAGAAGACAAGCCGAGCCGAAACCCGGCTGATTATGCAGTGACTACGGTCGTGATAGATGCGCCCAGATTTGTGCACGAGGTTCACGACCTTTACACTGAGGCGAAGACCGGAGATTTGATCATCGTCCCTGGAAAGGGATATGGCTCGACTGTCTTCTTCGGCGAGGTGATGAACGATTTCGACCCCGATTTTACCGTGGAGAGCCATCGCTATCCAGGGGAAAAGATTCCCGCCCGAAAGGTGAAGTGGCTTCCAATCAATCTTTCGAAGCAGCAGTTTAATAGACGGCTGATCCGGTTGATGCAGAATCGACAGGCAATCATCCAGGTTACTCGTGAAGACGACCGCCGTGAAATATATACGCACGCTTATGGCGACTACGTTTGGAAAGAATCGTCAGGAAACTTGATTAAGGTAACGAAAGATGACATCGATCTGAACGATCTGAACAGGGCAGTCGACTTAGCGAACTATTTTGCTTCACAGTATCTTGCCCTGAAGAAAGGGGAGCTCGCGGAATTTTTGAGTCTACCTTTCCACGAAGCCATCGATACTTACTATGACAAAAGCTACTTTGGCGGCGTGAATGTGGAAATTCACTCGCCTGGCTACTTTGGGCGCCCGATGAGGAAGGCAGCCATGGCAGGCTATGTGTCAGCAATGCTGGCCTTATCCGGCGCTGGCGTCAGCGCGCAGGAGGCGGCTAACGCTCAAGTATCGAATTCCGCCAATGCCGTCACGTCGATCTGCGACATGGAACTGGAAACCGACATTCGCCAGACCATGGAAATGTACGCCAACATACATCTGTGGGAGGCCGAAGTTTGCCCACGCCGCGAAGCTACGAAAGATTCCGTTGGTCTTAAGACGGACGTAACGGTAAAGAAAGTAGCTCCGGTAGCCGGAAATTAAAAGTTCGGCCACGAATAGCTATATAATGGGGAAGGCGGGTATCGTTTGTGTTTGCCGCCGCTAGGAGCAGACAAGTGCTGAAGGCGATCAAAGAATTCGCTCGCGCGCACATACTCGGGACCGTGATAACGTGCTTTGCGACCGGCGCCGCCGGGGGCGCAGGGACGGCGTGGCAACTGTACGAGGCCCGCGTCAATCGCGTCGAGGAGATGAAGGTTCAGGAATTTCAAGGTCTCGTTGCCGAGAATAAGAAATTCGAAGAGCTGCTCAGCGCCTTCACGGAAGAGGTTGGCACGAGTGGGACGGTTGACCCTGAGAAACGCAAAGAGATTTCTGCAAGCCTGGTACGCCTTTATAGCGGATTGGGTGCTTTCACCGTCAACCTTCCGCCTGACCAAGAGCCACCTGTCAAAAAGCTCCAGACCTCCATCAATGAGGTAAAGAAGCACGTTCAGTTAATGCAGAAGAAGCAGGATCTTGAAACCCTCGGCGCGGCTCTGGTGGTTATGTTTCGAGATATGAAGGCTGCGCAACCTGTGCTGGAGCAGGCGGTGGGAAAACAATTCGCGTCTTCGACCTGATTCTAGGTACGCTGGTGGCGGTGCGAGTTCGCCACTATCGACCATGGCGCCCCCCGGTAGGCGAGAAACGTGGAACTCGTTCTAACTATCATTGGTATCCTGATTTGCGTCGGTCTAGCGAACGTCGTCTTCTCTATGTTCGGCGACATTGGCGAAGGTATTCGGAGTAGCCGGCGCCTGAAGCGCATCGAGAAACGAGACGCGCAGCATCAGCGCGCGCCTCGTGGGTCTTGAAGCGTCTGGCCGCTTTCAAAAAGCGTGCGCAGTCCAGCCTCCGGGTAGCTGATCGCCGGGCGGCGGTCTGCAGCGGCGCGTGTGCGCTGGACGGCTTCCGGCCCGGTCAGGATATCGCCCAAGTCCGCCAGGTTGCCGCGCAACTGCGCCCGCTTCGCCGCGTCTCCAGCTTGCGTGACAAAGCTGGTGCCGAGCGACTTTGTGAGATCGATGAGCGTGCCCAGGGGCGACCTGGCGCCAGGGTCGCCATGTATCAACTGGTTGGCGGCCGTGCTGCTGCCCGGAGCGTCGCGCCGCATCGTGGCCTGCAGGACGTCGAGCAATTCGGGCATCGCCGCGGCGGCCTGCCCGCCAGGCAGATTGCGCAGCACAGCGTCTAACACTTGCCGCCTTGCATCGTTTCCCGCAACGCTACGATGGAATTTGGCACCGGCAGACTCGCGGCTCCCACCCTGGGTTTCGGTCTGCGCCGTAGCGTAGCGATCAGCGAGGTTCTGGCGAACGAGCGCAGCGGTGGTTTCGGGATCCTGGCGAGTGAGACGCTGCACGGCGTCGGCAGCCTCGGGCGCGGACCCGGCGAGCGGGTTCTGCGGGAGAATAGCACTGCTGGCGCCTGCGGTGTCCTCGGCGGCTGCAACGCGGCCGACTGGCCCCTGCATGAGCGGGTTCAACTGCTCGCGGCGCAAACGCCCCTGTATGCCGAGTGCTTGGGCGTATTCCGGCGATTGCTGCGTGGCGGTGTTGCGCGCGTCGGTGGCGCCGGCCTTCTGCTTGGCCGCCAGCTCGGGGCCGTAGAGCGGATTGGCCGAATTGGAACAGAGCTTCGCCGCGGGTGTTCATGCCCTTCGTCACCGCGTCTACGACGGCGATCGAATGATCCGGCATGCCGGCGTAGTCGGGCGCGAGCGCCGCTGTGAAACGCGGATCGGCGGGCGATCGGTGCGAAATCGGCCTGCGGGATGATCTGCGGTTCGGCCGCCTGGTAGAGCGGCCTGGTCTGCGCGTTGATGCCCTGGCGCGTCTGATCGACCACGCGGTTGGCAGCTTCCGCCGCTGCAGGGCCAAGCGTCGATGGCTGCGGGTGTTGCGGCGCGATCTGGTCGAGCCCGCCGCCGACAGCCGTATCGACTTGGGCGGGGCGCGCGGCGAAAAACGGGGCCGTGATATTTCCCCCCGGTCGGAGACCCTTCGACGACACGCAAAATATCCCTCAACTTGCTGGCGCCTGCGCGCGCCTGAGCCAACGACTCGGGGCTCGACAGATCGATACCAAAATTGTTGTCCTGAAGGTGCTGCGCGGCCTGCCGTTCCGCATCCGTGGTGCCACTGGTCGCGCGGCGGATCACTGCTTCGGGCGCGTTGTGAGCGCGCGCCGCGGCGGCCCCCGAATTGCCGAACAGCGCGCCACGGAAACGCGACGTGCCCTGTAGGGCGTCCCCTCCGTCGCCTGACCAGCAGTTTCCGACACGACGGCCGGAACGACGACGTTGCCAAGCGCGTCCTCGATGGTTGGGAGGCCAAAAAGTTCCACGGCGGAGCAAATTCCTGGCGGTGTTCGCCGAGGTTTCCGCCGCGCGCGTTTGACTATACCGGGTGGTGGCACCGGCCCCCGGCCGGGCTGCGTCGCCAGGGTCGCGTTCGGGCATTCCCTGTGCTCGTCGGCGCGAGTGGCACACGCTACGCGCCTGGTGCGAGAACTGCTCACTCCATGCGGAGGTGAAGCCGGTTCAGTACTGTCGAGCGCGCACTGTTTTGCACGAGTTGTGAAAGAAGCGGGCCGGTCAGGCTGGTGATCCACAAGCTGCCGCGAAACTAATCTGCCTGACCCCACAAGCGCCTCCCGCATGACCCATCGCAGTACGTGCATGGCCGGCGTTTGCAAAATCAACATTGCCAATTGATCTATGGTATAGGTCTTCAATTAGAAATTTATGCCGAGTTCTCTTTGGGAGGTTCAACCAAATGTACCTGGTCATCGTGGAAGCCGTCATCTCACTTGCCTACGCTTACGCCGCTGTTCAAGACGCAAACAACGGTGGCGATTTTCTCGCAAAACTGGCCGATATACAAGCTTATCTCTATAAGATCTCTCTGCAACTGGAGGATATAAAGGACAAGCTTGTCGACATTGAAACTGAAATCGCAAAACTTCCCGACAAAGTTCGGGGGATAGTCGACGATGCCAACGCTAGAGTTGCGCTGGGCATCTCGCGCTCAATTTGCGAACGCCTAAATGATTATATGAGGCCTGCTTATCTTCAGCAAAGCCTTCCAGCCATGCTCATCGATCTCAATGACCTGCAAAATCAGATTGGTGCAGTGAAGGGAGCCAAAGGGTTGGCCGGGCTATTCTTGACCGCGCCTCTCTTGTCCACCTGGCTGACCGGGCGAGTGGCTTTCGAGAAAGCTTCGCTGGCTTATACGGCTGGCCACGTCCTCGATTCGCCATGGAAACAATCATTCATGATCGATTCAAGGAAGGACTTCGACGAAGGCTTCCAGCGAATGCAAGAGGCCGCTGATTTCTATACGAATTGGGTCAATCCACACAATCCATATATCGAACAGAGACAAGATGTCATTCCCTATGGACAGGATTATTACTTCGAAGCATCGGCTGGAGGCAAGTATCGTAGGCACGGCACATTTGATCCTGTATTACAGAAGTACGTCGTTGTTGCTTGGTATGATGTCGATTTAAGGCACCCTGGCGACGACTTGCATGCCGTCGATGCGCTAAATCTTTTCCAAAAGAACCGTGACGAGCAGAACGCCTTTGATCTGGTTTTTGATGCGTTGCAAAAGCAAAGGGCTAATTTGTTCGCGTCGTTCGATGAACCCGTAAATTTTTGGGTGTAAGCCGAGCACTACGTCGAGGGCGACTGATCGACAGGCTCGGCCCCGCCGCTAGCCGCCCGGCGGCGAGGATTAGGTCGACGTAAGGCTACAGCTCGGCGAAAAGCCGCCTTGTCAGCTCGTCAATCGTTTTCAAATCTGCGATCATTTGGGCATGAAACAGCATCGGAATGGCGCCTTCTGAGTAGGAGTGCATCATGACCGCCTGAAAGAATTCAAGTTTCCCGCGCTGCTTTTCGAAGTCTGCCGATGCTTCGTGCTCTGCACGGAATTGAGCCAGGCGGCTGGCGGCCTCAAGTCGTCGATGCTCTTCCACGTTGCTGATAAGGACACTGAAAGGTGGAATGTAGAGCGGTATTCGATGAGCCAACGCGTCACGATAGTTTTCCCCAGCGAGCGCCCAAGGCTCGATGCTGTCGAGGTACGACGCAAAGCTTGGTGGCACTGATCTGCGAACGGCAACCTGGGTTTTACGGAACCCTACCTCGCTTCGACTCAGCGGCTTTCCATTTACTTTCTTGAGCCCGCGCTCGTGGACCCATATCCACGCCAAGTTATCGAGGGATCCTGCGATGTTGATGAAATAGCTCTGGAGATAAATTTCTGTCTTTTCCCGGCACAGTGAATCCACCGCCTTGCGACGACCTGGGGGTATCAACCTAAATGCTTCTCCGATGCAGCGCCGCAGTGTTTTCACCCGACGTAGAAGCCCTTGAAGTGCGAACTCGCACGCCGCTTCAGTTTTGAATGGGTGTGCGGTCACCGTCTGGATGATCCGATCAGCGATTGCCGGCACCGCGGCCAATTCTGTCCGAAAGGTTCTGATCGTCTCCTGTGCGTAAGTCATTCAGAACCCTCATCCACGGCGGCAACCTCGATCTGTCGCATTTCAACGCGCTACTCAGTCTGCCAGACCACCGTTTGCCGCGCTTGACGATAGAGCGGAGCTGCACACTGACTGCTAGTGCGCCGAAACGGTCGCCCAAGTCCCATCTGGCCGGCATTCGTTCTTCGGGGCGTCTTTGCCGCCCTCCACGGCGCCGGTGCTATAAAACTCGCCCCTTAAGATGCACCCCCGACGCCAAGGCTTTCGTGCCCTCCCGGACGAAGGTAGACAACTCGCCATATCGCGTCGGCTTACCGAGCCCGCACTCCCAACCTGATCGCGCCATTCCAGGGTCGCCGTGCGCATAGGCGGCGCCGTTGACCCAATCACGACATGCATTGACCGATCCAGGCCGGCTTGCTGCTCGACCACGGTCGCCCAGGGCAAACTAGCCGGCCAGCGCCAAGACCAATAAGATGAAAGCGCCCCGCCGTTTTCGACGCCTTTTGCCGCTCCCAGGACGCTCTACAATCGCTCGGTGCGGCAGATCCCGCAAGGGCGGCGCTGCTCGACTGGACTTGGCCTTTCAGCGCGCCCCGCGAGGATCGCTCAACGTCCCGCCGACCTGCAAGCCCGAGCGGCCGGCCGCTTCGCCGAAATTGATCTTCGGGCTGGCGTTTGCGGCAGCGCGGATCAGGTCGACAGACGCTGGGTCGATGAATAGGCCGGCGAGAGTGCCCAAGTTCCGGCGCAACGTGGCACGCTTTACTGCATCACCTGCCTTAACGTAGCTGGCGCCGAATGACTTCATCAGGCCGGTAAGAGCCCCGACAGGGGATGAGCCGCTTAGGCTATCGTTGATCGTCCGATTGAATTCCGTCGCGCTGCCGATCTGCTTGCGGCGGCCCGTTGCCTGCAACACGTTCAGGATTTCCGGAAGCACCGACGCCGCATTGCCGTCGGGCAGCGCGCCTACCACAGCTTTCAAAATCTCGTCACGCTGCGCGTTGCCGGCGACGTCCTTACGGAACTTTGCGCCGGCGAATTCCCGCGAGCCTTCCTGCGTTTCGGTCGACGCTTTGCTGTATCGATCGGCGAGGTTCTGGCGCACCAGCGAGGCGGCCGTGTTCGGATCCTGCTGCGCGATGCGTTTCACTGCGTCGGCAGTTTCCTGCGCGGATCCTGTCAGTGGGTTTTGTGGCAACACCGCATTGACGGCAGCCGCCGTGTCTTTGGCAGCGGCCACCTGACCCAATGGACCAGCGCGCACCGGCGCGGTTGCGGCGTTGGTGTCAACCACTCGTCGCAGCCGATCGGCGACCGCGGGGAACTGCGAAAGCATGTCCTGGTTGTCGCGTAGGGCGACTGCGAGGCGATCACCATCCACCGCGCCCTTTGCGTTCGTCACGCCGTCCAGAATTTGCGTGGCCAGATGGTTTTCGTAGGCCATACGCGCTTCGGTCGGCGCCACGCCGTTGAACGCCGCGGCCGCGGTCGGTCCGCCCGCATCGATCGCGCCTGGCACTTTCTCCGTAGGGGTCGCGAAACTGCGATTGTAGGGATCGCGGCGAACGACGTCGGCGACGGCCGGGTTCTCAAACGGCGCCAGTGGCGCGCTTGCCGCGCGGAAGCCTTCCCGCGCACGAGCGTATTCCGGGACGCTTTCGAGCGCCTGGTCGAGATGGCCTTGCACGTTGCGCAGCGCTTCCGCTGTCTGGCCGTCGCCGTCCTGCACGGCGCGCGAGATCATGCCATTGATGTTACCGCGGAGATTGTCGAGCCCCGTTACACCGGTGTCGGCGCCATGCGGCCCCATGATGTTGTTTCGGACCGTCGTCAGGGCGTCAGCGGTCGTGCCCCGAGCATTCGAGAGGGCATCGTCGATGTATCGAAGCACCGGGCGCGGATCGACCTGAATGGCTTCCTGGCCGGTGCGGCTCTCGAGCGCGATCGGCTGCGGCGGCGCGTCAACCCGCGTCGGCTGCATTGATGCGGCTTCCCCCGCCGCTTCGTCGCCGGCCGTGGGTCGAATTGAGTACACCGGGCGGGCGGCTGCAACCGTTTCGGGCCGCAAGCCGGGAACCTCGATGCCAGGCTGCGCGGCGCGCGCTGCGGCGTAGTCACGATCGCCCAACGCGTCGCGCATGCCGTCGCGCCGTTCGAAGACGTCCCGCAACGGCTGCTGCATGGCCTGGCCGGCTTGCAGCGGCGTTGTCCGAGGCCCGGCGCCGAAGATGGCGTCAAGCAGCTCCTGACCTTCTGGCGTGGCGGCAATAGCCCGTTCGGCGGCATTCGCTGCCCGTGGGCCAAGGGATGACGGCTGCCCGCTCTGCGGGGCGATCTGATCGAGCACGCCGCCGACGGCGGAATCGACTTGTCCAGGACGCGCCGCGAAAAACGGTGCTGTCTTTGCGCGGCCGTTGACGGAACCTTCCACAACCCGCAGAAGGTTCGGCAATGCGCTGGCGCCGCCGGTTGCCTGAGCGATGGCTTCCGGACCTGTCAGTTTGACGCCCGTTTGATTGTCCTGGAGACGCTTGGCGGCCTGCCATTCGGTGTCGGTCATTCCTTCGGTAGCACGACGCAGCTCGGCTTCTGGCGCCTTGAAGCTGCGGACCGTTGCGGCCCCGGCATTGCCGAACAGCGCGCCGAGAAAACGCATCATGCCCTCATACGGCGTTCCCTCAGTCGCCTGTCCTGCGACCTCTGACGTAACCGCGGGCGCGACGACATTGCCGAGCGATTCTTCCGCATAGCGGCCGACCTTGCTCAACAAATTGGGCGCCTCTCGAGCCATCTTGCTCGGAAGGCCGCCGGGAGCGACAAATTCGCCGATCGTTCCCATGACCTTTCCGGCCGTGGTCTTAGGCTTGTATAGCGTGGCGTCCATGACTTCGCGCGCCTTGTTCTGCGCGTCGTAAACCCCGCTGCGGACGTCGGCCTCTTTGCCGGTGACCGCGCCGAGCGCGGAATTGACCAAGCCCGTGATTGGGCTGAAAAGCATATCCTTAAAATGATCGCGCTCCGGTCCAGGCGTTGCCGGATCCATACCGAGCGCGGAGCGAACAGGACCTTCGGCTTTGTCAAAGACCCAGCCCGCGGCGTCGTTGGAAAGGCGGTTCAGGGTGATCGGGCTCATTGCGGTTTCAATCGCGCCGCGCGGAACGCCGGCAACGAAGGACGCGCCCATGTCGGCGATCGCCGATGTTTCGGATTTGGCCGCGGCTGGCTCGTCGAACTGATCAAAGACGTTTCCGGCCGGCGCCGCGGCGCCGCCTTCGGAAGAGCGAAGCTTCGCAGCTGCTTCAGCAGAAGCCAGATCCGGAAACCGCTTGAACGTCGGCCCGTTGATCTGCTCAAAATTCTTGGCGGCCGTGTTGATGCCGTCTTCGTCGCCGGCATCGAACTGCTTCGGCCCCTGCGGGCTCATCCAGAGCGACGGGATGTTGACCCATTGCCCGTCGGGCTGCTGCCATGTGGTGCTGATTTCGGTCGAGTACGACCCATCGGCATTCGGCCGCTTTTCGTCGGGCTTGAACGGCCGCAGCAGCGGCGATCCCGGGAGGGGCGTCGGCTCGTCGAATTGGTCGAAGATGTTGGCCACGTTTATTGCCCTCCGAGCACGCGCGCTGAAGCGCCGGCCCCATATTTCGCGTCGAACTGCTCTGCGGCGGAAGGATTCGCTTTCAGGAAGTCCACGGCCTTTTGCGAAGGGACGCCAGTTGAAGCGGGCGGGGCGGTAGCTGCGCCGGAGGTGCTGGGCGGCGGTGCGCTGCCGGAGCGATACTGTTCAAGCGCATCATAAATTGGCTTGCCGTTTGCGCCAGCGTAGCTGGCAACAGCCTGCAGATACGTCTCGAGCGTGCGGCGCTTGGCCGCCGTAACTTCCTTGCTCTCACCCGGCACCGGGACCAGTTCGCGCATTTTGCGCGTGTATTCCTGTTCGGTGACGGCTTGGCCCGACTGCGCCATGAGCTGATAGGGGAGAACGGTCGACAAGTTCTGGTAGAAAATCTGGCCTGGGTCGGAGATGCCGCCCACGATGGCTGGCTGCAGCGCGTCGGGCGCAAGCTTCCGTGCGTTGTTCAACTGGTAATCGAAGCCGCTCGGCAGCGCGCCGGTGTCGTAAGCCCGCAAGAGATCAATCGTCGGCGCCGTGGACATCGTACCGGCATAGGCGCTTTTTAATTGCGCATCAGTTGGCTTGCCGCCAGACCCACCCATCTGAATGATAGTGCCATCGGGCAGCGTCGTGGTCATGCCGGCGCCCTTCGGAGCGTCGTACGGGGCTGCGCCGGCTCGTACAGCAGCGCCCGGCGACATGTACCGGGGCTTGCCGTCGGGGCCGACCGCTTCGACCGGTGTCTTGTCTCCGACATAGCGATCAACCACCATATTGTCGTCGATCAGGCCGGCGTCGCGCATCTGCTGGACCAAGTTGCCTTGGACTTCAGATTCGGACAGCGGCTTCGGGGCGCCGGCGACTTGCGGCGCGGAGGTGATACCGAAATGTTGCGCGGCTTCGGGCAGAAGTTCGGGCCGGACCTGACCTTGGTCGAGCGGGCGATATAGATTAGCTAGGCCACCAATGCGGCCAACCTCGAGCGCGCGAGCGTTGTCGTCCGTGTTGTTGGCGCGCGAAGTGGACGCAGTAATGTCATCGCCGCGTCGCCTCGTGGCGTCGTTCTGGTCCTGCGCCTGGTACGATGACGTCGGAGCGTAGTTGCCGACAGCGATATTGCCGCGGTCGAAGGACTGCTGATTGAAATTCGGATCGTTCCGGTAATCGAACAATTGCTGAATGCGCGAGGCGGCGGCCTTCTTGGCGTTCGCGTCGGCCCATCCGGCAGCATCCGCGCCACTCGGCGGTTCGAACAAGGCCGTGAGATTGCTCGCGGCGGCAGCAAATTGGGGCGAGTTGAAATAGCCATTTGTTGAGCGGATCGGCATGGCGGGCTCTCCTATTGTTCCAAGCCGTCAGGGTCGCGGGGCGCTGCCCAGGCGTGGCGCATGCGTGCATCGCGAAGCAGCGGGTTTCCGCGCTCGTTGAGGCAGCGCTGATGATGGATGACGCCTAGTTGTGCCGCGAGAATGCCGGTGTACGCGAGGCGGTCGGCACGGAAGGGATCGTCGGACAGTGTGAGCAGGCCCGCTGCCGTTCCCATCAGAAGATACAGCCGTTCGGAAGAAAGTTCTCGGCCCACCGATGCGTCAACGACCGGGCAGCAATCGCGTAGCATCTTGCTCGCGGTCAACGACGCTTCCGGCGCGACGGCAGGAAGGTTCGCGCCAGCGGCGGCCATGAAAATTTCATTCAATGCCACGCTCGCGAGGTATTCCGGCGCGAACCTGTTTTGCTCCGTGAGTTGCAAGCACGAAATGGCGTTTTCAACGCGCTGCTTTGCGATGGCTGCAGACGAGATTTCATGATCGATGGGGGTCAAAGCGCGCTCCGATTTTCAAGAACCTCGGCGCAGATGCTGCGCGATATTGGGAGGTTCGTTGAGAACTTGCCGGGCGTCTGCCTGGCGGCGGGAGCGGTCACTCGAGTCCGCAGATATTCGAGTGGGCAAATGATAGCAAAACCTGATGCTCGACGCCAGCGTCATGCCGCGCGCCTCGCGACGTTCTTCGCCATGGCCTTCAGCGCCTTTACGGTCTTGGCAGCACGACGCTGCCGGATGAAAAGGACGAGGTCTGCGGTGCGAATTTCATTTCGCAGGCACTGGAAATACGCTTGGTGATCGAGTCGCTCATCGCGAGTAACCGTTTCTCGATAGTCGTCGACATTGGCCCACCACAGAACCTCGGCGATAATCCCTTGGAAGCCTTTGCGGAGGTATCGAAGCCGCCAACCGACTGCACTTGCTTCAAAGGCGTTTAGCGCTCGCGCCACCGCGGCTACCATTTGGTTCTGATCGTCCTCATGGAGGTCCAGCTTCGATTTCCGGCTATCGAAAAGGCCCAGGGTGTACCGCCCTTCGAACAGCAGATCCACGTGTGGCAGGGCGAGCTTGTTGAACTGGAAGATAAGGTTGGCGACCTCTTCGTGGTGCTCGTCTTCTTCGCGAGAAGGCGGGTTGCCGTCGAAAGCCTGATCGGCGTTCGGGATCGAATAGTCATGCTCGGCGATATGGTTGTCCATTGGGGCGCCCTTTCTGCACTGACAGTGAGGGAAGAGCGCGTGCGAAACTACAGGATTTCGAGACGGCCTAATCGCACAGATCGGCGATGCGGCGAGGGTGGGTTTGGCGTTGGCGGCGGATCAAAAGTTTCAATTCGGCCAAAATTCCTCGCGCTGTCCGACGGCGTCTGGCGCTATCACGTTGGGGTGTCCAGGGGGGTGACCGCCGCGCTGGCGGCAGGGTGGCAGCCGGGGCGGAGGCGGGCCATATCGAGGGCCGATCGTCGAGCCGTGCGCTGCGCGAATGCCGCTGCTCACGCGCCGGGCAGTAGGATTCAACCCACCAGGGGCGGGAGATGGAGGGCGCCGGAGCGCCCTCCGGGTCGTCATGTCCGAGCGTCGGAAACTAGATCGTATGCGCGATACTGGCGCGCGAGCGCGCTGTGAAAAGCGCTCTCGACTTCGTCGGCGCCCTCCAAAGTCGTCAAAATCGAAAGGATCACCATACCTTTGTGGTGGGAGGGATCTGTACGAAAATGCCAGTCAGTTTCCATGTTTGACCTCCCGCATGTGTGGGCAAGTTCTTCATTGTCGAGCCGATTCAGATCGGCCACTTCTTCAGTCATAAAGTCGATAATGAGCGCCATTTGCTTGTTCACCTTCCGCGTTTCAGACGGATTTGGCCCCGGGGTGAAACGGCCGAACAAGCTCGGCCCTGCGCGCCTTTGGGCGACGCCTTGGACATTCGCGCGCAGCCCCGGGACTATGTGCACTATCCTAGTGGAGATAGCTTGTTAAGCGGCGTTTCAGGCCGTATTCAAAGTATAGTTAACCGTTGAGCCAAAGTCAATTGCCGTTTAGCTGGCGATATAGTCAATTTCGTCGCACGTCATATTTGACGCACACGCACGTATACTTGATTCTGGCAAGCGAGGGGGCTATTGAGCCCGACGTGCAATTGGCAGCAGGTCTGCGCCTATGGTGAAATCAGCTCCCTACCTCAAGCAGGCCGCGAACGGAGTGTTTTACGTTCACTGGACGGAAGACCGGATCGGTAAACGGGTCACGACGCGTACGCGGGATTTAAACCAGGCCAAACGGGCGTTGAACTCCTACCTCTTGGCCGGCAAGCCACGAGCGGCGCCGCTCACCGTCCGACCTGCGGCACCGCCGGCCGTCCCGCCCTTGGGAGAAGTCTGGAGCATCTATTTCCAGCGGCACGTCGTACCCAAGCTGATTTCGTCCGACACCGCGAAACAGGCGTGGAGGCAGCTCGAACCGTACTTTGGCAAGCTGCCCGCTTCCGACTTGACGCAAGCGAAGGCCGACGACTACACCGAAAAGCGAATGTCCGGCGCCCTTGGGCGAAAAGTTAAGTCTCCGACAGTTCTGAAAGAGCTGGCGTATATTTGTGCAGCTTTAAAATTCTGCGCAAATCGCGAATTCGTCCCATTGTCTTTCGTCAGAAAGCTGGAGCTCCCCGAGCCCGGGGAGCCACGACAACGTTGGTTGCGGGAAGATGAGATTAAGCGCTTGAAAGACGCTGCCTATGAGATGCGAATACGCCAGGGCGGACCAACGGCGAACCGCCTTTCTCGCATAGAGCGATTCATCGCTTTGGCTTTGGAAACCGCTGGCCGGCAGCAGGCTTTACTCGATCTGACTTGGGATCGCGTAGATTTCGAAATTCGTGTGATCGAGCTAGACGTGCCTGGCCGAAAAAAGACCAAGAAACGGCGTGCGACGGTCCCGATCTCGGATGTTTTGTTGCCAGTGCTCGAGCGTGCTTACGCCGAGCGGATCAACGACTTGGTGCTGGATAACAAGGGAAAATGTTGGGCGCTGCTTCAGCATGTCGCCATTGAGGCCGGGTTCGCTGACGACAGCAAGCGAGCTAGATTTGGCCAGAAACCAAAAGCGACCGGAATTTCACCCCACGTTTTTCGTCACACTGCCGCAACGATGATGGCGCGAAGGGGTGTGCCGCTGTTCAAAATCAGCAAGATTTTGGGCAACTCCCTACCTATGATCGAGCGAGTTTATGCGAAGTATCAACCGGACGATTTGCGTGACGCCGTGAACCTGATCTCGAACAGGCCCAAGTGACCGACCTGACACTGGGGCAAGGTTTAGGCAGCCGAATGAGTGTGTCAGGTTTCGTGCCAAATTCGCATGCCAATAGCTTGCATTTTCATTTTGGCAGGTGCAGTATCGTAGCCTCTAGAACCTATTGGCAGGGAATACAAGCTATGCTCACCGGTTACGCTCGAACGTCAACAGCCGATCAGACCGCAGGATTGGAAGACCAAGTGGCCACCCTGAAGGCTGCAGGTTGCGAGAAAATATTTAGCGAGCATGCGTCTGGCGCTAAGCAGCGCGAGAAGCTGGACGAAGCGCTTCGATTTCTGCGCCAGGACGACGTGTTAATTGTCACGAAGATGGACCGCTTGGCGCGCGATCTCCGCAACCTTCTAGCGGTAGTCGACGAGCTGGAAAGACGTGGCGTGGGACTTCGGATCCTGGATTTTGCAGGCGAGACGATAAACACACGCTCCGCGACCGGAAAGCTGCAACTGGCGATGTTCGCGGCCTTTGCAGAGTTCGAGCGCCAGATGATGCTGGAAAGGCAACGTGCGGGTATCGAAAAAGCGAAGGCAGAGGGCAAATATACCGGCCGAAAGCCCAAGGCGATGAGCCAGGCCGAGAAAATTCGCGAGCTTGCCCGAAATGGCAAGATGCGGACGGCCATCGCGCACGAACTCGGCATCAGTGAGCGATCGGTATACCGGGCACTTGCCGCCGCCTAATCGAAGACGCCGCCGTCGATTTCAGATTTCGCACGCTGCGAGCGCGTCAAGCGATTCACCGCTCGACTAAGTTCTTCCGGCGTCATCTCGTGCGCTGGCTTCTCCTGCTCGGCCTGACGCTCAGTTCGATCAAGCAGCCCTCCGATCTGCATCAACGTCCGTTGCGCTGATGCCTTCGCCTGCGCAGGCGCCTTCTCGTCCCTGCATACCGCCAAGGCGGTTTCATAGGCCACCTCAATACCTTCGACCCGGGCGCGACGAATGATGTCGGCTCGCCGCCGATCGTCCTCGCCGTCTTCGACATCGTTTTCCATTTCGGTCATCCAAATACCCCTTCGCCGCGTTCAATCTGTCGCCGTAGAAGCTCGGCTTTCAATTCGTCGATGCGCGCTTGGAATGCCTGGACTTCGGGCGAGGGCGCCACCGGCGCGGTCGATAGTACCCCATGCGCTTGCTTGGCCTGGTGCCGCTCGCCGCGTCGTCGCTCACGTTCGCCTGCGCTGCCAGGCTTGTGATCTCGCTGCCATTGCTCGTGGGCTAGTCGCTCGTCAGGAGACATGCGCGCTACGCGCTTTGCTCGCTTCGCCGCGGCGCGTTGCAGATTGTTCAGCTTGTGGTTCAGCCTTGCTGGCGAGTTGGGCGAACCGCGAGCGGGGTATGCCGGCCGGTGCCAGTCGTCGCCCTTGGGAGTTTTGCCGCCGTGTTTGCAGCAACGCCCGTTGGCCATCGCGAGGTTTAGGCAAGGTTCGCCGTCGCGCTTCCTGGCAGCACCGCATTTGGGTTGCAGATGGCGGGCGCGGTTCCAACGGATGATCGCTGCGCGGGCGACGGCAACCTGCGCTGAGCTGCCTCGCCACCCACCGGGCACTTTGTGCGGGCCGGGGCGTCTCACAGCCGATTTCCTAAAAGGGGTTGATGAGGTATCGCCGAGCCGACCTCCCAATTCCCATCAATGACTGTCGTTCTGCATGCCGGTCGGACAACTTGTCTTTGCATTCCCAAATTGCCTTGGGCCTTAATCGAGGGGGAGGCGGCGAAGCCGAGCGGGCGGGCGGTGCGCAGCCGCCGATCCCCCTTAAGGGAATTCCGCGGCATTTCCGCCATCAATGAAATCAATGACTTAGGTCGGGTATTTCCGCAAAACACCCTACCATTTCCGCCACCATTTCCGCAAAGTATTTCCGCCAACGATTTCAATGCCTTAGATGTCGCATTTCCGCTTTTCCGCCTATTTCCGCGGCATTTCCGCGAGGACCATTTCCGCCGCATTTCCGCCAATGCGTGAGGGTGCTTCACAGACAAATTGTCCATCGAATGGGAGCCTGCAGCGGAGGCGCTTGCGTTCGGCCTATTCAAAAACACCGTCGGTTCCCTCGCTGTCTTGCTCCGCGTCGGCGACGCGATAGCCTTTGCGCTTGCTCTTCTTGTCGAAGGTTTCTTCCATGATTTCACCGGTGCGCTCCCAGAGATCGAGAAGTCGTTCGGCCTGATCCGCTGCGATCCCAAAGCCTGTGACGATTTGTCGGACGGCCCACCGATCGCCAGTCTTGTGGTTCGACTTCGCCCAAGGGGCGCCGGCATCCCAGGCGGCCTGCATGGCGGCGAATATCCGCGCTGTCAGTTCCGGCGTGGCGTCCGTTTCAACTTGGCCCGAACGGGATGGGACCAGCGAAGAAAGTACCTTTCCCGCTCCGTCGACGCCGACATTGACGACGTCAAACCGGTAAGCGTTGCTCCAGCCATCCGGAGCATCCTTCATTTTTTCGCAATGCAGGTGCCCGGCCAACCGGCCTCGGTCGCATTCCATCCTGAAGACAAAGTCGCCCGCGCCCAGGAGCACCGTCGAGCCGCGCATATCACCCTTCTTGCCTGCATGATGCACGCCTAGCACCAGGCAATCGAATTCGTCTTTCAAGGTGTCGCAGGCTCGCACGAACAGCGACATGTCCTTTTGCATGTTCTCATCCGCGCCAGGCATCGCCCTCGAGACGGTGTCGACGATGATCGCAATCACGGGCTTCCCTAGACCCAGTCGCAGCGTGTTAGCCAGCTTTCGGACGTTCTCCGGCTTCATCAACTCGACGCTTTGCGGAATGAGGTGAAATCGGCCGGCGTTCTGTTCGCGCTGCGGGATCTGATGCTGCTGCATCCAAGCTCTTGCCCGAACCTTCATGCCGGCAGCGCCTTCGCCGGCCAGGAATAGCACAACGCCGTCTGGCTTCGTTTTGATCGGGTCGCCGTGCCAGTCGTTCTTGCCGAATGCGAGATGCAGTGCCCAGTCCAGCGCAATGAAGGATTTCTTGGCCCCCGGCGCTCCGTACAGGAACCCTAGGCTGCGCTCAGGCAGATGCCGGTCGACCACAAATTGGGGATCTGGCATTGAAAGCATATCTGCGATCGACAGCGTCCGGTACATTTCAACGGACGGCGCATCGCTAGGCTGTTCGCCGAATAGGGAGCCGGGGTCCTCTGCGTCAAAGAACTTCTCGATAAGCTGGCGGCGCGCTTCGACGTTCGGCGCGCCGAATTTGCCCCAATCCTTCGACAGCTGGCGCTCGTCCATCTTATGCTGATCGTCGGCGAGGTGAGGCCATACATATACCAGCCGCGCATAGTCGTGTGCGTTGAAGCCTTCGATCCCGCTCAGCCGGATCGCCAGGCTCATCCGCCAGGCCGAGCTGCTGTCGTCGTTGGCATCGCCGATGCGAGCTGAACGATCGCCGGCCCAAAGCTGCTGAAGTCCAGGATGATCGGCTAGCGCCCTTGCAAATCTGGTCTGAAGTTCGGCCGGCAAGTCATCGAGCGACGAATGGGATTGGACATCATTGATGTCGATCGCCAGCCGCGCGGCAAAGATATGCCGATCGGAATCATCTGTGGCTAGGGACAGCAACACCGGCGCCACGGCGTTCGACAACGTTGTCGGCGGGTATTGGCGCCCTGGGTCAGCGCTGACGACTTTTGCCTTACGTTTGATGCGCCCCTTGGCGATCTTGCTCGGCGTCGGAAGGTTTTCGGTGCCGGGGAGACGCAGGATGCGGTCGATATTCTGAACGGCGTCTCCGCCTAGTTCCTGAGCAAGGGCGCGGCCCTGGCTTTCTGCCCACGGCTGGAATGTCTTTGGATCAAGCTTGTCGACAAGGCGCCAAAGGTACTGAAAACCTCCGCCGGAATCGATGATGACCGTCGGCGGGATGGTGCCGGCCGCCAAGCTCTTCGCTTGGGCGGCTAGGGCGTCGCGGGCTTTGGACAGATCCACGCCCGAAGCCGGGTCGACGTCGGCGTAAACAGCTCGGATCTTTCCGATATGCTCTTTCCGCAGCTTATCATTCGGGGCGCTTGCGGCGGGCTCGTTCGCACTGAAATAGACGTTGTTGATCCCGCAATGCTTGTCGACGAAGGCAGCAATGCCGCTCCAATCGGTCGGCGCGAAGGTTCGTCCCTCCAGTGGTGCCCCGTGATCACGGGCCGGATCGAACGCGACGAGGTTGTGGCGCCCCGTCGGGTCCAAAATCTTGAGGAACGAAATTGCTTCCGCCGCGGAGGCAGACATCTGCGGCGTCTTCGCGAGCAAATCGCCGAACGCCACCGCTTGCCCGACCGGGATCTTTTCTGCTAAAGTCATTTCGTTCCCGTAACAAATTTCGACCGGTTCGCCCCCTGCAACGGGGCGGCCGGTCTTCGTTTTTCAGTTTCGTGTATTGTCGACGACGAGCCGCAGATAGGAGCTCGGCGACTTCGGTTTCGGCCGCCGCTGGCTGATCAGAAATTCCACGTCCGAGCGCAGCACATGCATTCTGTTCCGAGCACCAATGCGCCATGCCGTGAGCTGTCCGCACGAAATCCAGTTCCGAATCCAGCTTGCTGACCTTTGCGAAATCGCCGCGGCTTCTGGGATGGTCAGATATTCTGGGGGCGCGTTTTCTCTTGATAATTTCATGGTCGTCATCCTCGTGTTGGGCAAATGATGATGCGAGCCAGGCGCGTGCGAAAACAGCGCCGATTTTAGAGCGCCGATCGCACAACTCAGGCTGCGGTTTGGCGTGCCGTCAGTTCGAGAGCTCGGGTGAACCGCTGGGAGAAGTCATCTTCCGCGCGGATCCTCCCAGCGAGCTCGCTGCCCTTCAGACGACCGAAACGCGGATGCTTTTTGGCTGCCTCCCACAAGGCTAGGAGGCCGCGAACTGTGCTGGTCACCCCGATCATTTCCGCCCTCAAAAGGAGGTCGGTGCTGATGATGCTGTTTCGCCTGATCCCCGCGTTGACCACCTCGAGTAGATCGGCCCGATACCGTGCATCCGCCCGGCGGATATGGTGGCCGGTGAGGGCGCTTGTGAGGCCCTTTGGCGCATCGCGATTGAGTATCGCAGCCACGCGGTTGAACCGATCGCTCTCGCTTCGGCCAAGCGGTGTGACTGATACGACGCCTGCAATGACCCTGGCTGCTGACTTGAATTGATCGCGGTACTGGGTTCTGCCGGGGAGCAGTTTCTGCTCGACAGCCATTTCGGCCAACCGAAGTTCCCGCAGCCGGCGCTCGATGTAGGCTTCGACCTCGGCGGGGCGGGGCGCGGCCAGTCTGCTTTCGGACATGCCGGCCGCTCGAAGATCGTTGATGATGTACTCGCGAAACTCGGTCTCGACGTACGTCAGCAACGGGTTCACGCGCCGCATCCAGGCGGCCACTTGCGGCGGTGTGCTCTCCTGTATCTCGAATGGCGGCCAGTAGAGTTCGACACCTAGGTCGGTCGCCAAGAGGTTGGCGCCGGCCAGTAAAAATGCCAGGCAGCTGTCGGGGTGGGGGCTGGCAAACGACGCATCTTTGTGACGTCTTTCGGTCACGACGTCACCTCAACGCACCGGGCCAGGAAGGAATCAGCGTCGACCCGGCGGATCAGTGTTCGGCCGCCGATCTTCGTCTTCGGCAGACGGTTGTCCTGCAGCAGGCGCCACACACCCGCACGGGATATCCGAAAATAGTCCGCAAGCTCAGGAATGGTGAAGACTGCCGGCTGTACGGCAGTCTCTGTGCGAGCGGCGCGGCTCATGATTGTGCCTCGGCGCGCAGCCGTTCGGTGCGCTGCTGACGAGCGGCCGCACCTCGCTTTGATGGAGTCCATTCTTCGACACCGTCGATGAGGGGCAGGATCGACGCCACCATGACGACTGTGCGCCCAACGAACCGCCGGAAGCAAAGTTGGCCCTCGGCCTCGAGTCGGTACAAGCTGGTCGACGAAACACCCAGGAGATCGGCGGCCAGCGTCAGCGGCAACCAAGGGCGTTGGCGCCAAGGGATTTCGGACTTCTGGCGAAGTGAAGATTTGGTCGAACGCGACGCACGCGTAGCTTGCGCTTGAATGGACATCGATTGGCCTTTCCAGTTAGCGCAAGGGCGCTAGTCGGGGGTGCTTCAGGCCAATCCAGCCAATCCGTTTCTCGATTTCTTCGTCGGACAATAGGCCATTACGGTGTTGTGGTCAATATAATATGGATAGAATCTGTGTCTATGTTGTTATTCTGTTCAGATAAGAGGAATATTATTCAATCTATATTTCGTATGTCGCTTTTCCGTATGCCATTGGAACTATTGCTCTATCGGTCTTTCCCATTTGGCGTCCTCCTTGCGCATGTACGCCCAATGCGCAAGCGAGCCGGGGCGCGTGTCGGCAGGGTAATCAAGGCGAACAACATCCTCGCTGATGGTCCATGGCGCCGGGAAGTCGGCGATCACCTCGGCTCCCACGATCTGCACTTCGTCAAAGTTCGCATCGGAGACTTCGCCGTCGAACACGAAGCGAAGCTTGATATCTGTTCCTTCCCAATCGCAGCTAACCGCTCGAAGGTTGAGTGGGACGGCGTTAAGCAGAGCACGCTGCAGCGACAGCAGTAGTGTCGCGCGTATGTCATTCATAGTGCGCCTTGGTGGAGCGCCGTGCCTTTTCCGATTTCACGCTAGGACACCAATACGCCGCCGCTGGCTAATCCACCTAGAAAGGTCCCGATGCCCTTGAGGCAGGTTTGATAAAACTTCAGCTTGGTTGCATCTTTGCTGATGACGTACAAAACGAGGAAGATGCCGCCGGCGAAAAGCCCCAGCGCGCCAACGATATAGATCCGATAAGCCGGCCTGAAATACCAGGGATCGGGAAGCTGCTTCGGGGCTTTCTTCCGCGGCGCAGCCTCCGCCTGGCTGATCAGCGAGAATCTGGGTGTCTCGATCGAAGTCAGATCAAATCTTTGAAGCACCAAGTCCGAGCCGGATCTCATGCCAAGGAGTTTGGCAGAGGCTTCATTGAGCGAGCCTAGAAGTGCGTTTTTCGTTTTCTCGTCGACGGTGGAATCCTGAATTTGCTTGCTTACCGTGGTGAGGCTGGCGATGATCTCGTCAGTTTGCGCGTTGGCCTGCTGAACTTGGGTCGTCAGGCTTTCAATTACACCATTGGTCTCGGCAAGCTCCGAAATCAGTTCACCCCGCGTCTGCGGTATCTGCGAAACCCACAGACCGGCCGCGAAAGTCATTACCAGTCCGATCGCAAGGGTGAGCATTGCGCCGGCAAGCCCGCTGGTACTGCTACTCGGCTCCGTTTGGTAGGTTACCATCGCTTATCCCCCAGAGTTAAGTTCGCATTGGGCGCGCTAAGTTCCTGCCTTCGTGTACTTTCGGTCAATGCATTTCATTGTCTTTGCACTGCATTATTAGCATGCGCTTCTATTAGTTCTGCTAGACCAGCCCTTGTGGAAGCCAAGCAATAGTCGTTAGATCGCGACGGGAAGGCCTTGGGGAGGGGCTTGGGGATGAAGTTGAGATTGTTGATGGCCGGCACGTTCATGCTGGCACTAGTCGGTTGTCAAACGCCATATCAGGAGATGGGATTTACCGGCGGTGTCACCGCGGCTCCGATCGGCGGCGATGTCTATCGCATTTCGGCCCGCGGTAATGGCTACACCGATCAGACGATGGTCCAAGATTATGTCCTGTTGAAAGCTGCCGAGACAACGCTACAGAGCGGCCATACCCACTTCGTCATCATTGGTGGCCAAGACGCCAGCCGCCAAGAGTTCGGTCAGACGCCCGGTATGATGCAAACGAACGTCATCGGCAACACGGCGTATTCGACCTACACGCCCGGCGCCACCTACCAGATTATCAAGCCTGGCCAGGACGTCATGATCAAGGTCGGCAACCTGACAGGCCAAAACAACTTCGGCGCGTTCGACGCTCAGCAGGTGTTCGATGCGATCAGTCCCCGCGTTTTGAGGCCGTCGAAGGCATAATCCGAAATTCTCGAGGCTGGGAAGATGAGGTCGTTGAATCATCCAACACCCGGTCTCCGATTGGGATAAGCTTCAGCATGACTCCAGGTCAGAGATTTTGGTGGCGAATTTCTCTCGAATTGAAGCTGCGCAAAAGTAGCGGCGACGCATTTCAGGACTTCTTTTCTTCTATGATGTCAAAGGCATATGGGTCTGATTTTGTTCGTTTACGTGCGTTCGGCGTGCTCGGAGATAAGGGTTGCGATGGTTACCTTCAGCCGGTCGGTCATGTCTTCCAATGCTACGGCGCATTGAATGCCGATTCGGGAAAGGTCACCTATCTGATTGGTAAGATGGCGGATGACTTCGCCAAGGCACTCGTCGGCGTTCCTAAGATCATGAAAGAGTGGCATATGGTCCACAATCTCGTGGACGGTCTGCCGATCGAAGCCGTAGAGAGGCTCGATGAGTTGAAGACTGCCAATCCGACGTTGGGATTTGGGTTCATAGGCATTGAAGGATTTGAGCAGCGTATCTTCACCATGGACCTTAGCAGCATCGAGGATCTTCTGGGGATCGCAGCGACGAGCGAAGATGCTCAAAATCTCCAAGCTGCGGATCTGCGAGCCCTAGTAACGAACGTGGCGGTTGCGGCTGACGATACACCGTTTGACGTGACGGCGATCCGCCCCGTCCCGCCGGACAAGTTGGAGTTCAATAAGCTTCCGAGCCACTGGCGTTCCATGATCGCAAGCGGTTGGCAAAATGCACATTTGGTCAGTCAGTATTTGTCCCGGCATCCTGATCCCCTTATCGGAGAGCGCATCGCTCAAGCCTTGCGAGTCCGCTACCAATATGTGAAAGCGCAGAAGTTGCCAGCGAGCGCGATTATGCTATCGCTCTATGAATTCGTTACTGGAATCGGAACAGTAACGCCGGCTCGCCAAGTGGCAGCGCAGGCGCTACTCGCATTCCTATTTGAGAGTTGCGACATTTTCGAAGATGATCCCTCGAAAGTGCTCCCATGATCCTTCCCGGAAAGCACTTGCAGTACGAACGGGCTCTCCTGGGAGTGGGGGCAGAAATCCTTTCCCAGCTGACTGACGATTGCACAGTCTCGGAAATATGGGAACGGGTTCGATATGCACGGGGACCGGCCGCTGCATCCTTATCATTCGACTGGTTCATATTGGCGCTGACATTCCTCTACACGGTTGCCGCAATCGAATTTGCGGAAGGCGCGATACGAGCGAGCTCACCATCATGATCGAAACAATCGAAAGCTCGCTGCCGACGTTCAAGACAGTTCGGTTTCACTCCGGGCTCAATGTTGTCCTTGCTGACACTCGGCCTGATGCAACCGAGAAGCAGACACGCAACAGCGCCGGCAAAACAAGTTTGTTGGAGATCATCCATTTCTTAACCGGTTCAAATTGCGATAAGGATTCGCTTTTTCGGACTAAAGCCCTGGTCGGCCACAGCTTCACTGGTTCGTTCAAGATTTTGGGGAAGGGGTACAGAGTCGAGCGCAGTGGAGCAGATCCCGCGAAGATATTCGTACTTCAGGGCATCGAGAACGATTTCCACTTTCCCACTAAGATCGACAAGACTAGCGGGCGGGCATATATCAGCAACACAAATTGGCGTGTCTTTCTTGGTCACGCGCTTTTCGGGATGCCTGCCGACGTTCGCGGAACAATCTTCGAAGACGCAGGATCGCCGAGCTTCCGGTCTCTCTTCGCCTATTTTTCGCGACGCCGCAGCTCGGGAGCGTTCCTCTACCCCGAACGTCAAGCGGAGCAGCAACAGCGCGGCGACTGGCAGGTAAACCTCTCATACCTTCTTGGCCTCGATTGGAAAATTCCGGCCGAGTTTCAAGCTGTAAGACTACGCGAACGTACGTTGGAAGAGCTGAAAAAGGCATCCAGAAATGGTGCGTTCGGCGGAATCTTAGGCACGGTGGCCGAGCTTCGTCCTCAACTGACTATCGCAGAAACCAAAGCTGAAAAGCTTCGGTCTCAACTCGCTAACTTCGAGGTATTGGACTCCTACCGCGATCTTTCTCGACGAGCTGCCAAGGTAAAAAGCGATATGCAAGGGATCGGCCGCGAGGCCGTTAGCCTCCATGAAACCCGAGAACACCTCGAACGCGCGCTTGCGTTTGAAAGCCCTCCCGATCCCGCTGACCTGCAAAAGCTTTATGCGGCTAGTGGCATAGAACTACCTGGGGTGGCTCTGCGGCGTTTTGATGAGGTCAATAGGTTCTATGACTCGATCATTTCAAACCGACGTGCGCATCTGCAACAAGAGATTGCTGAAACTAGGCTCCGCTTGACCGAGAATGAGGCGAGACTTGCCAGTCTCGATTTGGAGCGGAGCAATATCCTCAGGACACTGGAAGGACGCGGAGCGCTAGACGACTTCTTGACCTTACAGCGCGAACTGTCCGACCTGGATGCGTCTGCAGCCTCGCTTCGCGAGCGATATAAGGCCGCCGAGGTCTTGGAAGGCGAGTCTACTCAGCTAGACATCGATCGTGTCAACTTGAAGCGGCGCCTTCAGGAGGACCATCAGCAGAGAAAGCCGGCATTAGACAAAGCGATATTGCTGATCGCCGATGCGATTAGCGAACTTTACGATGACCGCGTCGGGCGGTTCATTGTAGAGGCCACAGAAAATGGACCTGAGTTTCGTATATCGATCGAAGGTGATCGGGGCGGTGGCATTTCAAATGTCGAAATCTTTTGCTTCGACCTCGCGCTCCTACGCTTGGCGACCGAGCGGTTCGGCGGACCGCGCTTCCTTTTTCATGACAGCCATTTGTTTGATGGTGTGGATGCCCGCCAGATAGCGCGTGCCCTGCTGTTGGGAGCTCGAGCGACGATCGGGGACCATCTTCAATATATCGTCACGATGAACTCAGACATTTTTGACAGCCTACCACTGCCAGCTGAAATCGATCGAGACGCCGTCGTGGTAAAAACGCGGCTGTCCGACGAAACTGAAACCGGCGGGTTATTCGGCTTCCGCTTCGACTGATAGTTCGATCTTTCCGAAACTGAGAGTCGAATCGAGCACGGGCTGAGCGATCTCGAAACAACGATTTCGACAACGAAAATTCCCTAGCCTCGGCGAGCTCTCAAAAATCGTATTGAATTCAGATGGTTAATTGGTACGCCCAAGGGGAATCGAACCCCTGTTACCGCCGTGAAAGGGCGGTGTCCTGACCGCTAGACGATGGGCGCGCTCAGATGAAAGCGGCTTATACTGGCGTTGCGTGCAACCGGCAACCCGTCAGTTGCCGCCTTGGACAACTTTTTTCCAGCCTGTCAAACCGGGTATTTCCCTAGGCGCGGCAAGGTGCCGGTATCTGCTCGGCTGCACTCCTCGGCCAAGGTTACGGCATGGATCCCAAGGGCTCCGCGACGGAGCTTCGCTCCTGCTTCGCCCTGGGATGACGAAGTGCTGTTAGCCGTCGCCACCGCCGCTGCGCCGGCGGCAACGCCAGTTCCAGTCGCGCTCGGGTCCGACATCGACGTGCACGGATTCGGTGTGGCAGTAGGTGCCGACGCCGCCGCGGCCGGGCATGCTTCTGATATAGCTTGCCAGCTCCCATTTCGAAACGCCGGGGACCTGGATGTCGGCGGCGGCGCAATACATGTGCAGCGAATTCTTGGCACCGTTGGCACGCCGGTTGCGGGCCGGGTCGCGATAGCCTGACGTCACCGTCATCTTGCGGCCGTAGTGGCCCTCGATCGTCTTCAACACTCGAACCAGCGAGGGCTTCAGGCACGCAACGTCGACGCTCTCGTTCTGCTTGAGCAATCCGTTGGGCGCCAGCCGGGCCATGCCGGCGGCGGACGCGACCTGATAGGCGCCGGCGCCCGTGCCCTCGTCCTCATTGAGGTCGACGTCGCTTTCGTCGTCGAGGCCGGATTTGCGCTTGATTTCGAACAAGGCCGTCTGGCGCACGCCGGGCAGGGCATCGCTGCCAGTGATGTGGCCGGTCTCGCCGCCGATCGAGGCCAGCTGCACCGGCTTTGCCGTGGAATTGGCCGAGGCCAGAGTGATGATCGGCTTTGCCGGTGCTGGCGCCGGCTTGGCCTGCACTGCGGGCGGCTCACCCGACCTGGTGTTGATGAGCGGCGTCGCCGAGGCGGGCGTGGCGCCAAACATCGAGGCCAAGAAGCCTCTTTTCTTGGGTACTTCGGCCTGGGGCGATTGTGGCATCTCGCCAGCCGTCACGTAGACCGGATTGTTCATCGCCGGCGCGGCTGTGGGCTTTGGCGCGGTCACGCCTGCATCGGCGGCTGCAATCTGTTGCGCAACCGCGTCGTTCTCCCGCCCCGTCTGTGCCGGCTGCTGCAACGACTGCGGCGTGTTACCCGCGATCGTTTCGGCGCCCGCCGGAGTGGTCAGCGGAAAGGCGGCCTGGGGGTTCGCTATTGGTACATAGGCGACCTTCTCGGGAAGCGCCGTATCGCTTGCCGTCATCACGGTCGTCTGCTCGGTGGTGATCTGCGACGAATCGCTGACGGTGGCAGCCTTGGCGCTCGAGGCCGCGCTTATGTCCGATGCGGTAGCGTTGTAACCCGGCATTCCAACCGACATTGTCGGGTCGCCGGCCGAGGTGCAGGAAGCCAGAAGCACGGAGCAAAGCGCTGCCACGATGGCGCGGCGTTCTCCCTTTGCGAGGCTCCATCCTGCTGATTTCAAAGCCAAATTCCCCCTCGATGTCCGGTCGGCATATCCTTGGCGCGGCCCTGAAACGTCGCGACGAGGTACCTTTGTCTCCGATCCGGAAACGAGACCTGTGTCAAATCCGCAAGCCTGGAAGTATTTTTGTCGTGATTGCCGAATTACGGCCGCTCGAAGGTTGACGACACCATTTCGCCCGCTTTTACCGGCCCGTCAACTCACCAGACATTACAGTCCGTTACACACGCACCTTCACATAGGTGCCGGGAGCATCCCCCAAGGTTTTCATATGCTTGCCGGGTTTTCGAGCGGGCACGCGGGTGTTGTCCTTGGCCTCGATCCAGTCTTGCCAGTGCGGCCACCAGGATCCTGGATGTTCGGTGGCCGCGGCAATCCACTGGCCGAAGTCGCCCGCCGGCGTCCCCCCGGTCCAGTACTGATACTTCTTGGATGCCGGCGGATTGACGACGCCGGCGATATGGCCGGACCCGGCCATGACGTAGTCGACCTTGCCGCCGAAATATTTCGAGCCGAGGAAAACGGAGAGCGCCGGCGCGATGTGATCTTCCCTGGAGGCGAGGTTGTAGACCGGAATGGTGATGTCGGCGAGCGACACCATGTGGCCCGCCAGTTCCATCGTGCCGCGCGAAAGGTTGTTCTCGAGATAGCAGTTGCGCAGATAAAAGGAGTGGTTGGCCGCGCCCATGCGGGTCGAATCGGCATTCCAGTAGAGCAGGTCGAAGGGCAGGGGATCCTTGCCGCGCATATAGTTGTTGACGACATAGGGCCAGATCAGGTCGCCCGAACGCAGCATGTTGAAGGCGGTCGCCATCTTGGTGCCGTCGAGGTAGCCCTTCTCGCTCATCGACTTTTCCACCGCCGCGACCTGTTCCTCGTCGACGAAGACTTTGAGGTCGCCGGCATGGGTGAAGTCGACCTGCGTGGTGAAGAAGGTGGCCGACTTGATGCGGTCGTCGCCTTCCTGCGCCATCAGCGCCAGTGCCGCCGCCAGCAGCGTGCCGCCGACGCAATAGCCGATCGCATTGACGTCCCTTTCGCCGGTAGCCTTCTCGATCGTGTCGAGGCCGTATTGCAGCCCTTCGCGTATGTAGGCTTCCCAGCTCTTGGTGCCGTGGCGCTCGTCGGGGTTGATCCAGGAGATGACGAACACGGTGTGGCCCTGTTCAACCGCCCAGCGGATGAAGGACTTCTGCGGATTGAGATCGAGGATGTAGAACTTGTTGATCCATGGCGGGCAGATCAGCAGCGGCCGCTTGAGCACCATCTCGGTCGCGGGATCGTACTGGATGATCTCGGCGACATCGCTGCGGCCAACCACCTTGCCGGGAGTGGTGGCGATGTTCTTGCCGATCTCGAAGGGCGAATAGTCGGCCTGGCGCAGCTTCAGATCGCCCTTGCCGGCGGCGATATCCTCGGCCAGCATCTTCATGCCGCGTACCAGGTTTTCGCCGTTCGAGGCTACGGTTTCGCGAAACAATTCCGGGTTGGTCAGGATGAAATTCGACGGCGAGATGGCGTTGGACACCTGCTTGACGTAGAAGCCGGCCTTGTGGCGGGTGTGCTCGTCCAGGCCATCGGCGTGCTCAACCAGGTCGGCCGCCCAGCGCGAGGTGACGAGATAGGCCTGCTTGAGAAAATCGAAGAAGGCGTTGCGGCCCCATTCGGGGTCGAGAAAGCGCTTGTCGCCGCGTTCCGGCTTGACGGCGTCTTCAGTGCCCTCGGCGGCGTTGCTGGTGCGCTGAATGGCGTTGGCCCAGACAGTCATGTAGCCGGAGAACAGCCGCGTCTGCGCTTCCAGTGCGCGCTGCGGATCGGACAGCCAGTATTCGCTGAGCTTGGAGAAGGTCTTCACCATGTCGACAACCGGCTCGGCAACGCTATCGCGCACCTCGCCTTTTTCGCGTGGCTCGGCCCACGCGGAAGCAGCCTTGCCGGCCTGCTCGATCATGCGCGCCATGTTCAGGGCAAAGCGTTCCGGGTCCTTCACCAGATATTGCTCGACGGTCGAAGGCTCGTCATCTTCCGCTTTGCCCGAATCGGGTGTCTTGGACATGGTTCGCGGGGTTCCTCCCGAAGCGTTTTCTTGACATATTAACATGGGACATCCGACCGGGTCCAATCTCGCTCTACCTCGGCTGCCAAGGAAACAATATGACGATTAATATTGGCGAGACTGTTTTTTTCGGCGCTGGACGTTTTTTGCGCACCGGCGCGGCGATCATCCTTCTGGGGACTGCCGGGTGTTCGAGCACCAACGGCCCGGAGCCCGTCGCGGCGGGCATGGGGCCGAAGGACACCGGCACCTTTCCAAACCTGAACATCAAGCCGCAAGTGGCGGCGCCGCAGTTCACCGAAGCCGAGAGGAACGCCAAGCTTGCGCAATTGAAGGCGGATGAGAACGCGCAAGGCGCGAAAGGGGGCGGCCCCAAGGTCACCGATCAGGCGGCGCTCAAGGATCTGGCCAAAAAACATGGCGGCGAAACGCTGAAGCAGATCGAAGGCAAATGCGACCCCGCCCTCGACCCTACCTGCAAATGAGTATATAGGGCGCGCGCAAACGCGCCCTCCCAAACACCAAGTGATGTCTGGAACTGCCATGGAAGAATTTCACAAGGTCCGCCGGCTTCCGCCTTACGTCTTCGAGCAGGTCAATCGGCTCAAGGCCAGCGCCCGTTCGCGCGGCGCCGACATCATCGACCTCGGCATGGGCAATCCGGACCTGCCGACGCCCAAGGCGATCGTCGACAAACTGTGCGAGGTCGTGCGCGATCCGCGCACCCATCGTTATTCCTCTTCGCGGGGCATTCCGGGCCTGCGTCGCGCCCAGGCCAACTACTACGCCCGCCGCTTCGGCGTGAAGCTCAATCCCGACACGCAAGTGGTGGCGACGCTGGGTTCGAAAGAGGGCTTCGCCAACATGGCGCAGGCGATCACCGCCCCGGGCGACGTGATCCTGTGCCCCAATCCGACCTATCCGATCCATGCTTTCGGCTTCATCATGTCGGGTGGCGTCATCCGCTCGCTGCAGGTGGAGCCTGATGACGGCTTCATCCCGGCGCTCGAGCGCGGTGTTCGCCATTCGATCCCGAAGCCGCTGGCGCTGATCCTCAACTATCCGTCGAACCCGACGGCACTGGTCGCTTCGCTCGATTTCTACAAGGACGTGGTGGCGTTCGCGAAGAAGAACGACATCATCATCCTTTCCGACCTTGCCTATTCGGAGATCTATTTCGACGGCAATCCGCCACCCTCGGTGCTGCAGGTGCCGGGCGCGATCGACGTCTGCGTCGAGTTCACCTCGATGTCGAAGACCTTTTCCATGCCCGGCTGGCGCATGGGCTTTGCCGTTGGCAACGAGCGGCTGATCTCGGCACTGACGCGGGTGAAATCCTATCTCGACTACGGCGCCTTCACGCCGATCCAGGTGGCGGCCGCGCATGCGCTCAACGGCGACGGCGCCGACATCGCCGAGGTGCGCGACATCTACCACAAGCGTCGCGACGTGATGGTCGATTCCTTCGGCCGGGCCGGCTGGGCCATTCCCGCGCCCGCGGCCTCGATGTTCGCCTGGGCGCCGATTCCGGAGCCGTTCCGTCATCTCGGCTCGCTCGAATTCTCCAAGCTGCTCATCGAGCACGCCGACGTGGCGGTGGCGCCCGGTGTCGGCTTTGGCGAACATGGCGACGATCACGTGCGCATCGCGCTGGTCGAGAACGAGCACCGGATCCGGCAGGCGGCGCGCAACATCAAGCGCTTCCTGTCGACCAGCGCCAAGCAACCCAACAACGTGGTGCCGCTTTCCGCACACCGGTAGGCTTGCCGCACACAATTTCGATCTGACCTGAAGGACGTCGCCGGCTATGGCTGAAGCACTGCGTGTTGGAATTGCCGGTCTTGGCACGGTTGGCGCTTCGGTGGCGCGCGTGCTGCGCGACAAGGCGGCGGAACTGACCCGGCAGTGCGGCCGCGATATCATCGTCACCGCGGTCTCGGCGCGCGACAGGAAACGCGATCGCGGCGTTGATCTCGGTTCGGCGAAATGGTTCGACGATCCGGTCAAGATGGCGCAGGCCGACGATATCGATGTTTTCGTCGAACTGATCGGCGGCGACGAGGGACCGGCGCGCGCCGCGGTGAAGGCGGCGCTCGAAGCCGGCCATCATGTCGTCACCGCCAACAAGGCGCTGCTCGCCAAGCATGGTGTTGCGCTGGCCGAGATCGCCGAGAAGCGTGGCGTGCTGCTCAACTACGAGGCGGCGGTGGCGGGCGGTATTCCTGTCATCAAGACGATGCGCGAGGCGATGGCCGGCAATTCGGTCACCCGCGTGTTCGGCATTCTCAACGGCACCTGCAACTATATCCTCACCCGCATGGAGGCCGAGGGCATCTCGTTCGACGCTTGCCTGAAGGACGCGCAACGGCTGGGCTATGCCGAGGCCGATCCGACCTTCGACATCGAGGGCCACGACACCGCGCACAAGCTGTCGATCCTGACCAGCCTTGCCTTCGGCACGAGGATCGCCGCCAACGACATCTATATGGAAGGCATTTCCAACATCACCCAGGCTGATATCCGCGCGGCCGGCGATCTCGGCTACCGGATCAAGCTGCTCGGCGTCGCGCAGCGCACCGAAAGCGGCATCGAGCAGCGCGTGCACCCGACCATGGTGCCAACGGCCTCGGTCATCGCGCAGGTGCATGGCGTCACCAATGCAGTGGCGATCGAGACCGACATACTGGGCGAACTGCTGCTCTCCGGCCCCGGCGCCGGCGGCAACGCCACAGCCTCGGCCGTCATCGGCGACATCGCCGACATCGCCAAGAGCCGGCCCGGCTTCCAGCATGGCCCGGTATTCGGCCGGCCGGCGAAGGAACTGAAACCCTACAAGAAAGCGCAGATGCGCAGCCATGCCGGCGGCTACTTCATCCGCCTGACCGTGCACGACCGCATCGGCGTGTTCGCGGCGATCGCCAAACGCATGGCCGACAACGATATCTCGCTCGAATCGATCGTCCAGCACGCGGTCAGCGAGGAGGCGGCGGCGCAGAAGACGGTGATCCTCGTGACTCACGAGACGACCGAGGCCGCCGTGCGCAAGGCCGTCGACGGCATCACCAAGGATGGTCACCTGACCGACAAGCCGCAGGTTATCCGCATCGAGCGGGCAGGGTAGCTTCCAGTCGGGCCGCAGCGCGAGCAAGATCGCGCCGGTCTTGCACCTCGGCACCATGGCAAACAGCCGCGATATGCCGGAACGAATTCGCCCCGGCGCCGTTCTCTTGGTCAGCAACCCAAAGGAACCGCTTCATGGCCGATACCAACAAGTCCGACACCCCCCATATCGACGACATCCAGAAAGCGCTGGAAAAGCAGATCGCCGAACTGCGCAAGGAGATCACCAAGATCAACAAGAGCATTTCGGCGCGCGGCGCGGAAATGCTGGACGACGCCAGCGAGCAGGCTTCCGATTTCTACGAGACGGCGGCGAGCCGCGCGTCGCGAACCGCGCAGCAGCTGCGCACTCAGGCCCAGGCAGTGTCGGAAGTCGCGCGCGACAATCCCGGCACGACGACCGCCGTGGTCGGTGTGATCGGCCTGCTCGGCTTTCTGGCCGGGCTCGCGATTGGCCAGTCGATGAACGACACGCCGCGCCGCTGGTATTGATGGCGTAACGATAGAGCCGGCTTTGCCGGCTCATTTCCTCGTTTCGGTAAATCATTTCCAGGAGGGCATTATGGCTTCATCGATGTTGATAGGCATCCTGATCACGTTCCTTGTGATCATTCTCGTTCTCTATCTGGTTCAGCGTCTGCCGCTCGACGCCAGGATGAGGCAGATCGTCCAGATCATCGTCATCATCATTGGCATTATTTCTCTGCTCAAATATCTCGCGGTCTTCTAGGCGCGCGCGAAGCGCGCCAATGCGTCGCGGCTGGCTGTGATAGGATCATGCAGCCGACCGGCAACCGATCATGATTTTTCACTTTTTCAGGCCGGCCCGGTTCTTCCCGACCGGGCCGGCCGCATTTTCAAAAATGTGGTTTAATCGATTGATATTGCTGGTTATTCGATAAAACTCTCGACAGGTCTTGCCGTTGTCATGCTCGTTTGACAAAAGAGACGCGCCTCCGGCGGGAGGCGGCGTGCAAGCGAGGATCTGCCGAAATGAATGTGGCCCAGAACATCGTCGCCGGTCTTGACCGGATACTCACCATGGAGCTGGTGCGCGTCACCGAACGGGCCGCTGTCGCCGCCGCGAGGTTGCGCGGTCGCGGCGACGAGAAGGCGGCTGACCAGGCCGCCGTGGATGCCATGCGCCAGGAGCTCAACCGGCTTGCCATCAAGGGCACGGTGGTGATCGGCGAGGGTGAACGGGACGAGGCGCCGATGCTCTACATCGGCGAGGCGGTCGGCTCCGGCAAAGGTCCGGCCGTCGACATCGCGCTCGATCCGCTCGAGGGCACGACGATCTGCGCCAAGAACCTTCCCAACGCGCTCGCCGTCATCGCGATCGCCGAGAAGGGCAGTCTGCTGTTCGCGCCCGACGTCTACATGGACAAGATCGCCATCGGGCCAGGCTATGGCGATGGTGTCATCGACATCGATGCCTCGCCGGCCGACAACATCGCAAGCCTCGCCCGGGCCAAGGGCGTCGCGGTGTCGGACATCACCGCCTGCATCCTCGACCGGCCACGCCATGCCAAGCTGATCGACGCCGTGCGCGCCACGGGTGCCGCGATCCGGCTGATCGGCGACGGCGATGTCGCCGGCGTCATCCACACCACCGATCCCGAGGAAACCGGCATCGACATCTATCTCGGCACCGGGGGCGCACCAGAAGGGGTGCTGGCCGCGGCGGCGCTACGGTGCACCGGTGGCCAGATGCAGGGCCGGCTGATCCTCGATTCGCCGGAGAAGGTCGCGCGCGCCGCGAAAATGGGTATTTCCGATCCGAAGCGGGTCTATCGTGCGGAAGACATGGCGCGCGGCGACGTGCTGTTCGCGGCCACTGGCGTCACCGACGGCAATATGCTGGCGGGGGTCAAGTTCGGCCGCAACTACATCACCACCCACACGATCGTGTTGCGCTCGTCCTCGCGGACCGTGCGCGAGATCAAGGCCCGGCACCAGGATCTGGATAAGTTCTAGACCGGCTTGCGAAGCCACCTCGCAGTCGTTAGCCATCTGGTTGCATCCGATGCTGGCTGTAAGGACCTGGCGATGAAACCGTTCGACTGGCACGCCGACCCGATCTCGCGTGCCACGGCCATCACCAAATCCTATCGCAACACCCAGAACGTGCGCCGCTTTCTCATCCGCGAATGCGGCGATGCGTTCAGGTTCGACCGACCTTTCATGGCTTGGCTCAAGGACGGTGCGCAAAAGACGATGGGGGATGCCGCCGACGAATGGCTTCGGCGCCAGGCTGAAAAGCGGAAAGCGTAGTTTTCTTGAGGTCTCCCATCACCGCGAACCGCTTGGCTTTGCCTGCCTTTGGCCTATCCTGCGGCCACATATGAGTTGGCAAACCGCATGACCGGCGAACGGCGCCTCTTCCTCGACGTCAGGCAATCGGCTACCGGCGTTTCCTGGGAGCACCGGCTGACCGAGCGGCAGGACATGATTGCGCTCGCCATCGCGCAAGGCCATGGCGTGCCCGACATCGTCGCGCGCGTGCTTGCCGGCCGCGGCGTCACCGCCGAGCAGACCGAGCGGTTTCTCGATCCGACGATCCGCGACCTGCTGCCGGATCCGACATCGCTGACCGACATGGACAAGGCGGCGGCCCGCATCGCCGCTGCGGTGATCGCCAGGGAGAAGGTGGCGATCTTCGGCGACTATGACGTCGACGGCGCTGCCTCGTCGGCCTTGCTGAAGCGTTTTCTCGCGCATTTCTCGGTGCCGTCGGAAATCTATATCCCGGATCGCATTTTCGAGGGCTATGGTCCCAATCCCGACGCCATGCGCGAACTCGTTTCGCGCGGCGCGACACTGATCGTCACCGTCGATTGCGGCACCAACAGCGCCGCCTCCATCGATGCCGCCAATGCGGCCGGCGCCGATGTCGTCGTGCTCGATCACCATCAGGTTGGCGGTCCGTTGCCGGCGGCAATCGCTGTCGTCAATCCCAACCGCGACGACGACCTCTCCGGACAGGGCCATCTGTGCGCCGCCGGCGTCGTCTTCCTCGCCCTCGTGCAGACGGCGAAGATCCTGCGTGGCCGTATGGCCGACGCCGAGCCGCCAGACCTGCTTTCGCTGCTCGATCTGGTGGCACTTGCGACCGCCTGCGACGTGGTGCCGCTGATCGGCGTCAACCGCGCCTTCGTGGTCAAGGGGCTGCAAATGGCGCGACAGCAAAAGAACGAAGGGCTGGCGGCACTCGCCCGGGTTTCGCGTATCGGCGAGCCGATCAGCACCTTCCACCTGGCCTATCTCATCGGGCCGCGCATCAATGCCGGCGGGCGCATTGGCGATGCGGCACTTGGCAGCCGCCTGCTTGCCACCGACGATCCGGTCGAGGCTCGCGCCATCGCCGAAACGCTGGACCGGCTCAATCAGGAACGGCAGCTGATGGAGCAGGAGATGCTGGCGGCGGCGCGCGCCGAGGCCGATGCCGAGCTTGCCGGTGGCAATGGCCCTGCGATCGTCGTCACCGCCAGCAACAACTGGCATCCGGGCATTGTCGGCCTGCTCGCCTCACGGCTGAAGGATCACGCGCGGCGGCCGGCCTTCGCCATCGCCTTCAATGCCAACGGCGTCGGCACCGGTTCGGGCCGATCGGTATCGGGTTTCGACCTTGGCCGATTGGTGCGAGAGGCCGCCGATGCCGGGTTGATCGTCAAGGGTGGCGGCCATGGCATGGCGGCCGGCATCACGGTCGAGCGGTCGAGACTTGGCGAGCTCCGGGCGTTCTTTGAAGAGCGGGCGGCGGCCGATGTGTTCCGGCTGCAGGGCGAGGAACGCCTGGCGATCGATGGCGCGCTGGCCGCCGAAGGCGCGACGGTTGGTTTGCTCGACGCGCTGGAGAAGGCGGGACCATTCGGTGCCGGGCATGCCGCCCCCGTCTTTGTGCTGCCGCGTCATCGGCTGGCCGACGCCAGGCCGGTCGGCACCAACCACATTCGCGTCGACTTGCAGTCGGAAAGTGGCGGCCGCATCCAGGCGATCGCCTTCCGCGCCGTCGATACCGCGCTTGGCGAATTCCTGTTCAAGAACCGGGGCAAGACGGTGCATGTCGCCGGCTCGCTGTCAGGCAATTACTGGAACGGCAACCGCACGGTGCAATTTCGCATTGTCGACGCGGCCCGCGCGTAGGTTTGATCAGGCGAGAACGGTCTGCAGCCGTGTCAGTTCGCCGATCTGCGCCATCGTTGCCTCATAGCCGAGGCGGATCGCCTCGTCGGCGCGATGGAATTCGGTCAGGCCGATATGGCTGAGCTTCGGCTGCAGCGACATGTCAGGCGGATCGCCGGCAAGCCTGGCGCGCGAAATGCGGTCCTGGATGATGTTGAAGGCTTCGACCATGACGCCGGTAATGCCGAGCCGTGTCTCGCGGGACTGGCGTTCCATGTCGACCTGGCCGGGCCTCGGCGCGTCCTTTTCAACGACCAGTTCGCCGGCGCTGTGCTTGATGACGGCGGCGCGGCCGAACAGATCATAGTGAAGGTTGACCGCCACAACGAGCGGCTGCTCATAGGCGCGGCAGACCGAAACCGGAACCGGGTTGACCAGTGCACCGTCGACCAGCACGCGGCCGTTGCAATTCACGGGCTCGAACACGCCAGGCAGCGCATAGGAAGCGCGCATGGCGGTGATCAGCGAGCCGCTCGACAGCCAGATTTCATGGCCGGTGCGGATCTCGGACGTGACTGCGACGAAGGGCTTGGGCAGATCCTCGAAACGAACACCGGCCACGTGTTCACGCAGGCGGGCATCCAGCTTCATGCCGCCGAACAGGCCGCTGCCGCGCAGATTGAGGTCTAGCAGACCGAAGATGCGGCGCCTGGTCAGGCTGCGGGCGAAGTCTTCCAGCTCATCCAGTTTGCCGGCGAGGTAACAGCCGCCGACCAGCGCGCCGATCGAAGTGCCGGCGATCATCGAGAGCTCGATACCGGCCTCATCGAGCGCGCGCAGCACGCCGATATGGGCCCAGCCTCTGGCACAACCGCCACCCAAGGCGAGCGAAATGCCTGTTTTCTTTGCAGGTTTTGGTTCTGATGCGCCGCCCGACGAAGAGAGGCCGTTGGCTTCCCGAACGTCTGGTCTGTTACGCAATGACGCCCACTCGAGCACCATAATCTCCCTTGTCCCACTCCCTTTCTACGGGAAGTACGTTTGAGAATAGTGAATATGAGTGGTTTGTGAATATTGAATGGTTCACAAAGGCTTCCGATACGTGTTTTCCGCATCGAACAGCGGCTTGCTGCCATCGCCGGCAAGCGTCGCCTTGCCGTTGATCAACCCCACCGTCCGATAAAAGCATGAACGCCGACCGGTGTGACAGGTTGCGTCGTGGCCCAACACTTTGACGCGCAGCCACAATGCATCCTGATCGCAGTCGGCGCGCATTTCGACGACATGCTGGAAATTGCCCGAGGTTTCACCCTTCTTCCAAAGTGCATTGCGCGAGCGCGACCAGTAGTGGGCGATGCCGGTTTCCAGCGTCAGCCCCAGCGCCCGCGCATTCATGTGCGCCACCATCAACAGCATGCCATCTTCGGCATCTGTGACGACCACCGTGACGAGGCCGGCGGCATCAAAGCGCGGCGAGAGGACAGTGCCTTCCTCCAGCGCTTTCTTGTCTGACGGAGCTTTCGGAAATTCCAGTGCCGACATCGCCGGTTCATTTTCCTGTTTGACCATGATCTCTGGACAAACGTTTTCGTTTGTCCGCGAAAACCGGTTTCCAATTTTCGGCATCATGGTCTGGCGAAGCCGGCGGTGACCGGTCAGACTCCGCCGCCGCGCACCATGGTGACGAAACGAACCTGCTCATCGGGAGTGTCCTTGAAGACGCCGGTGAAGGTCGAGGTGAGGGTGGTGGAACCCTGCTTGCGGATGCCGCGCATGGCCATGCACATGTGCTCGGCCTCGATCATGACGGCGACGCCACGGGGATTGAGCACATCCTGGATGACGCCAGCGATCTGCGCGGTCAGTGCTTCCTGCGTCTGCAGGCGATGGGCGAAGATATCGACGACGCGCGCGATCTTCGACAGGCCAACGACCTTGCCGTCGGGGAGATAGCCGACATGTGCCTTGCCGATGATCGGCACCATGTGGTGCTCGCAATGCGAATGGAAACTTATGTCCTTGACGATGACCAGGTCGTCGTAGCCGGCGACCTCCTCGAAGGTGCGGCCGAGTTCATCGGCCGGGCACATGTCGTAGCCGCCAAACATTTCACGATAGGCCTTGGCCACGCGTTTCGGCGTGTCGACGAGCCCCTCACGGTCCGGATTGTCGCCGGTCCAGCGCAGCAACGTGCGCACGGCAGCCTCGACCTCGGCTTCGCTCGGACGGTCTGTGACCGGCTTTTCCATGTAGGCGGACTGGGGCATGAGTTTCTTGATGACGGCATCCATAAAAGGCGTCTCCCGTAGTCCCTCTCCGCGGAGGAACGAGTTGAACGGACCACGACCTTTCGGTGTCGGAAACTCGCCCCGTTTCCAGCCCCGTAAGCGGCGTGAACTTTCCGGCAAGGACGCTGGCTTTCGCTGCCTTGTCGATACCGGACTGCCAGCATTATATATGGTCATGACGAGCGAAAGGAAGACACGGCAGCGGCAATCGCTGTTCGCTTGGCGGCGACGGATTGGAAAATAATGATCAACGACGTCTACAATGCGAAAATTCTCGGTTTTGCCGGAAACATCGCGCGCATCGGCCGGCTCGACCATCCCGACGCGACCGCGAAGGCGCATTCCAAGCTGTGCGGCTCGACTGTCACCGTCGACCTCAAGATGGAGGATGGCGTGGTCACCGATTTCGCCCATGACGTGAAGGCCTGTGCGCTCGGCCAGGCGTCATCCTCGATCATGGCGCAGCATGTCGTCGGCGCGAGCGCCGACGAATTGCGCGCGGTGCGCGACACCATGCTGAAGATGCTGAAGGAAAATGGCGCTCCGCCTGACGGCCGCTTCGCCGACCTGAAGTATCTGGAGCCGGTGCGCGACTACAAGGCGCGCCATGCCTCGACCATGCTGACCTTCGACGCCGTGGTCGACGCGATCGGCCAGATCGAGAAGAAGCGCGCCGAAGAAGCGGCTTAGGCCGGATCCCCCAAATTCCGCGCGCGCCTGCTTTCGGCAAATTCGCCGCGGACCCAGTCGGCGAAAGCCGCGGCTGGCTCCGACAGATCCTTCAAATTTTTCGCCACCAGCCAGTAGGCGCCGGAGGCGACATCGATGTCGAACGGCTTGATCAGGGCGCCGGATGCGATTTCCTCGCCGATCTGCAAGAGATCGCCCAGCGCCACGCCATGCCCGAGCAGGGCGGCCTGCTTTGAAAGTGACGCATCCGCCAGCATGGGACCGCGCGCGGGCACGGCATCGGCGGGCACGCCGGCTGCTTCGAACCAGCGCGCCCAGCCCTGCCGGTTTTCCTCGTGCAAAAGCGTGTAGCGACCAAGGTCGATAGGCTTCCCGAGGGCAGGACCGGAGGCGAGCAGCGCCGGCGACAGAACTGGTGAGTCGACTGTCGAGGCAAGTCGCTCGGCCTCACTGTGTGGCCACGAGGCGGCATGCGCGCTGAAGCGCAAGGCCAGTTCGGGCTGATCGCTACGAAACTCGATCAGCCTTGGATCGACTTCGAGGGAAACGTCGATATCGGGTCGCAATTCGCGAAATCGATTGAGCCGTGGCACGAGCCACACGGATGCAAGTGAGGGTTCGACGCTGACGCGGACCACGGACTGCGCCGGGACCGTGACCAATTCCGAAAGCAGTCTGTCGATGTCGTCAAAACTCCGGACCAACTGGGCGAGCAGACGCCGGCCTGCATCGGTCAGTTCGACGCGGCGGTGGTGACGTTCGAACAGGGGCTGGCGCAGGAAGATTTCGAGCTCGCGGATCTGCCGGCTGATTGCCGCCTGCGAGACAAAAAGCTCCTCGGCGGCCCTGCTGAAGCTCAGATGCCGGCCCGCCACCTCGAAGCTCCTCAATGCCGTCAGTGGTAATCGCCCGCGCTTCATTCGCATAACCTCAGATTATCCGTAGTGGAAATTATACTCGTTTGAAGGCGAGAGCCAGTGGCGGTCTAATCGCGTCAAAGGAGACACGACAATGATCCAGTTCCTGAGCATCCTTGGCGATGTCATGCGGGTCGCAACGTTTCAATGGCGTGACGAACAGCAGCATGCAAAGCGCCGTGAAGAGCCGGCCAGTCCTGTCCGCTGGGCGCCTTCGGCAGGGCGATATCCCTTTCGTCGTTCCAGACCCTGAAGCGGGTGACACGGCAACGGGTGGACGGGGATTGCGTTCTGCGGCCGAAGTCCACATCTATCCGTTGGGAAAACGCGATACGGAGAATGCGGTGCGCGACCAACATGGGCATGCGCATATCGCCGGACGGCCGAGGCGCGGGCGCAACTGGCCAGGGCCATGGCGCAAGACGCCGGGGCGTCTCCTCGGCACATCGCTTGTGCGCCTTTACCAGCTGACGCTGTCCGGCTTTGTCGGCAATTCCTGCCGGCACCTGCCGACCTGTTCCGAATATGCGCATGAGGCAATCGCCCGCCATGGGCTGTGGGCCGGCGGCTGGATGGGATTTTTCCGCGTGCTACGCTGCGGGCCATTCGGCACGCATGGCATCGACCTTGTGCCGGAGACGCTCGCGGATCGTTTCGTGTGGTTCATGCCCTGGCGATACTGGCGGGTCGGAAGAAAACGTGGCGATCCGCCAGTCTGATCGCGCCGATCAAGGCCGCGGGCACACGACTTAACCTTCTGGTAGGGTTAACGCCAGCCTGCACAAAGACTGCGCATTTGAGACAAAATCGAGACAAGAGACCTCGCTAAGCCCGTTCGCGAACACCCTTCTGGAGCGAGTATCACATGCGCAACGTCGACCGTCTTCCCTTTATCCTGGCTGGAGTCCTGTTCCTGCTTGCCTGGCTGCTGGGGTTCCCGATGCGCGCGCAATCGGCGCCGCTCGGGGACGTGCAGTGTACGTTGATCGTCGATGCGGCGAGCGCTTAGACACTTTAGGAGGACGGGACCGACAACCAGCTTCGGCGCGCGCGGATGATGTGGCCGCCGGAATTGCTCGTCGTTCCCTTCGGGACCCCGGAAAAGCGGGCGGCGATATCGCCACTCTCGAGATCTTCGATTTCGTCGAAGCCTAGGTCAGTCAGGTATTTCGCCAGCTCGTCCGGAACAAAGAAGCTGATCCATGGCTCCCCGACAGACGCGACGCGCGCCGCATGGAAGGCGAGAGCGGCCTTTCCCGCAGCGTCGCGGTTCTCGGCCGGTTCGCTATAGTCGAACACCACCTCCGAGCCAGGAACACCGGCTATCCAGGACAGCGTGTTGAAGATCGCTTCCTTCGTCAAATAGGGGACGACGCCCAGCCAGATGAAGAAGCTCGGTTCGGTCGACCGCAAACCGGCCGCAGCCAATTCTGCGGACAGGCTTTGCCGCTCGAAATCGACCGGCACGAATCTGGTGGCGGGTGGCTCGGCAAGACCGCTATCGGCAATGCATTTGCGTTTCCAGGCTTGCGTCGCCGGGTGGTCGACTTCGAAGATGCTGAGACCCGCATATGGATTGCGCAGCGAAAACGTATCAAGGCCAGCGCCAAGCACGACGAGCTGCCGGATGCCGCGATGCACCGCCGCCGCCAGCCAGTCCTCGGCGAACCGGGCGCGCGCGGTCACGAACAGGCGCATGCGCCGACGGCGCTCGTCTTCCTGCTCAAGCTCTTGTGCCGCGGGAGCCGCTTCACCCAGAATCGCGATCGCGTAGGGATCGCGAAACAGCCCTGCCTGCGGCGAAAACTGATGCAGAGCCCTCATGCGTGCGACGCCAAGGGCGGTTCGGCTGGGTGTTGCGTCTTCCATGCTGGTGATTCCAGTTTATGTCGTGCATTTTCGCAAGCCTCTGCGACTGGTCTGCGACATCTGTGGTGACATTTCCTGACGGCTGCGCCAATTGCCGCTCTTTACCTGACGCAACGCTGCCTCTAAAACCTCGCCCGCTGCCGGACGCCTCCGGCTTTCCCACGACCACCCGCGCTCGTTTGCGGGACTGGATAGGAGATACAAATGCTGAATTCCGTTTCCCTGACATTTCCCGATGGCTCCGTCCGCGATTACGACGCGGCGATGACCGGTGCTGGTCTTGCCGAATCGATCTCGAAGTCGCTGGCCAAGAAGGCCGTCGCCTACAGCATCGACGGCACGGTGCGCGACCTCTCCGACCCGCTCGGCAAGTCCGGCAAGGTCGAGATCGTCACTCGCGACGATGCGCGCGCATTGGAGCTCATCCGCCACGACGCCGCCCATGTGCTGGCGGAAGCCGTGCAGGAACTGTGGCCGGGGACGCAGGTGACCATCGGCCCGGTGATCGAGAACGGGTTCTACTATGACTTCGCCCGCAACGAGCCGTTTACGCCAGACGACTTTCCGGTGATCGAGAAGAAGATGCGCGAGATCATCGCGCGCAACAAGCCGTTCACCAAGGAGGTCTGGTCGCGTGACAAGGCGAAGAAGATCTTCGCCGACAAGGGCGAGCGCTACAAGCTGGAACTGATCGATGCCATTCCCGAGGACCAGGATCTCAAGATCTATGCCCAGGGCGACTGGTTCGACCTTTGCCGTGGCCCGCACATGGCCTCGACCGGCCAGATCGGCAATGCCTTCAAGCTGATGAAGGTGGCCGGCGCCTATTGGCGCGGTGACAGCAACAACCCGATGCTGACGCGCATCTACGGCACGGCCTGGGCCGACCAGGCGCAGCTCGACGCCTACCAGACGATGCTGGAGGAGGCCGAGAAGCGCGACCACCGCAAGCTCGGCCGCGAGATGGACCTGTTCCATTTCCAGGAAGAGGGGCCGGGCGTCGTCTTCTGGCACGCCAAGGGCTGGAGGATGTTCCAGAACCTGGTCAACTACATGCGCCGCCGCCTCGACGAGCAGGGCTATCAGGAGGTCAACGCGCCGCAGGTGCTCGACAAGAGCCTGTGGGAGACGTCAGGCCACTGGGGCTGGTATCGCGACGCCATGTTCAAGGTGACGGTTGCCGGCGACGATACCGACGATGACCGCGTTTTCGCGCTGAAGCCGATGAACTGCCCTGGCCACGTGCAGATTTTCAAGCATGGGTTGAAGTCTTACCGCGACCTACCCGTAAAACTTGCGGAATTCGGCAATGTGCATCGCTACGAGCCATCGGGCGCACTGCACGGGCTGATGCGCGTGCGCGGCTTCACGCAGGACGATGCGCATATCTTCTGCACCGAGGAGCAGCTGGCGTCGGAGTGCCTGCGCATCAACGACCTGATCCTGTCGACCTATGCCGATTTCGGTTTTGACGAGATCAGTGTCAAGCTGTCGACGCGGCCGGACAAACGCGTCGGCACCGACGAGGCGTGGGACCACGCTGAAGCGATCATGGGCAGTGTGCTGGAGACGATCAGGACGAGGTCCGGCAATCGGATCAAGACATCGATCAATCCGGGCGAGGGCGCCTTCTACGGACCGAAGTTCGAATATGTGCTGAAGGATGCCATCGGCCGCGAATGGCAGTGCGGCACGACGCAGGTCGACTTCAACCTGCCGGAACGCTTTGGCGCCTTCTACATCGGCTCGGATTCCGAGAAGAAACAGCCGGTGATGGTGCATCGCGCCATCTGCGGTTCGATGGAACGCTTCCTCGGCATCCTGATCGAGAACTATTCCGGTCATTTCCCGCTGTGGTTCGCGCCGCTGCAGGTGGTGGTGGCGACGATCACGTCGGACGCCGACGGCTATGCGACCGAGGTGGTGGCAAAGCTCAAGGCCGCCGGGCTTTTGGCGGAGGCCGATCTGCGCAACGAGAAGATCAACTACAAGGTCCGCGAGCATTCGCTGGCCAAGGTTCCGGTCATCCTCGTCTGCGGTAAGCGCGAGGCGGAAGAGCAGACGGTCAACATGCGCCGGCTGGGATCGCGCGACCAGGAATCGCTTGACCTTGCCGAGGCGATCGCACAATTGACCGAAGAAGCGATCACACCCGACCGCCGGCGCAAACGCGCAGCCTGATCCGCACAGTCTCGACGAAATGGCGGTGGAGCGATCCACCGCCATTTTCATATCCTTGTCACGCCGACCTTGTAACGAGCCTCCATGCTCAAGCTGAAAATGCGCGAAAAACCGTTTCCCGAGCTTTCCTATGCCAATCCGCGCCAGCCGGCGCTGACGCGGTGGGTCATCCATTCCATCGAAGGCCTGTCGGGACGCGATCGCTATACGGCGCTCTATGATTTCTGGCGCCGGCAGGTCGTGCCGACCGGCGAGCGCGTGTTCAGCCGCATGCTCGAGCTGATCGACGTCCGCGTGCGGACCGCCGATCAATGGCCGCCCGCGCAATTGCCGGATACGCCGCTGGTCATCGTCGCCAACCATCCGTTCGGCATCGGTGACGGCATTGCCGTGCTTTCGCTGGCCGAGCAACTGGGGCGCCCGTTCCGGGTGATGATCCACAAGGACCTGCTCAAGATTCGCGAGATGGAGCCTTATTCGCTGCCGATCGATTTTTCCGAGACCAAGGACGCACTGAAGAACAACATGGCCGTGCGACACGAGGCGGTGCGGCTGCTGAAGGAAGGCGTCACCATCGTGGTGTTTCCGGCCGGTGGTGTCGCCACCGCGCCGAAGGGCTTTGGCCGTGCGCGCGACCTACCGTGGAAGATGTTTCCCGCCCGTCTCGTCCAGGACGCCAGGGCGTCGGTCATTCCGATGCATTTTTCCGGGCAGAACGGCCGGCTGTTCCATCTGGTCAGCGGCCCGATGAACATGGCGGAGCGCGACGGCCGGGTGGCAAAATTCGTCGGCAAGGCCTCGCTGACGCTGCGCATTTCGCTGCTCATACACGAGTTCGCGCGGCTGTCGGGCAAGGCGATCGACGTGCGCGTCGGCGATGTGCTGAGCTGGAGCGAACTGGAACCTTTGCGCGACCGCAAGGCATTGCTCGATCGCCTTCATCGCGGGGTGTTCGATCTGGCGCCAATCACTGCGCGTCGCAAGATTCCGTTTCTGCCGGCGCGGACCAAGCTGGCAGCCTGAAATCAGTCGCCACGTACGGTCCTGGTCACAAGGTCAAAGAAACGGGCATTTGCCGCTTGGAAACGTTCCGGCAGAAGGCTAATCCGCGCCTTCCTCGGGGTCCATCGCCGCTGCCTCGGTGGCCAGAACCTCGATTTCCTGGTTCTGTCCAGCCACGACCGTGAAATCCTTCTGGTAGATGCGGTCGCGGTTCTTGGCGATGATGGTGTAGTCGCCCTCGGCAAGCACCATGGAGGCGAAGGCGCCGACGGTTTCCTTGATCGGATCGCCGGATTCGTTGAGCAGCGACCAGGATGTGTCGGCGATCGCCTCGCCACCGGTTTCGCGCACCAGCTTCATCGTGATCTCGGCGGCGTGATGCTCGACGGTGGCTTCCGTCAGCTTGCCTGCTTCGACGCGAATGTCGGAGCGGATGACCGCGTTGACCGCGCCATAGGTCGAGACGACGTGGTAGATGCCGGCGTTGAGCCGAACGACAGTGTTGGGTTCGACGTCGGGGATGATCAGCGCGCGGTCGCCATTGGGCTCGGCGTGGCTTTCGTAGATCGAGAAGCGCAGATTCTTGGGCGGGATGCGCACCCCGCCGGACAGCACGGCGTCAAGTTTCAGCCCGCCGGCGTCGAGCACCAGGTTCTCGCGCTTGGTGTCCTTGCCGACGGTGATGCGCTTGGTGGCGCCGGCCCGGCCATAGGAGGCATGGACCAGATAGCTGCCGGGTTCGAGCTGGAAGACGGCGGTGCCGCCATGCGCGGAAGCCACCATCGGCAATTTGCCGTTGACGGCTTCGGGCTTGAAGACGCGCCAGACGATGCCTCGGGTAATGTCGGCACCCTTGTCGGTCAGCTGGGCGGAAAGCGTGATGGCGCCGCCGCCACCGAGCGCGAGCGGTGTTTCGCTTTTCGGCGTCGCATAGCTCGAAATGCCGGGCAGCTTAAGGTCGTTGATGCCGTCCTTTTGCTGTGCAACAGCCATCGAAACCGGCGCGACGAACAGCGCGGCACAGAGCCAGACCAGGAAAAGACGCAGTGTCCCCTCAAACATGCCTTGCGTTGAAGCCCATGGCGGTGGCAATTTCAAGGCTTAAGAGTCCGATCGACAGGACTCTTCCGTCCGGCGCAGCCCGCGCCAATGCCCGAGCCGCCCGTGTTCCCGATGGCGCGCTTCAGCTCAAAACAAGAGTTCCAGGAGACTTGCGCCCATGGCGTCGCCGATCATCGACTTCCTGCTGACCCGAAATTCAGCGCCGATCCCGGAGCTCAAGGAGCCGGCGCCGAATGACGCCGACATCGCGACGATGATCGCCGCCGCCTCACGTGTTCCTGACCACGGCCGGCTGGAACCCTGGCGTTTCATCCTCTACCGTGGCGACGCGCGCGTCGAGATCGGCAGACAACTGGCTGCGCTTGCCGAACAGCGGGAAGGACCTTTGCCAGAGGGCCGCCGCAACCAGGAATTGGCGCGGTTCTCGCGGGCGCCGCTCGTCATCGGCGTCGTGTCGATTCCGAGGGAGAATCCAAAAATCCCGCAATGGGAGATGTTTCTGTCCGGCGGCATGGCGGCGATGAACCTGATGATATCAGCCAACGCGCTGGGTTATGGCACCAACATGATCAGCAACTGGTATTCCGATGTGCCGGAGGGCAGGGCACTGCTGGGGCTGGCGCCGCAGGAGCGCGTCATCGGCTTTGTCCATATCGGCTCCTATGCTGGCCCGGCACCGGAGCGGCCACGGCCAGATCCGGCCAAGCTCTACGGCGACTATTCGGGGCCGTGGGTGGGCTGAATGTTCTACGAGCCGTCAAAGGGCCACGGGCTGCCGCACGATCCATCGAAGGCGATCGTGGCGCCGCGTCCGATCGGCTGGATTTCGACGCTGAGCGGGGCTGGCGAGATCAATCTCGCGCCATACTCCTTCTTCAACGCCGTTTCGACGCGGCCTTTCATCATCTGGTTCTCCTCCGAAGGTGAAAAGGACAGCGCTACCTTCGCCCAGGAAACCGGCGAATTTGTCGCCAATCTCGTCAGCCGCGATCTCGCGGAGAAGATGAACCGCACCTCGGTCAGCGCACCGCGCGGCGTCAACGAGTTCGTCTATGCCGACCTTGCCATGGCCCCGTCGCGCCTCGTCGCGCCGCCGCGAGTGGCGGCAGCACCGGCGGCGCTCGAATGCCGGGTGACGGAGGTCTTTCGGCCAAGGGGGCTCGATGGGACGCCGACGAGCGCCGTCGTCGTCGCCGGCGAAGTGGTCGGCGTGCACATCGACGATGCCTTCCTGAAAGACGGCCTGTTCGACATCACCAAGGCCGGCAACGTCGCTCGTCTCGGCTACATGGACTATGCCAGCGTCGATGAGGTGTTTTCGATGCGCCGGCCGCGCTGGGGTACGGACTAACCCTCAGAGTCGGCCCGTCCGCAATCCCAATGCTTCGGTTTTGAAGGCCGATATGCGGTCCAGAGCGATCGGCGGTGAAAAAGCGAAAGCGATTCCCCTTTATCAAAACACACGCTAAGAGAGCGGCTTCGGCGGTGCGTTGGGGTTGGCGCATCGACCTTGGGGATAGTGCGGGGCGCCGGCGACATGAAGAAACAAGACTCGCTGGGAACCCGGCTGCGCTACGGCTTTGACAAGAGCATGGCCGCCGGCCCGATCGCGCTGATCGGCTGGCTTGCCGTCATTTCCCTGCTGATCATCATCGCCGCCGCGGGTTTCCTTGCGGTGACCCGCATCGCGCCGGAAGGCGGCGAGCCGCTGAACTTTGTCGAAGCGTTCTGGGAATCGCTGATGCGCACGCTCGATTCCGGCACGATGGGCGGTGACACTGGTTGGGCCTTCCGTCTCGTCATGCTGTTGGTCACGCTGGGTGGCATCTTCGTCGTCTCGGCTCTCATCGGCGTGCTCAGCGCCGGCGTCGACAGCAAGCTCGATGAATTGCGCAAGGGCCGTTCGCGGGTGCTGGAGACCGATCACACCATCATCCTCAACTGGTCGCCATCGATCTTCGACGTCATCTCCGAACTCGTCATTGCCAATGCCAGCCGCCGCCATCCGCGCATCGTCGTCATGGCCAATATGGACAAGGTCGAGATGGAGGACGAGATCGCGGCCAAGGTCGGCAAACTGGGCAATACGCGCATCATCTGCCGCAGCGGCGACCCGACCGATCTCTACGACCTGGCCATCGTCAATCCGCAGACTTCGCGCTCGGTCATCGTGCTGTCACCCGACGGCGACGATCCGGATTCGCAGGTCATCAAGACGGTGCTGGCGCTGGTCAACGACCCGAACCGGCGCGCCGACCCCTACAACATCGCGGCCGAGATTCGCGATGGCAAGAACGCCGAGGTCGCCCGCGTCGTCGGCGGAGCCGAGGTGCAACTCGTGCTGGCCGACCAGCTGATCTCGCGCATCGTCGTGCATTCGAGCCGGCAGTCGGGTCTCAGCGGCGTCTATTCGGAGCTGCTCGATTTCGATGGCTGCGAAATCTACACGATCGAGCAGCCGGACCTCACCGGCAAGACCTTTGGCGAGGCGGTGATGGCGTTTGAGCACTGCACGCTGATCGGGCTTTGCGACCGGGAGGGGCGCGTCAGTCTCAATCCTTCGTCGAACCCCGTGATCGCCAAGGACATGCGCGCCATTATCATCGCCGAGGACGACGCCGCGATAAAGCTGGGAAGCGCTGGGATCAAGATCGACGCGGCGGCGATCCGCGGCCCGCAGCCCGTTGAGACCAAGCCTGAGCGCATGCTGATCCTTGGTTGGAACCGGCGCGGCCCGATCATCACCTACGAACTGTCGCGCTACGTTGCGCTTGGCTCGATCCTGACCATCGCCGCCGATACGCCCGGCCTCCAGCAGGAAGTTGCCGAACTGCCTGTCGCCGGCGACAATCTGACGGTCAATTGCCGCGTCACCGACACGTCGAGCAGCAACGCGCTGGCAGGCCTGGATGTGCCTTCCTACGACCACGTGCTCGTCCTCGGCTACAGCGAAACCATGGCAGCGCAGCCCGCCGACACGCGCACCCTGGTGACGCTGCTGCATCTGCGCAAGATCGCGGATGATGCCGGCCTGCACATCAGCATCGTCAGCGAGATGATCGATGTGCGCAACCGGGAGCTTGCGGCGGTGACCAAGGCCGATGACTTCGTCGTCAGCAACAGGCTGGTCAGCCTGATGCTGGCGCAGGCGTCCGAGAACCAGCACCTCGCCGCGATCTTCGATGACCTGCTCGACGAGAAGGGCTCTGAAATCTACATGCGTCCGGTCGCCGACTATGTCGCCATCGACCAGCCTTTGACCTTCTGGACGATCGCGGAATCAGCGCGGCTGCGCGGCGAGATCGCCATAGGTCACCGACGCATCCGGGCCGGAGACACCGACCAGCGGGCGCTGGGCGGGGTGACCGTCAACCCACTGAAGTCGGAAGCGCTGGCCTATCTGCCGGAGGACCGGATCATCGTGCTGGCGCGGGACTGAGACTAAGCCGAAATCCCGGCTGCCCTGGCGCGGGCCAGAAGCCGTTCGGCCAGCCGCAGATGCGGGCGGTCGACCATCTTGCCGTCGATGCCGACGACGCCGGGGTTTCCCGCCGCCTGGAACGCCGCGACGATTGCCGCCGATTGTCTCACCGCCTCGGGCGAAGGCGTGAAAGCGGCGTTGATGACGGGCACCTGATCGGGGTAGATCGCCATCTTGCCGGTGAAGCCGTCCCGCTCCGCCTCGGCACATTCCGCTTCGAAGGCGGCCATGTCGCGAAAATTCGGAAAGACGGTGTCGATCGCCGCGACTTCGGCGGCGGCGGCCGCAAGGATGGTCGTCAGGCGAGCATGGCGGAACACATCGGTGTAGCGGCCGCGCTCGTCGCGCGCCGCGCGCGCCCCGAGCGCTGCCGACAGGTCCTCCGCCCCCCAGGTGAGGCCGGCAAGTCGCGCGCTTGCCCCGGCATAGGTCGCCGCCGCCAGCACGCCCGCCGGTGTTTCGGTGATGATCGGCAGGATCTTGATCGCGCCGTCGGCCAAGCCGTTTTCGGCCTCGCGAACCCTGAGCTTTGCCGAGAGGTGCTGCACATCCTGGCCGCTGTTCGACTTCGGTAGCATGATGCCGTCGGGCCTGGCTGAAACGAGCGCCGCCAGATCGTCATCGGTCTGCCCGGTCGAGAGGTCGTTGACCCTGACATAGATCGCGGAGCCGGTTTGCATCCTGTGGCTGGCGATGGAACGTGCAGCGATCTCGCGCGCCAGCGCCTTGTTCTGGGGCGCCACGGAATCCTCGAGGTCGACGATGACAACGTCGGCGCCGGCGCCAAAGCCCTTCTCCAGCTTCCTCTCCGAATCACCGGGGACGAACAGCAGCGAGCGCATCAGGCCGCCTTCTTCAGCATCATGGCCTGCCGGGTGCATTTGGCGACAAGGTCGCCATGCTGGTTGTAGGCGCGGTGCTCGAATTCGACGATGCCGCGATCAGATTTCGATTTCGATTCACGCACCGAAATCACCGTCGTTTCGACGCGGATGGTATCGCCATGAAAAACCGGATGCGGAAACACGGTTTCCTTCATGCCGAGATTGGCGACCGTGGTGCCAACGGTGATGTCATTGACCGAAATGCCGATCATCAGGCCAAGCGTGAACAGCGAGTTGACCAGCGGCTTGCCCCATTCGCTTTTGGCGGCGAAGTCGAAATCGATATGCAGCGGCTGCGGGTTCAGCGTCATCACCGAAAACAGCATGTTGTCGCTCTCGGTGACGGTCTTGCGCAGTGTGTGCTGGAAGACGTGGCCGACGACGAACTCCTGGAGATAAAGCCCGGCCATTTTCCCTCTCCTCCGCTGCTTGACGGTTGATAGGCGCTGCAAACCACGCTCGCAAGCCAGTTAATGAACATGGTGAACCGTTCGTAAACCATTTCTGCCTACCGTCTCCACGGGGCCAGAAGCATTCTGGTAAGGGGCGTAGGCAGGCGGCATGGTTGTTTCACATTTTTTGAGATGGATTTGCACGGCCAGGGTCTCGGAGCGCGCCGCCGCGGCCAACGCGCTGGCTCGAGCCTACGTCAATTCCGACCTGCCTTTCGAGGATCGCTGCGCCGCCGAGGCGGCGCTGACGCTGCTGCTCGACGACGCCTCGTCAAAGGTGCGGCTGGCGATGGCCGACGCGCTGTCCATGAGCCACCACGCGCCGCTGCAGATCATCAGCGCGCTGGCGTCCGACCAGCCGGAAGTCGCCGGCGTGGTGCTGGCGCGCTCGCCGCTGCTCACCGACGCCGATTTGATCAACCGCGTGGCCAGCAGTGCGAAAGTGACGCAAAAACTCATCGCCGATCGGCCGCTCGTCTCGATGGCGCTGTCGGCGGCCATCGCCGAGATCGGCGAGGCGGAAGCCTGTGCCGTGCTGCTCGCCAACAGCGGCGCCGACATCGCCTCGCTCAGCTTCCGCCGCATGGCCGAACGTCATGGGCACCTGCCTTTGGTACGTGAGGCGCTGATATCAGACGCCCGCCTGCCTGCCGACTGCCGGCATATGCTGCTCGTCAAGCTCGGTGAAACGCTCAAGACGTCGCCGCTGGTCATGGCGTTGATGGGCGCCGCCCGGGCCGACCGGGTCATGCGCGACGCTTGCATCAAGGCCTCGGTGACGCTGATCGAGGGCACGCGTCAGGAAGAACATTCGGCACTGATCGAACATCTGCGCCTGCGCGGCGATCTCACCGCCAGCTTCCTCATCCGCACTATCGCGCACGGCAAGGTCGATTTCTTCGGCTCGGCGCTGGTCGCGCTCAGCCAGCAATCCGAACAAAGGGTGAGGGCGTTGCTGGCCGGCGGGCACGATGTGGCTTTGCAGGCGCTGTTTCGCAGCGCTGGCCTCGCCGCCGCCACGCATGCCGTCATCCTGCGCGCGCTGAAGATCTGGCGCGAGGTCGCCAACGGCAAGCGCGTCGCTGGAGTGCAGGAGGTCAGCTGGCTGATGCTCAAGGAGGTGGGCGGACAGTCGGCGGAAGGCGACCTCGCCGCCCTGGTCAAGTCGATCCATCTCGATGCGCTGCGTGAGAATGCGCGCGGCCATGCGCTGGCGATCGCGGCGGCTTAACCTTTATTCTTCGCGAAAAAGTCCGGGAAATCGTCCATCGCGGCGGCAATGATGCGCAGCGATGCCGCGATCCGCAGCAGTTCGCCAGTGTCGTTCCGCCGGCCGATGGCCGCCGCATATTGGCGGGCGACGGCGACGGTCGCTGTCTGCGGATCGCCGGGGGCGCGGAAGAGCAGCTCGCGTGCCAGGCCTCTCAGGAAGTCGGCGATCGAAAGCGCGGTCTCGGACGGGATGGCATGGTCCTGGCTTGCGCCACGCAGCCGCAGGATTTCGAGGCCGACCGTGACCGCGGCGACGCCGCCGCCCAGAACCGCATCGCCTCTCCTGCCGGCATTCTGCACCAACGGCATCAGCTGGTTGATGCGGTCATAGGCCAGGCTCTCGAAGGCCGAACGCCTCGGCAGGCGCTCATGCAGGCAAAGCCGCGCCAGATCCTCGCGCATGGCGCGCACGATGCGGTTGGCCGCCAGCCACGGATTGGCAGGCAGCACGGCGATGAAGACACCGATTGCCAGCAGGATGCCGACCAGGATCGACGCCGATCCGGCGAAGAACGGGCCAGGATCATAGGTCATCGCCTGATGCGGACTGAGGAAGGCGAGGAAGTTGATGGCGAAGGCCGTCGCCACGCCAACATAGCGCGGATTGGCCATGGCCAGGGCCGTTGGCACCAGGATGGGCACGACAAACAGCATGAACCAGCCGAAGCCGGGCAGTGCGGGCAACGCGATCTGGCCGACGAGAAAGGCGAAGGGCAAAGCGAGCAGCGTTCCCTTGAAGAAGCCCCAGGACACCTGGACCGGGTCCGGCCGCGCGGCAAACAGGCTCGACACGACGGCGACGAGGATGACGGTGCCGGCGGCTTCCGTCCATTTGGTCGTCAGCCAGAAAGCCGCGACCAGCAGCGTCGCGAGGGCGGCGCGTACGGCGTTGCGCAATGCGCCGGGGTAATCGCGGTGAACCACCAGCGCGGGCTGCCGGCTGCCCTGGGCCGGGCGCGCGACAGGGGCGCGCAGGGCGTCGAGGCCGCGCAGGACCTGCTTGAGGGCCTCGGCGAAATCGGCGGCGATGATGAGGCGGGTGATGGTGCCGACCCTGTCATCGCCCTGGTCGACAGAAGCAACGGGCATCTGCCGTGCCTTGGCCGCGATCGCATCGAGCCGTTCCACCCAGGGCGCCGTGTCGTCGAGCGCGCCCGGCCTGGCCGCCAACTCGGTGACAAGGGCCTGCAACTCTGAGCGCACGGGTATGAGGGCCGCGTTCTTTGGAGCGGCGTGGGAATGCAGCGTGCGAGCGGCCGACAGTGCGGAGAGCAGTTGTCCGATGGTGCGCCGGACCGGATGGGCGCGCGGCGCGAAGCTCGGCGCTTCGAGCCTGGCATAGGCGCGCATCTCGCCGAGCGTCTGGGTGTCGGAGACCAGCTTTCGATGCAGGCCGGAGAGCGTTGCCGCATCGCCACCGGAGAACGCGCCGCCGGCATAGGTGGCAAGATCGAGAATGCAGCGCTTCAGCCGCGAGATGATGGCGTCGCTGGCCAGTTTTGGCAGGATCAGCCGGCTGGTCAGGCCGGCGCAGACGATACCGAGCACGATCTCGGCACAACGGGCGACCGTGAGATCGGCAACGAGGTGCGGCTGCCCGAAGGAGGGCAAGCCAATGATCATCGCGGTATAGCCGGCAAGGGCGGCACCGTAAGCTTCGGGATTGCGCAGCAGCGACGAGACGAAGGTGCAAATGCCGATCCAGACGGCAAGCACGGTCACCAGCACCCAGGGGTTGGTGCCAAAGACCGTGGTAATGCCGATCGCCGCCACGCCGCCGGCAAGCGTGCCGAGCAACCGGTAGAAGCCTTTCGCAAGCACCATGCCGGCAACGGGTTGGGCAACGATGAATACCGTCATCATTGCCCATTGCGGGTGGTCGAGCTTGAGGGCGTAGGCGACCAGAAGCGCCATCAAGCCGGCCGAAACGGTGCGGAGGGCGAAAATCCAGTCCGAACGCGTCGGCTGTGTCAGCGCGGCAAGCCTCGCCATAAAACCGCTGCGCAGCCGGTCCCAGATCAATCGCTCATCTCCGCACTCGACGCCAACAAGCTAGCTAGAGCAGACGATGTTCAGATATCCAGCACTTCCGTCTCGGCGAATTCGGCGCGTTCCTGGATGAAGCGGAAGCGGGCTTCCGGCTTGGTGCCCATCAGCGCGTCGACCGCATCCTTGGTTGCCGCCTCGGCATCGATCACGTCGATCCGAAGCAGCGTGCGCTTTCTCGGATCCATGGTCGTTTCCTTGAGCTGCGCGGCCATCATCTCGCCCAACCCCTTGAAGCGGCCAAGCTCGACCTTGCCGCGTCCGGTGAATTCGGTGCGCAGAAGCTCATCCTTGTGCGCGTCGTCACGGGCATAGGCGACCTTGCCGCCTTGCCGGATCGAGTAAAGCGGCGGTACCGCCAGGAAGAGATGGCCGCCACGCACCAGGGCCGGCATCTCCTGATAGAAAAAGGTAATCAGCAGCGAGGCGATGTGGGCGCCGTCGACGTCGGCGTCGGTCATGATGATGACGCGGTCGTAGCGCAAATCCTCATCCCGGTATTTCGATCGTGTGCCGCAGCCGAGCGCCTGGATCAGGTCTGAAATCTGCTGGTTGCCGGCAAGCTTGTCGTTGCCGGCGCTGGCGACGTTGAGGATTTTTCCGCGCAGCGGCAGCACCGCCTGGCTGGCGCGGTCACGCGCCTGCTTGGCGGAGCCGCCGGCCGAGTCACCTTCGACGATGAAGAGTTCGGCGCCGGCGGCGGCATTTTGCGTGCAGTCGGCGAGCTTGCCCGGCAACCGCAGTTTGCGCACCGCGCTTTTGCGCGACACTTCCTTTTCCTGCCGGCGGCGCACCCGCTCGTCGGCGCGGGCGATCACCCATTCAAGCAGCTTCGAGGCCTCTTGCGGATTGTCGGCCAGCCAATGGTCGAACGGATCGCGGATCGCGCTCTCGACAATGCGGATCGCCTCGATCGTCGCCAGCCGGTCCTTGGTCTGGCCGACGAATTCGGGCTCGCGGATGAACACCGACAGCATGCCCGCCGCCGAGATCATGACATCTTCCGAGGTGACGATCGAGGCGCGCTTGTTGCCGACGAGATCGGCATAGGCGCGCAGGCCCCGCGTCAGCACATTGCGGAAGCCGGCCTCGTGGGTGCCGCCTTCACCGGTCGGGATGGTGTTGCAGTAGGAATTGATGAAACCGTCGCCACCGAACCAGGTTACCGCCCATTCGAGCGAGCCATGGCCGCCTTGCTTGTCGCTCTTGCCGGCGAAGATTTCGCGCGTCACCTGGAAGTCGTCGCCGAGCGATGCCTTGAGATAATCCTTCAGGCCGCCGGGAAAATGGAATTCCGCCTTGGCCGGCGTCTGGTCCTTTTCCTTGATCAGGGACGGATCGCAGGTCCAGCGGATTTCCACGCCGCCGAACAGATAGGCTTTCGAACGCGTCATGCGGTAGAGCCGCGCCGGTTCGAATGCAGCGCCCTTGCCGAAAATCTGCTCGTCGGGATGGAACCGTATTTTCGTGCCGCGCCGGTTATGCACCTCGCCGAGTTGCTCCAGGCCGGTTACTGGCACACCACGCGAGAATTTTTGCCGATAAAGCTGCCGTCCCCGCGCGACCTCGACCTCGAGATGGTCCGACAGCGCGTTGACCACGGAAACGCCAACGCCGTGCAGGCCGCCCGAGGTCTCGTAGACTTTGGAGTCGAACTTGCCGCCCGAGTGAAGCGTCGTCATGATGACTTCGAGCGCCGGCTTCTTGAATTTCGGGTGCGGATCGACCGGGATGCCACGGCCATTGTCGGTAACGGCGAGATAGCCGTCGGCGGAAAGTTCGACATCGATGAAGGTGGCGTGGCCGGCGACGGCCTCGTCCATCGAGTTGTCGATGACCTCGGCAAACAGATGGTGCATCGCCTTGTCGTCGGTGCCACCGATATACATGCCTGGCCGGCGACGCACCGGCTCCAGCCCTTCCAGCACCTCGATGTCGGCGGCACTATAGCCCTCGCTGCCATCCTTGGTCGCGGCGGGACGCTTGGTGGCCTGCACCAGCGGGTCCGCCGGGCGCGCCGGTGTGCGGACCGGCTGCGGCTGCTTGTCCAGATTGCCGAAGAGATCGTTGTTGTCGTCCATGCCTGCCATAGAGTCCGGTGCTGCGAATCACCCCGTGATACTGCCACGCTTTTCAGCGCCAAGCGACCGAGGTTCCTGTTCCGTTCGGGGATCTGCCCCGTCTTAACTCAAAACCATTCGATAACCAAGCCGGCGGAAATAGGTCCGCCGCCGCCGCTCAAGATTCCTGATTCTTTAACAATGCCGCCTAGCGTGAGCCCAACAAAACAAGAAACTGCGGGCATCAGGGGTTTCGGCGTGAGGGGCAAGGCCATAACGATGATCGGCATCGCTGCCGTTTTCGGCGCGATCTCGATCTTTGCCGCGGATTTCTGGGTCAAGCGCCAGGCTGCGGCCGATTCCGAAGAGAAGACGGCGTCGATCGCCCCTCCCGCGGCACCCAGGATCGAGTTCAAGACCATCGTGGTGGCGAGTGCCCCGTTGCGTTATGGCATGGAACTCGACCGCGCGAAGCTCAGCGAAATCCCCTGGCCGCAGGATTCCTTGCCGCAAGGCGCCTTTGCCACCATCGACGGGCTGCTGGGCGAAGGCAGTCGCGTGGTGCTGTCGCCGATCGAGGTCAACGAACCGGTGCTGCTCACCAAGCTGTCGGGGGCAAATGGCCGCGCGACGCTTTCCAACATGCTGACGCCCGGAATGCGGGCGGTGACCATCCGCACCGACGAGATTGCCGGTGTCGGCGGCTTCGTCACCCCGGGCGACCGCGTCGATGTCGTGCTGACGCGCGACGCCGGCGAAATCCAGGAGGTGGCCAAGAACGCGCAAGGGGCGGCCGGTTCGACGATCACCTCCGAGATCGTCGTCGCCGACGCCAAGGTGTTGAGTGTCGGGCAGGGCGCGGACGTGCGTCAGACGACGCCGCAGATTGCCAATTCGGTGACTATCGAGGTGACGACCGACGGGGCGCAGAAAGTGGCGCTTGCCCGCACCGTCGGCACGCTGTCGCTGTCGCTCCGCTCGGCCAGCGAAGGCGGCGATGGCAACAATGGCGTCACCACCATCTCGTCCTTCGGCGGGTCGGTGGCATCCAACGTCAAGGCGGCGGCAGGATCGCTGTTCGATGCCATGCCGAAGGAGCCGGAGAAGCCAAAATTCAAGACGATTATCGTAACGCGCGGCACGCAGGCCGAGGAATATCAGGTTCCTTCGCGGGACCAGAAATAGAAGCCAGTGGGGACTGGGTGAGGGACGGGACAATGCTCGGGCTGATCACGTATCGGATTGTGGGAAGGTTGCGCGTTTTGCGTAGCCTGGCTGTCGCGGCTTCGCTGGCCGCTGCCGCGATGCTGGCTTTCGGCGCCTCGGCCAGGGCCGACAACGACATCGTCTATGTGTCGTCGACCAAGAATGCCTCGATAAAGGTGGCGAAGGGCAAGCCGAAGACCATCATGACGAGTGCTGCCTTCTACCAGATCGTCATCGGCGATCCGGAGATCGCCAACGTCAATCCGCTGACCGACAAGTCGTTCTATGTGCTCGGCAACAACCTCGGCACCACCGGCGTTGCTCTGTTCGATCAGAACAAGCAGCTCGTCGGCACCATCGACATCGAGGTGACGCTCGACACCGACCAGTTGGCGAGCACCATCCGCGCCAGCGTGCCGGACGCCAGGATCAAGGTCGGCTCGGCCAACGGCCGCGTCGTGCTGTCGGGCGAGGCGGATGACGCCGTTGCCGCCGAAAAGGCGAACAAGATCGCGACGCGGTTTTCCGGCAACGAGGAAGTGATCAATTCGGTCAACATCTCGTCCTCGCAGCAGGTTCAGCTCAATGTCCGCTTCGTCGAGATCAATCGCCAGGCGGGTCAGGATCTGGGTGCCAAATATAGCGCCAATTTCGCCTACGGCATCGGTGGGCGCGACGTCACGCTCGATGCGGGTTCGGTGCCGGCCGCCGGCACCGGTGAGATCATCGGCCGGCTTTTGTCGAACGGCGTATCGATCGATATTGCCATCAAGGCGCTGGAGGAGCGCGGCCTGGCCCGGCGGCTGGCCGAGCCGAACCTTATCGCCCGCTCTGGCGAGACGGCCAGCTTCCTCGCCGGCGGCGAATTCCCGATCCCGGTCTCCGAGGACAATGGCAAGATTTCCGTCAGCTACAAGAAATACGGCGTCAGCCTGGATTTCACCCCGACGGTGCTCAAGGATGGGCTGGTCAGCCTGGACATCGCGCCGGAAGTCTCCTCGATCGACGCCTCGGCCTCCTATAACATCGGCACCATTTCGGTGCCCGGCTTCATCGTGCGCCGCGCCAAGACGTCGGTGGACCTGAAGAACGGCCAGAGCTTCATGATCGCCGGATTGCTGCAGTCGCAGAACGACATCACCACGTCGCGCATTCCCGGCCTCGGCAAGATGCCGGTGCTAGGGGCGCTGTTTTCGTCGAAATCCTATCAGCGGCGCGAGACCGACCTGGTCATCATCGTCACGCCCTACCTCGTCAAACCGGTCGACCCGTCGAAGAAGCTCGTCGAACCGACCGACGGCACGCAGCCGGCCAGCAACGTCGATTATTTCCTCAACAACACCGAGGAAGTGAAGGGCTCCGATCCCGACCGCACTGTCGCGATGGCTGACGGCCGTGTCACCCAACCCGCGGCGGTCACCACGGCCGGTCATTTCCTCGACCTGCCGAAGGAGTGAAGTCATGCGTAAGGTTCGAGGACTGTGCTTCACGTTGTTGCTTGCCTGCTTCGCCGCCGGCTGCACCAGCGACGACTATGTGCGCAGCGAAGGGGTGACGACGGACGCCGGCAACGCACAGGCCGCGAACACTGTCATGCAGATGGTCGATCCGTGGAAATACGGCGTCCAGAACACCAGGCTCCTGGTACCCGCCCAGCGCGGCAACGCGGCGGCCGCCACCCCCGATCAGGCGGCCGGTGCGAAGGCGTCACAGACTACCACAACCAACTGATCCAACGGTCGACTGACCTGACAGGCTGACAAGAATGGCAAACGGCACCAAGACCAGGAAGATCCTGCTCATATCGACCGACAGGACGTTTGTGCAGGATACGCGGACCGCATTCGCCTCCTCCGAGATCATCCAGCTCGCGACCGTGGAAAAGAATGTCAGCGAGCTGCGCGGCGAGATCCAGGAGGCCGACTTCGGCGTCATCATCGTCGACATGGATGCGGCAAAACTGGAGGAGGTAGAGTCGCTGCAGCGCATCATGCGCCGGCTGGAGGGCAAGGCGCCTGTTGTCGTCGTCACCCAGGAGTTCAACGCGGCCGCGGTGCGCATCCTCGTGCAGCTCAAGGTCGCGGATTTCCTGGTCAAGCCGATCGGCACCGCCGACCTCGTGCGCTCCGTCGTCCGTGCGCTGCAAGGGCCTGGGCGTGAGGAAAACACCGAGTCGCAGATCTACACCTTCATGCCGGCCGCGGGCGGCGTCGGGACCACGACGCTGGCGTTGCAAACCGCTTTCCAGCTGCATCACTCGGTGACGCGCGGCGCCTCGACCTGCGTGGTCGACCTCAATTTCCAGCAGGGCGCCTGTGCCGAATATCTCGACCTCGAACCGCGCTTCGACATCACCGAGATCGAGAACCAGCCCGAGCGCCTCGACCGGCAACTGCTCGACGTGATGCTGTCCAAGCATGCCAGCGGACTTTGCGTGCTGGCGGCGCCGACGCATCCCGCCGAGATGCGCTCGTTCAAGACCGATGTCGTGGTGCGTATGCTGGATCTTGTCTCGGCCTATTTCGACAATGTCGTCATCGACATGCCACGCACCTGGTTTCCATGGACGGAGACGGTCCTGCTCGGTTCCAACAAGCTCTACATCGTCGCCGAAATGACGGTGCCGTGCCTGCGCCACACGCAGCGGCTGATCCAGGCGGTCTATGAGACCGTGGGCAAGGAAGTGAAGCCGAACGTCATCGTCAACCGTTTCGAGCAGAAGATGTTCGACAATGGCATCAAGCAAGCGGACGTCCAGGAGATCCTTGGCGAGCATTTCGTCGGCGGTATTTCGAACAACTACCGTCTGGTGCGCGAGGCGGTCGACCGCGGCGTGCCGCTGCACGAGATCGATCCGAACGCCAATGTCATCAACGACCTGAAGAAGATCATCCTGCCAGAGGAAGCGGTCCCAACCAGGACGAAGTCGCGTTCGCTGTTTGGCATGGGCCGCGAATTGCTGAAGAGGAAGGCAGGATGAGCAGCCGCTTCTCCACCCTGCAGAACCGCGACGCGCGTCCGCAGCGCGCCGCCGAGCCAACGCCGGTCGCGCATCACGCCGTCGTCATTCCGACGAGCCGAAAGGCCTTGCCGGCAAAGCCGGAAGCAGCGCCCGCGAAGAGTGCCAACAAGGTGCTCGATGCACGCGTGCGCATCCACCGGCTGTTGCTCGAGGAAATCAATCTTGTCGCGTTGGAGCGTCTGCCCAAGGATGAGATGCGCCGCCAGGTGCATGATTTCGTGTCGGAAAAAACCAGGCAGGAGCGGATGGCGATCAACACCGCCGAGCTTGGCGCGCTGGTCGACGACATTGTCGACGAGATGGTTGGTCTCGGCCCGCTGGAGCCGCTGCTCAAGGATCCCGACATCAACGACATCCTGATCAACGGCCATCAGAACTGCTTTGTCGAAAAGAAGGGCAAACTGCAGCAGGTCCATATTCCGTTCAAGGACGAGGCGCATCTGTTGCGAATCATCAACAAGATCGTTGCAGCTGTCGGCCGCCGCGTCGACGAATCTCAGCCGATGGTCGACGCGCGCATGCTGGACGGCTCGCGTTTCAACGCCGCCATCCGCCCGGTCGCCGTCGACGGGCCGCTGGTGTCGATCCGCAAGTTCTCCAAGAACAAGCTCGGCCTGCACAAGCTGGTCGAATTCGGCGCCATCACCCAGAACATGGCCGAAGTGCTGGCCGCGGCGGTGCACGCCCGCAAAACGACGATCATTTCGGGTGGTACCGGCACCGGCAAGACGACCATGCTCAACGCGCTGTCGGCCTTCATTCCCGAAGACGAGCGGCTGATCACCATCGAGGACGCGGCCGAGTTGCAGTTGCAGCAGCCGCATGTCGCGCGCATGGAGACGCGCCCGGCCAACATCGAAGGCCATGGCGAACTGAAGCAGCGCGATCTCGTCAAGAACGCGCTGCGCATGCGTCCCGACCGCGTCATTCTTGGCGAGTGCCGTGGCGAAGAAGCCTTCGACATGCTGCAGGCAATGAACACCGGCCACGAAGGATCGATGGCGACCATCCATGCCAACACGCCGCGCGACGCGATTTCGCGTCTCGAGCAGATGCTTGGCATGACCGGCATGCCGATGACGGTGCAGTCGATCCGTAGCCAGATCGCCAGTGCGCTCGACCTTATCGTCCAGCTGACACGCCTGTCCGACGGCAAGCGCAAGGTGACCAGCGTCGCCGAGGTGACCGGCATGGAAGGTGACGTCATCCAGATGCAGGAGATCTTCCGCTTCGTGCGCACCGGCATGGAGGCCGACGGCAAGATCCTCGGTTACTACGAGGCGACCGGCATCCGGCCGCGTTTCCTCGAGGATCTGCGCGCCATGGGCATCGAATTTCCCGGGCGATACTTCGAACCGGGCCGGCCGCAGGAGTAGCCAAGTGTTCGACGGGTTCAGCGCGATCTATGTCATCTATGCGGCAGCCGGGCTTACCGGCATCCTGATCGCCGAGGCCTGCTATCTGCTTTACGCCGGCCGCAGCGACAAGCGGACCGCCATCAACCGGCGCATGAAGCTGCAGGGAAACAAGATCAGCCAGGAGCAGGTGCTGATCCAGCTGCGCAAGGAGCGCGGCCTCGATGCGGGGACATCGCTGTTCTCGCCTGACCGGTTTCGTGCGCTGCGCACCCAGTCCGGCATGATCATGCCGCAGCCGAAATTCCTCATGATCACCTCCGGCGTGGCATTCGCCGCGGCTCTGGTCGCCATCTGGTACGGCTTGCCGCTGTTGATGGGGTTTGTGCTGTTTGTCGTGCTGGTGCCGGTGCTGCCGGTGATGACGATGCGTTCCATGCGCAAGCGCCGGCTGAAGCGGTTCGGCGTGCAACTGCCGGAGGCACTGGAACTGATCACGCGCGGCCTGAAGGCCGGCCATCCGGTGCCGGTGGCGATCGCCATGGTGTCGCGTGAGATGCCTGACCCGATCGGCACCGAGTTCGGCGTCATCGCAGACGAAGTGACCTATGGATCCGATCTGGTTTCGGCGTTGAACTCGCTGTTCGACCGGGTTGGCCATGAGGACCTGCCGCTGTTCGTCACCGCCGTCTCGATCCAGACCAGTTCGGGCGGCAATCTGCGCGAGATTCTCGATGGCCTGTCGGCGACGATCCGCGAGCGCGGCAAGCTGCGCCGCAAGGTGCGGGCCATTTCGACCGAAGGCCGCATGTCGGCGTATATTCTGACGGCGATACCGGCACTGCTGTTTGCCGCCATCATGGCGCTGATGCCTGAGTTTTATCGCGACGTCTGGGGTGTGCCGAAAACCTGGTACCTGATCGGCGGGTCGATCACCTGGCTGATGCTGGGCAATCTGATGATGTTCAAGATGTCGAATTTCCGGTTCTGACATGCAGGGCTTCGTCGAATTCCTCGCCTCGCTTGCACCGACCTCGCTGATGCCGGTGGCCATCATGCTGCTGGCCGCGGGCGCGATCGCTGTTGCCTGGCCGATGGTGGCGGCGAAGGGCGACCGTAACGAAGTCAAGCGCCGGCTCAAGGTCGACGACGGTCCCGCGGCCGCGAAGCCCGAGCCGGTGCAGAAGAAGAATGCCGGCGTGGTGCGCGAGAAGGCAGTCAAGAAGGCACAGGAATTCTATGCCAGGAGCGACCCGGAAAATGTCGCCCGGCTGCGCATGAAGCTCATCCAGGCGGGCTACATGGAACCGCGTGCTGTCGGCATGTTTTTCCTTGTCCGGTTCACGGCGATGATCGGCACGGCGATCGGTGTCTTTGGGCTCAACCAGTGGATGGCCAGTCCGGACGCGACAATGGCCAGCCGTTGGACATTCGTCATCCTGTCGGGCGCGGCCGGCTATTTCCTGCCGGGCCTGGTGCTGAGCCAGAAGGTGCGGGAAAAGCGGCGCGAATACCGCAACGGCTTTCCCGATTTCATGGACCTGATGATCGTCTGCTCGGATGCCGGCATGAGCATGGAGGCCGGCATCGAGCGCGTCTCGAAGGAACTCGCCAAGACCTATCCGGCGCTCAGCCAGAACCTGCAGCTGGTGTCGCTGGAGCTGAGGGCAGGGCGCAGCCTCGACGACGCGCTGAAGGCGCTCGGCGACCGTCTCAGCCTGGACGAGGTTCGCTCCTTCGCCACGTTGTTGCAGCAGTCGAAGGAGCTCGGCACCAGCCTGTCGGGGGCGCTGCGCGTCTTTTCCGACGAAATGCGCCACAAACGCATGTCGCTGGCCGAGGAAAAGGCGCATGCCTTGCCAGCCAAGATGTCGGTGCCGGTGACGTTGTGCATCCTGCCGGTGGTGCTGATGATCGCGATCATCCCGATCATCGTCAGGATGACCTCGCATTAGGATGTATTGATCTTCAGATGAGGCCGGCCTGCAACGCAGCGGTACATCGGATTTGCAAAGGCAGCAAATGAGCGTCGAGCATGCGGCGCTGCGCCATGACGGCAGCCGCCATCCCGCTCCGGCGGCGCTCAAGGTCCTGGGATCGTGAGAACGCGGTTCGCGCCCTGTGCCTGGTGGTTAATGGCTCGTGTGCCGGAAACCAAATCTTAGGTGCATTTCGGCACCGAAGTTTAATCGCTTTTCTGTAATGTCTTTCCTGAAGAAACGACCCGGCAAATCGGGCGACGGGGCAGGGGCATGCGTCATACAACTTTCACGGCGGCGGCCGCGATGGCGGCCATTCTTATGGTAACCGGCTGTTCGACCAGCACCATCGACAAGACCAAGACCACGGCCATTCAGCCGGCGGCAAAGGACATCGACACCTCCGATCTGGCGCAAGGCAAGGCGCAGTTTCGCGACGCCAATTACGGTCTTGCCGAGCAGCACTTCCGCAAGGCCGTCGAGCTGAAGGCCGACAACGCAGAGGCCTGGATGGGGCTAGCCGCGTCCTATGACGAGCTCGGCCGTTTCGACTTCGCCGACCGCGCCTACAGCCAGCTTTTGAAAGTCGCCGGCCGCAAGCCGCAGATCGTCAACAACATGGGCTATTCGCAACTGCTGCGCGGCAACAAGAAGAAGGCCAAGGTGCTGCTGCTCGAAGCGAAGGCCGGCATGGCCGATCCCACGGTCGTCAACGCCAACCTTGCTCTGCTGAACAAGGGTTGATCTGGGCCGTCGCGGCAGCGGTCCGGTTTCGGGACACATGGCATCGACACTTTGTAAACCCTCTCCGCAGGTCGGGCCGAAAGATCAGCTGAAAACCATATCTGAGGGCCGTCGCTGACCTAGAATGCAGCGCAACCGCCGACGCTCGAGGGCCCTCTCCAAACATGCTGGACTTCAGTTCGCTCCTGCTCGCGGCCGCGCTGTCGGGCACCTGCCTCAGCATCACCATGTTTGCGATCTGGTTCGCCGCGCCCAAGGCAGGCTTCGTCCTGACGGTGGCGTGCGGCATCCTGGTGCTCGTCGCGCATGTGATCCTGTTCTGGCGATACGCCAGGCAACCTGATCCGCTGCTTTGCCAGATCGCGCTTGCGCTGCTCAGTCTGGGGTTCCTGATCCTTTGCCTTTCGGCCATGCAGTATCTCGGCGTGCCCGGCTACCGGCGTGCCGTTGTACCGACGCTTGCCGCCATGGCCGTTTGTGCGGTGGTGACCTTCTTCGGCCTTGATGGTGTCGGCTTCATCATCACCTATACGACGGTGACCGCTCTGCTGGCGGCGATCGGGGCCATGTTCTGGATCAACGGCAGCCATGATCGCCGGATCCTGCTGGTGGTTTCGTTTCTGAGCGGCACCTGTGCGGTATCGTTTGCGCTTTGCGGCGTTGTTCTGCTGACCAGGGGGCAGTGGACGCTCGGGGCCGCGCCCGACAACTGGGCCGAACGACTGAACACCGTCGTGGCGGTGGCCTGCATGACCGGTCTCGGCGCATTGACGCTGTCCCTCCACCATCTGCAGGCGCAGATCGAGCTGAAGGCCGAGACCATGACCGATCCGTTGACGGGGCTTATGAACCGTCGGGGGTTGAAGTCAATCTATGGCGAGCGGACTTTCGGTCCCTTCATGTCCATCGTCATGTTTGACCTCGACCATTTCAAGAGGACGAACGATGTCTATGGCCACCCGGTGGGGGACCAGGTCCTGTGCCGCTTCGCCTCGGTCATCAAGAAATATGCCAGGACCGGCGTCGACGCCTTTCGCCTGGGCGGCGAGGAATTCGCCATCGTCATGTCGCGGATGACCGAAGACAGGGCGTATGATCTCGCCAGCAAGATCGGCGTTGCCTTCGGCACCGAAATCGTTGCCACCCAGAACGGTCCGTTGCGCAGCACGGTCAGCGGCGGCATCGGTTTTGGCGAGGCAGGCGGCAGCAGCCTCGATGAAGTGCTGGCCGAGGCCGACGCGGCGCTCTATGCCGCCAAGCGCGCCGGACGAAATTGTGTCATCAGCCAAAAAAGGATTGGCAAGGCCGAACCAGTCAAGCCGGCCTTGCGCTCCGCGTGACTTACTCCGCGGCTCCCAGATAGTCCGACAACGGCGGACAGGAGCAGACCAGGTTGCGGTCCCCGGCCACATTGTCGATGCGCGACACCGGAGGCCAGTACTTTGCGGCGGTGTCGGCATCGCCGGCGGGATAGGCCGCTTCCAGGCGCGAATAGGGGTGCGTCCACTGACCGGCCAGCGCCTCTGCGGCGGTGTGCGGTGCGTTGACCAGCGGGTTGTCGGCCAAAGGCCATTCGCCCTTGGCGACCTTTGCCGCTTCGCCCGATATGGCGATCATTGCCTCGCAGAAGCGATCGAGTTCCCGCTTCGGCTCGGACTCTGTCGGTTCCACCATCAGAGTGCCGGCAACGGGGAACGACATGGTCGGTGCATGGAAACCATAGTCGATCAGGCGCTTGGCTACATCGTCGACGCTGATGCCGGCACTGTCCTTGAGCACGCGGGTGTCGAGAATGCACTCATGCGCGACGCGGCCGTGCCTGCCCTTGTAGAGAACCGGGAAATGCGCGCCGAGCCGCGTTGCCACATAGTTGGCGGAAAGGATCGCCGTTTCAGTCGCTTGCTTGAGGCCAGACGCGCCCATCATGCGGATGTACATCCAGGTGATCGGCAGGATCGAGGCGCTGCCGAACGGAGCCGCCGATACGGCATGCGCGGAGCCTTCGGTGACATGGCCGGGCAGATAGGGCTTCAGATGCGCCTTGACGCCGATCGGGCCGATGCCGGGACCGCCGCCGCCATGCGGGATGCAGAAGGTCTTGTGCAGGTTCATGTGGCAGACGTCGGCGCCGATGTCGCCGGGCCGCGCCAGGCCGACCAGCGCGTTGAGGTTGGCGCCGTCGAAATAGACCTGACCGCCATGCTCATGGATCAGCGCGCAGAGGTCGCGCGCGCCTTCCTCGAACACGCCATGCGTCGAAGGATAGGTGAACATCAGCGCGGCGAGATTGTGCGCATGTTCGGCCGCCTTGGCCTTCATGTCGTCCATGTCGATGTTGCCGTCTTCGGTGCAGCGCACGACGACGACGCTCATGCCGGCCATCGCGGCACTTGCCGGGTTGGTGCCATGCGCCGAGGACGGGATTAGGCAGACGGTGCGGTGATTGTCGCCGCGCGAGCGGTGGTAGCCGCGGATGGCGAGCAGGCCGGCATATTCGCCCTGGCTGCCGGCGTTGGGCTGCAAGGTGACCGCATCGAAGCCGGTGATCTCCGACAACCAACCCTCCAGCTCGCCGATCATGGCGCGATAGCCGGCCGAATGCGCGGCCGGTGCGAAGGGATGCAGGTTGGCGATGCTCGGCCAGCTCACCGGCATCATCTCGGCGGCGGCGTTGAGTTTCATGGTGCAGGATCCCAGCGGGATCATGGCGCGGTCGAGCGCCAGGTCCTTGTCGGCGAGCCGGCGCAGGAAGCGCATCATGTCGGTTTCCGACTTGTTTTCATGGAAGACCGGCTGGGTCAAAAACTCCTTGCCGCGCGGTTTGCCAGGCACAGTGCTGCCGGCTGAGGGACCAGCCTTGGCGCCGAACAACGCCGCGATCGCGTCGAGATCGGCATCGGTCGAGGTTTCGTCGAAGCTGATGCCGACATGGTCGGCGTCGATGACGCGCAGCAGCCGGCCGGTCTTTTCGGCGGCCGTCGCGATCTGCGCGGCCTTGCCCTTCGTTTCCACCGTCACCGTGTCGAAGCGGCTGGCGCCCAGCACCGACACGCCGGCCGCTTCGAGGCCGCTTGCCAGACGGTTGGCGAGCGCGTGGATGCGGCCGGCAATCGCCTGCAGACCGGCGGGGCCGTGCCAGATGGCGTAAGCAGTCGCCATGTTGGCGAGCAGCGCCTGCGCAGTGCAGATGTTGGAGGTCGCCTTGTCGCGGCGGATATGCTGCTCGCGCGTCTGCAGGGCAAGCCTGTAGCCGGGACGGCCCTTGCTGTCGGTGGACTGGCCGACCAGACGGCCGGGCATCAGTCGCGTCAGCTTGTCGGAAACGGCGCAGTAGGCGGCGTGCGGGCCGCCAAAGCCCATCGGCACGCCAAAGCGCTGCATTGGGCCGACAGCAATATCAGCGCCGAGTTTTGCTGGGGCGTCGGTCAGCGTCAGGCCGAGTGGGTCGGCAATGAACACGACCAGCGCGCCGGTCGCTCGGGCCTTTTCGATCGCGGCCTTGTGGTCGCCATAGACGCCAAACGTGTCCGGCCAGGAGACGAGCAGGGCGGCCGTGTTGTCATCGATCGTCTGGCCGTCGATCTCGATGCCGAGCGGCTCGGCACGGGTGCGCACCACGTCCAGCGTCTGCGGATGCGGTGTGCCGGCAAGCGCTATCTTGGTGCGCTTGTCGCGGTGGTGGCGCAACGCGATGCCGACGGCTTCCGCGACCGCTGTCGCTTCATCAAGCAGAGAGGCCGATGCCACCGGCAGGCCGGTCAGTTCGGCCACCAGCGTCTGGAAGTTGAACAGCATTTCGAGCCGGCCCTGGCTGATCTCGGCCTGGTAGGGCGTGTAGGCCGTGTACCAGGCCGGGTTCTCGAAAAGGTTGCGCTGGATGACCGGCGGGACATGGACGCCGTGATAACCGGCGCCGATGAAGCTCTTCAGCACCGTATTGCCAGCCATCGTCGCCGAAAGCTCGTCCAGCGCTTCCGCCTCGCTCGCCGGTGCGGGCAAGGCAAGCGGCCGGTCGAGCCGGATCGACTTCGGCACGGACTGGCTGATCAGCGTCTCGACAGAGGGAACACCGATGGCGGCGAGCATCGCTCTGGTGTCATTGAGGCCCGGGCCGATGTGGCGGGCCGAAAAGGGGTAGGGTGCTGCGGTCATCTTGTCCAAGTCCTGATCTCAGCCGATATGGGCTTTGTAGGCGGCCTCATCCATGAGGCCCGCGAGCTGGCTTTCGTCGGCAAGCTTCATCTTCCACAGCCAGCCGGCGCCAGTGGCCGCCGAGTTGACCAGTGACGGATCCGAGGACAGCTTGCCGTTGGCCTCGGTGATTTCGCCATCGACCGGCGCGTAGACATCGGAGGCCGCCTTGACGGATTCGACCACGACGGCGGTGTCGCCCTTGGACAGCTTCCTTCCCGTTTCCGGCAGTTCGACGAAGACGAGGTCGCCGAGCTGTTCCTGCGCGTAGTCGGTGATGCCGACGGTGGCGACGCCGCCCTCGACGCGGAGCCACTCGTGATCTTCGGTGAAATAGGTCGTTGCCATGAAGATTATCCTTTGCGGTAGCGATGCGGTGTGAAGGGCAGGGAGCTGATATCGACAGGGATTTTCGTGCCGCGCACGTCGGCGAAAACCCGTGTTCCGGGCTTTGCCAGTGGTGTCGCGACATAACCCATGGCGACCGGATGGCCGGCCGACGGGCCGAAGCCGCCTGAGGTGACATGGCCGGCGGGCTTGCCGTCGCCGTCGAAGAGCGCAGCACCGGCACGCACGGGCTGGCGGCCGTCCGGCTTCAGCCCGACGCGCTTTTGCGCGGATCCTCGTTCTGCGCTGGCACGCAGGGCGTCGGCGCCGATGAAAGCGCCGGAAGCGCGGATCTCCTTCGGGATCGCCCACATCAGCGCGGCAGCGGCCGGGTCGGTCTCCGGCGTGATGTCCTGGCCATGCAGGCAGAGCCCGGCTTCCAGCCGCAGGCTGTCGCGAGCGGCAAGGCCGATCCACAGCACCCGCTCATCTGCAAGGAGTTTTGCGACAAGGCCGCGCGCATCGGCCTCCGGCAGGCCGATCTCGAAACCGTCCTCGCCGGTATAGCCCGACCGGCTCATGAACCAGTTCTTTCGTGGCTCGACACCGTGCATGAACAGCAGCGACCCGGTCTCGATGCCGGCACGGGAAAGGGCTGCCCAGGCTTCCGGTCCCTGGATGGCCAGGAAGATGCGGTCGAGCGGCTCGACCTTGGCATCGAAAGCCTTGGCAAGCTCACGCAGATGCTTTTCGTCCGCGACGGCATTGCCGGCGTTGGCAACCACCATGAAGCGCTCGTCACCGAGCCTGGTCACGATCAGATCGTCGAGAATGCCGCCTGCTTCATTGAGGAAAAATGTCAGTTTGGACTGTGAGATTTCCAGCGCGCCGGCATCCAGCGGGCAGGCGCGGTTGAGCAGCGAAGCCGCGCCTGGTCCGCTGACCTCGAACAGCTTCATATGCGAGATGTCGAACAGGCCGGCATGTTCGCGGGTGTGAAGATGCTCCTTCATGACGCCGGCCGGATAGGTCAGCGGCATCGACCAGCCGGCAAAGGCGCCGAAGCGCGCACCGGCGGCCACATGGATATCTTCGAGGGGAAGGTGTTTGGTGTCGTCGCCCGTCATGTCGTCTCCAGAGTCGCACGCAATCGGCCGCTGATGGCGACCAGTCCGTGCCCCTCTGTCTGAAGCCTGAGAGACTCGCGCAGCCGGAACTCTGTCAGCGGCGCTTACACCTTCGGCGCGGGGGCAAGCCCCGACTTTCCAGAGTGTCTTTCCCGTCTACGGTTCTTTTGCCTGAGAGATTTCGGGCGATTTCCCCTTCGGCGACAGCTCTCGCTGCTCTCTCCCGCAAACAGGTAGGACTCAAACCTGAGCCCTCGACGCGCCATCCATAGCCCGTCGGCGACACCTTGTCACCTCCCAGCGACATCTAAAGCGCATCGCGCTGAAACGGATTCAGGCGATGCGCCTTAGCTTTTTGATTTTGGCGCATGTCGTTCGCCCAAAACCGCTGCACATTTTTGGGCGGCATGCATTGGCCGGCAAGTCTTCGCTAACCACGCCGTTTGCCGGTTTTTCAAGACACTCCTGATATACCGGCAAAAATGACGCTTTGGGCCGGTTTCTGCCGGTAGCTGGGGACGACAAATGGGCGAATTGATCATGAGCGCGCCGGTGGCGGGGCTGACCTCGAAAAGCCGCATCGTCGCTGAAGACGTGGCCATGTTGCGGCACGAAGTGTTCGGCGACGGCGTGGTCACGCGCGGCGAGGCCGAGGCGCTGTTCGCTCTCGACGCCACGGCGCGGGAGAAATGCCCGGAATGGCCGCCGTTCTTCGTCGAGGCGGTTACCGACTATATCGTCCACCAGGAAAAGCCCTCCGGCTACATCTCGCAGGACAATGCCGACTGGCTGATCCGCACGATCTCTCGAGACGGCATGGTCGACAGCCGCACCGAACTCGAATTGCTGGTGCATGTGCTGGAAGAAGCACGGTCGTCGCCGGGCCGGCTTTGCGTCTATGCGCTGGAGCAGGTCGCCCACGCGGTCATCGATGGCAAGGGGCCGCTGATGCTCGGTGGTGCGTTGGTTCCCGGACTGATTGCCAAGGCGGAGGTCGAGCTGCTGCGCCGCATCCTCCATGCCCATGGCGGTGACGGCAACATTGCCATCACCCGCGCCGAGGCCGAGGTGCTGTTCAGGATCAACGAGCGGACGGCCCAGGCCAACAACGATCCGTCCTGGAACGAGCTGTTCGTCAAGGCGATCGCCAATTTCGTCATGTGCTCGGCCGGCTATGAGGCACCGACACGCGATGTGGCGCTGCGCCAAGAATCCTTCCTGGATCAGGCCGATCCGCAAATCGGCGGCTTTTTCAGCCGCATGATGTCGGGTGGATTTGCCGGCCTCATGGAGGCCTATCGGTCCCCGGACGACATCGATGCCGAATGGGAGGCCAAGAACAGGGCGGCCGAGGCATTGGCCCGTCGTGCCGAGACGATCGATGCAGGCGAAGCCGGATGGCTGATCGAGCATATCGGCGTCGACAGGCCCTTGTACGAGAACGAACGCGCACTGCTGACGCTGATCAAGCATGCCACGCCGGAGATTCATCCGGCGCTGAAGCCGCTGCTCGACAAGGTCGCCTGACAAATATTGGGTTGCCTGACCAGTCCTGGGTTACCTATCAGATCTGGTCGACGTCGATGTAGATTCGAGCCAGGCCTTCCCTGACGGTCGACATGGCATCGGCGACACTGATGCTGATGTGGTCATGCATGAGCCTGGCGGCCCTGTCGGCATCGCGGGCGACCATGGCGCGGGCGATGTCGCTGTGTTCGGTGTAGGTCGTCGATAGCCGCCGGTGCTTTTCCACTTCGATCTTGCGCACGAAATGGATACGGGTGTTGATGCCTTCGAGCATGCGCGCCAGTTCGGAATTGCCTGACAGCCGGGCGATGCGGATGTGGAATTCTTCGTCCCTGGCTGTCAGTTCGGCGCTGGAAAAGGCGTCCGCGCGCGCCATGGTGTTTGCCCACCAGTCGGCGAGCGCGGCGAGGTCCTCATCCGTGGCGCGCTCGATTGCCAGCCTGACGGAACGCTGCTCGAGCACGATGCGCACGTCGGAAAGATTGACGATCTCCTCGACATCGAAGCCGCGGCAAAAGAAGCCGCGATTGGTCTGGAAGGTAATGAGCCCCTCCGTGACCAGCCGCTGCAGGGCCTCGCGGATCGGGCTGCGGCTGACATTCAGTCTGGCGGCAAGCTCCACTTCGTTGATGCGTTCGTTCGGCTTGAAGCGATAGTCCATCGCCATCCAACGGATCTCCGCATAGACCCGCGGGCCGGTCTTGATCGGTTTGGATGCCAACGCCGCGCTGTTGTCCTGGCTGCTTTGCCTGGTGGATCGGAGCATGGCGTCGGTCAAGCCTTTGCTGCGCTCGGCGTGGCGAGCCGCACTTGTGCAGGGAGTATTCCGTCGAGGGCGATTGGCGCGGCGCGCCCGGCGATCAGATCGGCGACGATGCGGGCCGACCCATGCGCCATGGTCCACCCGATATGGCCATGGCCGGTGTTCAGCCAAAGGTTCCGGATGCCCCGCTGGCCGAGGACCGGCAGATTGTCGGGCGTCATTGGCCTGAGGCAGGCCCGCATCTCGGCGCGATCATAGTCGATACCGCGGGGGAACAGGCCCTGGGTGACGCGTTTCATGAAGGCGAAATCCGAGGGCTTGTGGCTGCGATCATAGCCGGCGAATTCCGCAGTGGCGGTAACGCGGATGCGATCGCCCATCGGCGTGATGGCAACGAGGTTGTGCTCGTCGATGACGGGAAGCTTTGGAGCCAGGGCCTGGTCGACGATGGGAATGGTCAGCGAATATCCCTTGATCGGATAGATGGGCAGACCCAGGCCGATCTTGCGGGCGAGGATCGGGCTCTCCGCGCCCAGACACAGGACGTAGCTGTCGGCCAAAAACTCACCCTTGTCGGTGGTCACCCGAGTGATCGCACCGTTGCTGCGTTCGATGCCGAGGATCCTGGTGCCGGTCAGGATCTTGCCACCCCGCGACTCGACGATGGCCGCCAGGGCGCGCGTGAACTTGGCGGCGTCGCCGGTTTCGTCGGTCGGACACAAAATACCGCCGGCAATGCTGTCGCGCGACGAGGCAAGTGCCGGCTCGCGGTCAACGATTTGCTGCGCGTCGACAATGCGGATCTCCTGGCCGTCCGCTTCCAGCAGGCGCATGTTGGCGACGCCCTTGTCGAGCGCCTGACGGTTGCGATGGAAGTAAAGGATGCCGGCCGACGTCCTGTCATATTCCAGGCCTTCCTCCCTGACGACCGCCTGAAGGACCGATTGGGAATGAACCGCCAGGCGATGCTTGAGGAGGGTGTTGCGGCGCGCTTTGGCCGCCGTGCATTGCATGAGGAAGCGCAGCGACCAGCTGTAGAGATGCGGGTCGGCGGAGAGCCTGAAGCGAAGCGCCTGGTCTTTGAGGAACAGCGACTTCAGCAGGATTTTTGGCGCGGCTGGCGATGACCAGACGAAGGAATGGCCAGGCGCGATCATGCCGGCATTGGCCCAGCTCGCGCCCTCGGCCACCTGCGGCGCCTGCTCGAGAACGGTGACCGCGTGGCCATCCTTTTGCAGCTGATAGGCGGTGGTTATCCCGACAACGCCCCCGCCCAAGATCACTACGCGCATCGCCGCCCCACCGAATGGCCGTCGTTCATTGTCGACAATTCAATAGGAAGACGTCGATTGTTGTCAACGGCGCATGCATTGGCGACCGGGAAGTGGTCCGTTCAGACCAGAATTCGCACGTTTTTCGATACTTCAAGCCTCAGGTGCCTCTTGACACCTTCGACATTGTCGCCGTTTTCTATTGTCGACAATTCGGATTGGCATCTGGAAAGGGGACTGCATTTGGACACCCCGGTTACACGCGCCGACGACACTCTCGTCCTCGACAAGGAACACATTCCATTCAAGACCGACGATGGTATCGGCACCCGTGCCAATCTCGGTCTGCTGGTCCTGCGGACCGACCAGACCATCGAGGACGAATTCCGCTACGCACTGCCCGCGCGTGACGTCGCGCTCTACGAGGCCCGGCTTTACAGCGATGTCGAGATCACGCCGGAGAACCTGATGAAGATGTCGGCGGTGATCCCCGGCACGGTCGGCCTTTTGCCCGACGTCAAATTCGACGTGATCGGCTTTGCCTGCACGTCGGGAGCGCTTGTCATCGGCGAGGACAAGGTCGCCGCGCGGGTTCACGAGGTGCTGCCCGGCGTACAGGTGACCAACCCGGTGACGGCGGCGCGCGCCGCGCTGAAGGCCCTGGGCGTCTCGCGGATCGCACTGCTGACGCCCTACCTTGCGAAAATCAATCATTCGCTGCGCGCATCGCTGATGGCGCGGGGGATGGACATCCCGGTCATGGGCTCTTTCAACGAAGCGGACGACAATGTCGTGGCACGCATCACGCCGGCATCGGTCAAGCAGGCCATTCTCGAGATCGGCGCGTCCAGCGAATGCGAGGCGGTGTTCGTTTCCTGCACCAGCATGCGTGTTGCCCGGATCATCGAGGAGGTCGAGACGGAATTGAAGAAACCGGTCACCTCGAGCAACCATGCACTTGCCTGGCACATGCTGCGGCTCGGCGGCGTCGCCGAACAGATCGCCGGAAAGGGCGAACTGTTTCGCCGCCCGCTGTAGCGCGGTTGCTTGAAAAGTAGGACCAACCGGCATCCGCCTTTCAAAAACCGCTCCACCACACGGCGAGCAAAGCCGCAAAGGACAAAATGGCTGCGCTAAATGCAAATCTGCGGCCGGCAACAGTTCCGGTGAGTCTTTCGCCGGCGCGAACTTCGGGCGACAACAGCGCTCCGATCAGGAGCAGTGAGAATGTCCAAATACCATGGTTGGCCACGAAGCTTTCAAACGGGGTTCCGTAGAAATTGCCTATCTTGACGTGAGCCAGAGACGTAAATCCATTTGCGAGATCGGGGGATTTGGGCCTGCGATTGCTTTCGAAAACGTCGTCGATCGTAAAACAAAATGCGAATGCAGAAAGGTAGACTCCAATAAATATGGCTGAAACCGCCTGTTGGATTTTCGTCAAAGCGGAGTTCGGGCCCGCTGCCTTATTTTGCAGAACGCTGGATTTAGGTTGAGGCCTTTGCATCTGCTTCCCGGCAACCCGGCTTGACGTCAACGCTTGTCATTCAGCTTAGCGCTACGAACCGCCGCTGTCACGGTGATCGGTTAGATCCCGCAGCGCCGTGGTTACCAGCCGTACTAGCTCCGATTGCCGGCGCACGCCGGTTCGGCTGTAGGCAGCCTTGAGATGATAGCGAACCGTGTTCATCGAGATGCCGGCGCGATCGGCATAGGTTTGCAGGTCTTCGTTGGCGGCGATGGCCGCGACGAGTTGCGCTGTGCCTCTTGGCAGGCCGAAAAGTGCTGCGATCATCTGTGCGTCCGACTGCGCCTTGAGCAGCGGGTCGTGGATGATGAACATGACGCCGCGCGGCCGCGATCTTGTGGTGTCGACGCCATGATCGAGGAAGAACGGGGCAACCATGACGCCATAGGGTGGTCTACCGGCCGCCCGGGCTGCTCGCGCGACGCCGCCCGCGCCGCCTGAGCGGACATCGTTCTCGAGTTCCGCGAGCTTGTTGTTGGCGGCTCGACTCAAGGCGAAAAGCCGGCCGCCACGGCCAATCGACAGGCCGTCACCGGCGTCGGCGATCCTGCGAGCCGCGGCGTTGACGAACAGGCTGCGCCCATATTCGTCGAGCGCCACGACACCAGCCGCCAGCCGGTCGCACATTTCGGACATGGCGCCGGCCGCGCCTTCGAGTTCCAGAAAACTGCGGCGAAGCTGCAATGCCCGCGCAAGGTGGGGCATGAGCGCCTCGAGCCTGGCGATATCGTCGTCGTCGAAGGGCTTGCGGTCACGCGGCCGCTGCAGGCCGACCATGGCGAAACGGCCCTTTGTCGACGCAAGCGTCCCGCCCAGGCATTCTTCCAGCCCCAGCGGCCGGAAGAACTCGTTGAAGAAAATGCCGGGTTTGCGGGTCTCTTCCGGAAGCAGGCGGTAGGTGGGCATGGCGGTGCCGGCAGGCAAGGCCATGAACGCCCTTGGCGCCGGGTCCAGCGCGGTGAAATCGCGTTGATAGCGATCCAGCACCTCACCCTTGAAAAGGCCGACGGAAGCCTGCGCCGACACTTCCGGCCGCGCCGCATCGAAATCCAGCAATATGGCCGTGGCGACGTCGAACAGGCCGCCGAGGAGGTCAAGCGAGGCGTCAAATTCCGCCCTGTCGCGCACCCCAAGATAGAGCGCGTCGAGAAACTGCGTCTCGCGCTTCTGCACCAAGGTCAAGCCCGCCCCCGGTTTCCGGCAGCGGCGCACTCCCAGAATCGGAGCACGCAGCATGCCCGAAAAGAAGTTCTGTCAGAATTACCCCGGCCCATCGTCCCCGACTGGAGGCAGGTTGTCAAACGGTGCGTTGGTGGAAGCCAGGATCAGCGGTTGACCGAAAAGGACCTCGCCGCCTACCCGTTTGGGTAGGGTTCTGCAGTCGTGAAACTGCTCTTCTGCCCGGCGGGACGTCCACTCAGGGAGAACAACACATGACCATATTCCGTAAGGTCCTTGCTCTTGCATTTGCTGCCGGCCTTGGCTCGACAACGCTGGCCTTCGCCGGCGGGATGACGCCGGAACAGCAGGCCGATGCGCGCACGAAGGTCGAAACCGCCGTGGCGCTGGCCAATATCGCCAAGGCCGACAAGGACGGCGAGGCAATGCTTGTCGCCGCCAGAATGCTGGCCGAGGCCGGGCCGGTGGCTGAGCAGGGCGCCAAGATGAAGGACGGCAAGCCGGTGCTCATGGACACAGGCAAGATGGCCAAGATGGCCAAGGAAATGGGGGCCGATGCCAAGAAGGCCGATGCCGTTGCCAGCAAGGCCACGTCCAGCGGTGAAACGGCGCGCAGCGATGGCTACTGGTACTACAGCTGCGATTCCTACAACAATTGTCAGTGGATTTACGCCGGCTATTGAGCGGGGCCGGGGGGCTCATGCAAAGCCAAGCGTAACTGATCGGCCCGTGGCCTCCGCGGGCCGATCATCCTTGTGTCGGTGGGTCAGATCCCGCCATACCAGTCGTAGCCATTGTCTTCCCAATAGCCACCGCGACCACCGCCGACATTGGCGAAGCCATCGACCAGTTCGATCTTGTAGAGATATTTCGGCATCTTGTAGCCGAGCTGGCGCTCGACACGGACGCGCAACGGCGCGCCGTTCTCGACCGGCAGCGGCTTGCCATTCAGGCCATAGGCGAGGATCGTCTGCGGGTGGCGAGCATCGATCAGGTCGATGGTGCCGTAATATTTGATGTCGCCTGAGAGGCTGCGATCGATCGTGTCGAGGCAATGGAACATGACGTAGCGCGCCTGTGGCTTGACCACCGCCTGGTCCAGCACCAGCGACAGCGGCGTGCCGGTCCATTTGGCGATGCAGCTCCAGCCTTCGACGCAGTCGTGGCGGGTGATCTGGGTGCGGCTCGGCATGTTCATCAATTGCTCGCGGCTCAGCGACAGCGGCTTTTCGACAAGGCCCGAAACCTCCAATCGCCAGTCGGCGAAATTGTTGGCGAGCAGACCCTTGTAGACATCGTCGTCGGGCGCCGTGACGCCGTTCGGCCGCTGCGGCTGACGGATGTCGGCCTCGGTGAATTCCGGCGCCAGCGCGTCGCGGCCGGCGAGCAGGCGTTGCGCGCGGTATGTCAGGCCATTGGCGTTTTCGAGGAAACTGCGCAGGCCGCTGCCGATGCTCAGCTGGCTGTCGAAGGCGTCGCAGCCCGACAGCATGATGCCTGAAGCGCCGAGGCTGGCCGCGGTCAGGAATTTCCGACGGCTGATCTGAAATTTCGCCATGTCACGCACTCCTCTGCGCGGTTTCGTCCTCATGTACCGGTGGGTCGGTGCGGTACCAGCCGGTGATGATGGAGCGCAGTTCGTTGATCGGGCCGGCGGCGAGGATCATCAGCATGTGAATGACGAAGAAGGCGACCAGCAGCACCATGACGGTGAAATGGATGGTGCGTGCAGTTTGTCTGCCACCGAGCAGATCGTTGAGGAACGGCAGCACCGAATTCATGCTTGGCGACATGGCCAGACCGGTGATGATCATCAACGGCAGTAGCACGAACAGCACGCCGCCATAGGCCATCTTCTGCAGCGTGTTGTATTCGCGCGTGTGGTGGAATCTGAGCTTAGCATGGTCGACGATGTCCCGCGGCAACCGCTTGAGATCATCAAGGCGCGGGGCGAGGTCACGGCGCAGATGGCCGTTGATCAGGCTGGCGACCAGCCAGATGAGCAAGGTCGTGGTCAGTATCCAGGCAAAGAAGAAATGCACGACACGCGCGGTGCCAAGATCGTAGTAGGACGGAATTGTCGCCCAGGACGGAAAGCCGCGCGCCGTCTCGTTGCCTGCCGGACCCGACCAGCCGAGCACCCCGGTGGTGTCGAAGCGCTTGCCGAAGACCTCGGTGTAGCCGCGCGGCCCGGCGTCGGTATTCTCGGCGCCGATGGCGAAGACGGTATTGTTGTACTCGAAGCCCGACTGCTTGCCGATGTAGAGCTGCGGGCGGGCATTGAAGATCTGCAGGCCGGAAAGCAGCATGAAGAACAGCGATATGGCCCAGAGCCAATGCGTCAGCCGCGTCCAGCGCGATTGCCGGTAGATCAGCGTTTTGTCGCTCGAAGCGGGAGCGCCCGGTCCAGCGGTGGTTTGGCTTCTGGCAGCGGATTCCATGTTTGTCTCGTCTCCCGGCCTCGCGGCGTGGCCTGCGCGTTCATTGTCCTCCTGATACGTAAAGATCCAAACCGATGTTTCATCCGATCACGGATTTATTACGAGTTGCCGAGGCTGACGGCGAGGTTGACGACGGCAGCGACGATGACCGTGTTGAAGAAGAAAGACAGGATCGAATGGACAAGGACGACGCGGCGCATATGCGAGGTCGTTATGGCGGTGTCGGCGGTCTGCGCGGTCATGCCGATGACCGTCGCGAAATAAAGGAAATCCCAACCCTCGGGCCGTTTGCCGCCGGGAAAATCGAGGCCACCGACCGGGATCTTCTTCTTGGTTTCGGCATCGATCGCATCACCGTCCATCCAGTAGACATGGGCATAGTGGAGCGCTGCCATGGCATGGATGGTGAACCAGCCGAGCGGGATCGACAACAGCGCAAAGCTGAGTTCGATGGGGTCGCGGCCCTTGTGATTGATCAGCTGGAACAGCAGGACGGTGGCAACGGCGACAACACCAAGCGTGACGGCAAAGATGCCGAGAACCGGCAGGTCGATCTCACGCGCATTCTTGCTCAGATAGCGGCCGGTGAGCAGCGGCATCTGGGCAATGACCAACACGACAAAGGCGGCGAAGAACACATTGGCGCCGATCAAAATCGAATAGGCTAGCGGCACGCCTGAGATGAGCGCGATCACGAATGCCGGTAGGCCGACGCAGGCAGACATCGCGAACTGCATGTGCCGGTGCACTGGCGTCTTGATCGGCGTATCGATCGTCATGGCTCAGCCCGGTGTGGCGGATTTGAGCGCCCGCCGCAAGATGCGGTCGAGTTCGCCAAGGAACCGCGAGCGATCCTGCGGCGCGAAGCTGGCATTGTAGCCCTTGCTTTCGCCGGTCTCGCGCAGATGCTGCTTGAGGTCGCGCATCGCCACCGCCATGCCGATCGTTTCCGGGGTGAACGGACGTCCGGTGGGTCCGAGCACATGCGCGCCGAGCGCCACCGCACGCGCGGCAAGCGGAATGTCGGCCGTCACCACGATGTCATTGGCGCGCGCATTGTCGACGATCCAGTCGTCGGCGGCGTCGGCGCCCTTGGAGACGACAACATTGCGGATCATCGGATCGCGCGATGGCCGCAGGCCGCCATTGGAGACGTAGGTGACGACAACGCCATGGCGCTCGGCGACCTTCTCGACCTCGGCCTTGACCGGGCAGGCGTCGGCATCGACGAGGATCTGGGGGCTGGAAGTCACTGGGCGGGCACAAGTCCAAGAAGCAGCTGCGTTACAATCGGGTCACGATCCACTAGCCCTTTTGGCTTGCGATCGGAAGTCACCGCAACCAACCTTGGCGTGTTCAGTTCTTGCATCCTTTGCAAGGCGGCCACGTTGTTTGCCGTTTCGGGAATTGACTGATCAGAAAAGCCGTAGAGCGAGCGAACCGGCGCCGGGTCGCTCCCGTGTATGGCATCGATGAATGGTTTTGTTTCGAACAATGGTTCAGGCGACTGTTCGTAGTCGTCCTTGTCTGTCAGTTGCGAGAGGATCATATCCGCTCTGGCCGACGCGATGTAGGCCCCTCCGGAATCAACTATTATAATCAACACGTTGGGGTCGTAGTGAACCAGAACCGAGATGTATTTCGCTATGATGTCTGCCTTGTAGTAGTCGCCTCTGCCCAACTGCAGCGACACGGCTATCGGTTGACCGGGACCAAGGTTGCCAACGATGCGCTTGAGGTCGTCAAGCCCGCCTTTGCCGTAAAGATCGCCGGAGACTTTAATGTGTCCCACCGGGACGATTGTCTTTTCCGCTTCTTGCTTGAATTTCGCGCTCCAGCCGCCGGGTCCCGCCAATTCGCTGATTTTTCCCGAGCCGATGCCATAGGCAAGCAGCGGAGTGATCATCAGCGCGATCAGCGTCGTGCTGTCGCCAAACGAAAATCGTTTGATGCTGTACGCGAGGCCTGTTCCTATGATCAAAACGCCGGCGGCAAAGAGGATCGGCAGCATCGTCTCCCCCAACTGCTTCAATGCATGTCCGGGGAATTCATATCATATCTTGTCTTGTCGGTCCGTTCGGCTTTGGACCATTCGGCGAATTTGGAAAAAACCGAGGCGGGCGGGTGCAACCACACCCGCCCGTCAGTTTCACGCCGGCAGCGCTCCGGACTTCTTGGCCGTCCAGGTGGCGATGTAGTCCATCAGGCCGGGGTTGAGGCAGTCGTAGGGTTCAAGCCCGATTGTCCTCAGCCGCGCACGAATACCGTCCATCCGCTTCGGGTCGACACCGGATTCGATGATCGAGGACACGAAAGCGGCAAAGCCCGGCGGCGACCAGCCGTCCTCGACGAAGCGTTCGGGGTGGATGAAGGACAGGCCCTTGAACGCATGGTCGCGCTCGACCGGCCCGTGCATGTGGACGCCGCAGACGGTGCAGGCATGACGCTGGATCAGCGCCGCGGGATCGACCACTTTCAGCTTGTCGCCGTTCTCGGTGACCGTGACGTCGCCCGTGCCGGCCACGGCAACGACCGAGAAGACCGCGCCTTCCGGCTTCCAGCACTTGGTGCAGCCGCAGGCATGATTGTGGGCGATCTGACCCTTGACCTTCACCTTCACCGGCTTGCTGGTGCAAGCGCAGACCAGCGTGCCGCCGGCAAAGCTGGCGCTTTCCTTGGGCAGGCCATTGTCGATTTTCGGATGCAGTTTCTCCGCCATTCTTTTCTCCTCCCAGTTTTGAACCACAGAGGTCGCAGGCCGGTTGGTCGGCGGCTTGTGGTCTTCCTCAGTAAATCACCACGCTCCTGATCGATTTGCCCTCGTGCATGAGGTCGAAGCCCTTGTTGATGTCCTCGAGCTTCAGCGTGTGGGTGATCATCGGGTCGATCTGGATCTTGCCGTCCATGTACCAGTCGACGATCTTCGGCACGTCGGTGCGGCCGCGCGCGCCGCCGAAGGCGGTACCCATCCAGGTGCGGCCGGTGACCAGTTGGAATGGCCGCGTCGAGATTTCCTGGCCGGCGCCGGCCACGCCGATGACGACCGACTTGCCCCAGCCGCGATGTGACGATTCCAGCGCCTGGCGCATCACCTTGGTGTTGCCGGTGCAGTCGAAGGTATAGTCGGCGCCGCCGATCTGATCGGCGCCGCGCTTGGTCATGTTGACGAGGTGGGGCACGACATCGCCGTCGATCTCCTTCGGATTGACGAAATGCGTCATGCCGAATTTCTCGCCCCAGGCCTTCTTGTCGTTATTGAGGTCGACGCCGATGATCATGTCGGCGCCGGCCAGCCTCAGGCCCTGGATGACGTTGAGGCCGATGCCGCCAAGGCCAAAGACCACGGCCGTCGCGCCGATCTCGACGTTGGCCGTGTTGATGACAGCACCGATGCCGGTGGTGACGCCGCAGCCGATGTAGCAGATCTTGTCGAAGGGCGCGTCGGGATTGACCTTGGCCAGCGCGATTTCCGGCAGCACGGTGAAGTTGGAAAAGGTCGAGCAGCCCATATAGTGAAAAATCTTGTCCTTGCCGATCGAGAAGCGCGATGAGCCGTCGGGCATCAGGCCCTGGCCCTGCGTGGCGCGGATGGCGGTGCACAGATTGGTCTTGCGCGACAGGCACGACGGGCACTGGCGGCATTCGGGCGTATAGAGCGGAATGACGTGGTCGCCCTTCTTGACCGAGGTGACACCCTTGCCGACATCGACGACAACGCCGGCGCCTTCATGGCCAAGGATGGAGGGAAACAGGCCTTCCGGGTCGGCTCCGGACAGAGTGAACTCGTCGGTGTGGCAGATGCCGGTCGCCTTGATCTCGACCAGCACTTCGCCCTCGCGCGGACCGTCGAGGTCGACCTCCATGATCTCCAGCGGCTTTCCGGCGGCGACAGCGACAGCGGCGCGGGTTTTCATAAGACAATTCCTCCCAAGGCGATTTTACGCTCAAGCTTTCAGGTTTTGGCGATGCGATCAACTGGAAGCTGGTGCCGAAACTGGGCCACAGCGGCGAATTGGAATCGCAAATCGATTGAAAGGCAGTGATTTGCATGGCCGGCTTGACCCTGCAAGCACAGGCCATAAAAGGAACGGCCGACCGAGGGATGCTATCCGCATGTTCACCAAGATCCTGATTGCCAATCGTGGCGAGATTGCCTGCCGCGTCATCAAGACGGCGCGGAAGATGGGCATCGCCACCGTCGCCGTCTATTCCGATGCCGATCGCGACGCCGTGCATGTCGAGATGGCCGACGAGGCGGTTCATATCGGACCTTCGCCCGCCGCGCAGAGCTATCTGCTGCCTGAAAATATCATTGCCGCCTGCAAGGCGACGGGCGCGCAGGCCGTGCATCCCGGCTATGGCTTCCTGTCGGAACGGGCTGCCTTCTGTGAGGCGCTCGAAGCGGAAGGCATCGTCTTCATCGGCCCGAAACCCAAGGCCATCAAGGCGATGGGCGACAAGATCGAATCAAAGAAGTTCGCCAATGCAGCGAAGGTTTCGACGGTGCCCGGTTGGCTCGGTGTCATCGAAAACGCCGACCATGCCGAGAAGATCGCCGGCGAGATCGGCTATCCCGTGATGATCAAGGCCTCGGCCGGCGGCGGCGGCAAGGGCATGCGCATCGCCTGGAGCCAGTCGGAAGTGCGGGACGGTTTCGACCGGGCACGCTCGGAGGCCAAGAGCTCGTTCGGCGACGACCGCGTCTTCATCGAGAAGTTCGTCGTCGATCCGCGCCATATCGAGATCCAGGTACTGGCCGACGCGCATGGCAATGCGCTCTACCTCGGCGAGCGCGAATGCTCGATCCAGCGCCGCAACCAGAAGGTGGTCGAAGAGGCGCCGTCGCCTTTCCTAGATGCCAAGACCAGGAAGGCCATGGGCGAGCAGTCGGTGGCGCTGGCCAAAGCGGTCGACTATCAGAGCGCCGGCACGGTCGAGTTCATCGTCGACAAGGACAAGAACTTCTATTTCCTTGAAATGAATACACGATTGCAGGTCGAGCACCCGGTGACGGAGCTCGTCACCGGCATCGATCTGGTCGAGCAGATGATCCGCGTGGCCGCCGGTGAAAAGCTCGGCTTGAAGCAGAGTGATGTGAGGCTGAACGGCTGGGCGGTGGAAAGCCGACTCTACGCCGAGGACCCGTACCGCAATTTCCTGCCCTCGATCGGCCGGCTGACGCGCTACCGTCCGCCGGAGGAAGGACAATTTGGCGATATCGTCATTCGCAACGACACCGGCGTCACCGAAGGCTCGGAGATCTCGATGTTCTATGATCCGATGCTCGCCAAGCTGTGCACCTGGGCGCCGACGCGCATCGAGGCCATCGACGCCATGTCGGAGGCGCTCGACAGCTTCATCGTCGATGGCATCGAGCACAACATCCCGTTTCTGGCGGCGCTGATGCAGCATCCGCGTTGGCGGGACGGGCGGATATCGACGGCCTTCATCGCCGAGGAATACCCCGACGGCTTCGCGCCGATTGTACCCAACAGCGAGGAAAAGGCCGTTCTGGCGTCGATCGCCACCGCGGTGGAACTGCTGCGCCGTGATCGGCTCGACCGGCTGGGCGGGCGCCTGGCGCCACATTCGGGCGCGCTCAAACGCGACTGGGTGGTGAAGATCGGTGAGGGCTATTTGTCGGTATCCATCCTCGAAGGCATGATTTCCATTCCGATGGAGATCGATCTGTCGATTGAGGGTGGCAAGGCGCTGACCGTTTCATCCGAATGGCGGCCGGGCGACCTGATCTGGCGCGGCACGGTAGGCCAGCGCAAGGTCGCCGCTCAGATCAGGCCTGTTGCCAACGGCTTTCGCATCGCCTGGAAGGGCATGTCGGTGACCGCGCGCGCCATGCTGCCGCGCATCGCCGAGCTTGAAAGGCTGATGCCGGAAAAAGTGGCGCCGGACACGTCGAACCTGCTGCTCTGCCCGATGCCCGGCCTCGTCGTGTCGATTGCCGTTGCCGAAGGTCAGGAGGTCAAGGCTGGCGAGACGCTGGCCGTGGTCGAGGCGATGAAGATGGAAAACGTGCTGCGCGCCGAACGCGACCTTGTCGTCTCGAAACTCAACGCCAAGCCGGGTGACAGCCTGGCTGTCGACGCGGTGATCATGGAATTCGCCTGAGATCGAGCCGGGCGGGGCTGGGCAAGCCTGTGGTCAGAGGTCGTTTGTGCTGGACTGGCATCGCCCGGTCCCGGACAATACATCCCCATCGACTCAAGTCCTTCAGGCAGTACGAAAACCATGGCGGATGACAGACTTCCACGCGATCCCCTGAAGCGCGAAGCCGCAATAGCGGCTGCGCGGCCAGAGGCGCCGGCGCGGCCCTTCATCCATCTGCGCGTGCATTCGGCCTATTCGCTGCTGGAAGGTGCCTTGCAGATTGGCAAGGTGGTGGCTCACGCGGTGAAGGACGAGGCGCCGGCGATTGCCGTCACCGACACCAACAATCTGTTCGGCGCGCTGGAGTTCGCGCAGAAGGCCGTGAAGGACGGTATCCAGCCGATCATCGGCTGCCAGGTCGCGCTCGCCTTTTCCGGCGAGAACAGCGACGGACAGCGCGACCGCAGACGGCAAGGTCCGGAGATGCGGCCGGTGGTCCTGATCGCCGCGACCGAGGCCGGCTATTCCAATCTGGTCAGGCTGGTCAGCCGGGTTTACCTCGAAACGCCACCCGGCGAGGCGGTGCATCTGACCACTGAAATGATGGAAGGCCATTGTGACGGGCTGATCTGCCTCAGCGGCGGGCCGCGCGGCCCGATCGGAATCGCGCTCAAGGAAGATCGCCGCGATCTTGCCGAGGCACGGCTTTTGACCCTCAAGACGATGTTCGGCGATCGGCTCTATGTCGAACTGGATCGGGTTTCGGGTTACGATCGAATGATCGAGAAATCCTCGATCGATCTCGCCTATGCCCATGAATTGCCGCTTGTCGCCACCAACGAGGCGTTCTTCTCGGCGCGCGACGATTACGAGGCGCATGACGCGCTGATCGCCATCGCCGAGGGCTCGGTCGTCGCCGCCGACAACCGCCGCCGGCTGTCGCCAGACAATTTCCTGCGCAGCCAGGCCGATATGGCCAGGCTGTTCGCCGACCTGCCGGAAGCGATCGACAACACGGTCGAGATCGCGCTGCGCTGTTCCTATTATCCGAAGAACCGCAATCCGATCCTGCCGCGCTTTACCGGCGGTGATGTCGCCGATGCCGATGCCGCGGTGAAAGCGGAAGCCGACGAACTGGCCCGCCAGGCGCATGAAGGGCTGGAAGCACGGCTCGCCGCGCATGGCCCCACTCCGGGGTATACGATCGAGCAGTATCGCGAGAGGCTGAATTTCGAGCTCGGCATCATCGAGAAGATGAAATTCCCCGGCTACTTCCTGATCGTTGCCGACTTCATCAAATGGGCAAAGGCGCAAGGGATCCCGGTCGGGCCCGGCCGCGGCTCGGGTGCGGGGTCGCTGGTCGCCTATTCGACGACCATCACCGATATCGATCCGCTGCGCTTCTCCCTTCTGTTCGAACGTTTTCTCAATCCGGACCGCGTGTCGATGCCCGACTTCGACATCGACTTCTGCCAGGATCGCCGCGAGGAGGTGATCCGCTACGTTCAGCAGAAGTATGGTCGCGACCAGGTCGGCCAGATCATCACCTTTGGTACGCTGCAGGCCCGCGCGGTGCTGCGCGACGTCGGCCGCGTCCTGCAGATGCCCTATGGCCAGGTCGACAAGCTCTCCAAGATGGTGCCGCAGAACCCGGCCAATCCGGTCAAGCTCGCCGACGCCATCGCCAACGAACCGCGCTTCGCCGAAGAGGCCGAGAAGGAGCCGATCGTCCAGACGCTGCTCGACATGGCGCAGAAGCTGGAAGGCCTCTATCGCCATGCTTCGACACACGCCGCAGGCATCGTCATCGGCGACAGGCCGCTGTCGGAACTGGTGCCGATGTACCGCGATCCGCGCTCGGACATGCCGGTCACCCAGTTCAACATGAAATATGTCGAGCAGGCCGGGCTGGTGAAGTTCGACTTCCTCGGCCTGAAGACGCTGACGGTGCTGGAGACAGCGGTCAAATTGATCCGCCGCCGCGGCATCGAGATCGATCTGGCCACGATACCGCTCGACGATCCCGAAACCTACGCCATGCTGTCGCGCGGCGAGGTGGTCGGCGTGTTCCAGGTGGAAAGTGCGGGCATGCGCAAGGCGCTGATCGGAATGCGGCCCGACTGCATCGAGGACATCATCGCGCTGGTGGCGTTGTACCGGCCGGGGCCGATGGAGAACATCCCGACCTACAACGCCAGAAAGCATGGCGAGGAGGAGATGGCGTCGATCCATCCCAAGATCGACCATCTGGTGAAGGAGACGCAAGGCGTCATCGTCTACCAGGAACAGGTGATGCAGATCGCGCAGGAGCTTTCCGGCTATTCGCTCGGCGAAGCCGATCTTCTGCGCCGCGCCATGGGCAAGAAGATCCGCGCCGAGATGGACAAGCAGCGCGAGCGCTTCGTCTCGGGCGCGGTCGAGCGCGGCGTCGGCAAGCCGCAAGCCGACTTCATTTTCGACCTGCTGGCCAAGTTCGCCGACTATGGTTTCAACAAGTCGCACGCCGCCGCCTACGCTGTGGTCTCGTACCAGACCGCCTACCTCAAGGCGCACTATCCGGTCGAGTTCCTGGCGGCGTCGATGACGCTCGACATGGGCAACACCGACAAGCTCGCCGATTTTCGCCAGGACGCGCTGCGCCTCGGCATCGAGGTTCTGGCACCGTCGGTGATGACGAGCTTCCGCGCTTTCGAGGTGGGCGAGAACCGCATCTACTATTCGCTGGCGGCACTCAAGGGCGTCGGCGACGCGGCGGTCGAGCACATCGTTGCCCAGCGTGGCGAAAAACCGTTCAAGAACCTTGCCGATTTCTGCGAGCGGGTCGATCCCAAGATCGTCGGCAAGCGTGTCTTCGAAAGCCTGATCATGGCCGGCGCGCTCGACTGCTTCGGCCACGACCGCGCTTCCATGATGGCAGGCGTCGAGCGCATGATGGGGCTGGCATCGCTGGCGCAACAGAACGCGGTGTCCGGCCAGCATGACATCTTTGGCGCCTCGCTCGGCGCCCAGTCGCAGGCGCTCAATCTGCCGGCGACGGACCCGTGGCTCGCCGCCGACCGGCTGCACCGCGAATTCCAGGTGGTCGGCTTCTACCTGTCCGCCCACCCGCTCGACGAGTACAAGGCGGCGCTGCAGAAGATGCGGGTGCAGAGCTGGGCGGAGTTCTCGGCCGCCGTCAAGCGGGGCGCCGCCGCCGGGCGTCTGGCCGGCACCGTCACCACCAAGCAGGAGCGCAAGACGCGCACCGGCAACAAGATGGGCGTCGTGGCCTTTTCCGATACGTCCGGCCAGTATGAAGCCGTGCTGTTTTCGGAAGGGTTGGCGCAATATCGCGACCTGCTCGAGCCCGGCCGTTCCGTCGTCATCACCGTTGCGGCCGAAGACAGGCCGGAAGGCGTCAACCTGCGCATCCAGACCGTGCAATCGCTGGAGGACGAGGCAAGCCGTATCCAGAAGGCGTTGCGCATTTTCGTGCGCAGCGCGGCTCCGATCAACACGCTGGCCGGCCAGCTTGCCGTCAGGGGCGAAGGCCAGGTGAGCTTCGTGCTGATCAAGGAAGAAGGCGAGGGGGAAATCGAGATCGAACTGCCGAACCGCTACCGGATTTCGCCGCAGATCGCCTCGGCGATGCGCGCGGTGCCCGGCGTGGTCGAAGTGGAACTGGTGTGATCACCAGTCTTTCCGGCAAGCGGACATTCACCGGGCGGCTCTTGCCGCACTCGCCATGAAGATGCCTGACAGGGATGGTTCGGTGACGGCGCGCCTGCGCGATACGCTGCGCAGGCTCTATCACGGGCGTACGCCCGGCGCTTTTCGGTTCCAGCTGGTGGCCATCATCATCGATCTTGCCATCATCGCTTTCTTCATCGCGACGCCCGTCATCCAGCAATCCACCTCGTTTCTCTGGCTTGACTATGCGGTCGCCGCCCTCGTCGCCGCCGACATGATTGCAAGGCTGCTTGCCTCCAACGACATGCTGCGGCTGATGAAACAGCCGACGTCATGGGTCGATGTCTTCATTCTCCTGACCCTGCTGATGCCGACGGCTCTCGCCAATCTCGGCTTTCTGCGCATCCTGCGGCTGTGGTCGCTGTCGCGCAGCGGTTCGCTTTGGCGGCATTTCGAGATGCGTGGCCTGAGACCCTGGCGCGAAGCAAGTCACGCCGTCATCAACCTGTTGACCTTCCTGTTCGTCATCACCGGCTTCGTTTACACCTTCTTCTTCCGCGCCGGCGCCGGCCTCGAAAACTATATCGACGCGCTTTATTTCACGGTCGCCACGGTGACGACGACCGGCTTTGGCGACATCGTGTTGCCGGGCATTGCCGGCAAGCTGACCGCGATCGTCACCATGATCATCGGCATATCGCTGTTCGTCAGGCTGGCGCAGGCGATCTTCCGTCCGGCCAAGGTGTTCTTTCCCTGTCCGCAGTGCGGGTTGCAACGGCACGAGCCGGACGCGGTGCACTGCAAGGCCTTTGGGCATGTTCTCAACATACCCGACGACGGAAGCTGACCGACGGCGGCTCTAGTCTAGGATGCCGCTACTTCCGCTGGTTTTGCCGATTTCCGCTGCAGATTGAGCAGGTTGCCCATGAGGATCAGCAATGCGCCGGCGGCGGTGAAGGCGTCGATCTGCTCCTGATAGAGCAGCCAGCCGATCAGCGCCGACAGCGGCACGCGAAGGAAATCCATCGGCGAAATGACGGTGGCGTCGGCATAGCCAAGCGCGCGGGCCATGCAGAAATGCGACGACATGCCGCTGAAGGCGATCAGCAGGATCCATGGCCACAGCTCCGGCGGCGGGTTGCGCCACGCATAGAGCGCCGGCACGAGGCCGACCACCGACTGGATGATCAGCATCCAGAAGATGATGCGCACGACGCTGTCCGTCCGCGTCAGCGATTTGACCATGACCACCGAGATGCCGAAGCAGACCGCGGCGCCAAGCACGACCAGATGTCCCGGATCGACCGAACCGACTCCGGGGCGAACGATGATCACCACGCCGATCAGCCCCAGCACGATCGCCGCAAGCTTTGGGCGAGACAGCCTTTCACCAAGGAAGCTGACCGCCAGGAGGGCCGTCCAGATCGGCGTCGTGAACTCGATCGAGATCAGCACGGCCAGCGGGATCAGCGTCAGGGCGTAAAGCCAGGCCGCCTGGCCTGTATAGTGGATAACGTTGCGGGCAATATGGGCGACGGGGCGCTGCGTGCGCATTGCCGCAAAGCCGCCGCTCATCATCACCAGCGGCAGAAGGATGAAAAAGCCGATCACCGAGCGCAGTTCCAGCACCTGGAAGACGTTGAGCTCGGCTGTCGTGGCGCGGCCGGCGACCGACATCGCCAGGAACGAGGCAATCGACAGCGCCATCCAGAACGCGGCCTTGGGGATGGAGGGGGTGGGTACCATGCCCGCTATGTCGCAGGCCGGAGCTCCTGCCGCAATCGCTAGCGGTTGCATTCTTCTGGGCCAGCCAGGTTCTGGGCCACCCAGCGTTGCTGACGGAACCTGACACGGCAAGGGGCGTTGAGTCCGATATTCGCCCGTGCTTTGCGGAACAACGCCGACAAGGAGAGCTTTCCATGAGACCATTCACGCAATTCGCACTTGCGAGCTGCCTGCTGGTTGCCGCGGGCGCGGCCCATGCCGACGAGGCCAAATTTCTCCAGTCGTTCCAGGGGAATTTCGCCGGCAAGGGCACAGTCCAGGTAACCACCGACGTCCCGAACGTTGGTGTATCTTGCAACTTCAAGTCGAATGCGACATCAACCTCGCTCTCGCTGGACGGCAGTTGCCGGGGTCTCGTCGTGCTGACGCGGGCCATCAGCGCCAACTTGAAGGTCACAGCTGCGAAATACAGCGGCGTCTATGTCGGGTCTCGCACCGGGCCGGCACAGCTGAACGGCAGCCGCTCGGGCAATGCGATCAATCTCGGCATCCGCTGGGCCAAGGAGGTCAACGGTGATCGCAAGGCGCGGATGACGGTCGAGAAGAGAGGCGAGAACGGCATCCGGCTGACGGTCACCGACACCGACCCGAAAACCGGCAAGAGCGTGGTGACGAGCCGGATAGACCTGCAGCGCACCTGACGAGGTTCACTCCTCGAGCGGCTCCGGCGGGTGGGCGTCGCGGCCCTTGCCGAACGTATAGCCGGTTTCCACCGCCTTGCGGCCGAACTTGTCGCGCAAGGCATCGATGGCGCCTTCCGCCATGGCGCGCTTGCGCGCCTGGACGTCGACCAGGTCGGGCGGGTCGGCCTTGTCGTCGTCGGAGAGGTCGCTGACGCCGATGCCGAGCAGCCGAAATTTCGTGCCATCCGTTTCCTTACGCAGAAGCTCGACTCCGGTCTGAAAGATGCGGTCGGCGAGCCGGGTCGGGTCGCCAAGCTGGCGGTTGCGTGTGCGCAGCTTGAAATCCTGGGTCTTCAGCTTCAGCACCACGGTGCGCCCGGCAATGCCGGATTTCTTCAGCCGTGCCGAGACTTTCTCCGAAAGCCCTCTCAGCACAGCGACAAGCTCATCCAATGAAGCGATGTCGGTGTCGAAAGTGGTTTCGGCCGACACGCTCTTGGCATCCTGGTCGGGATCGACGCGGCGGACGTCCTCGCCGCGCGAAAGGCGATAGAGCCGGTCGCCCATCGTGCCGTAGCGGCGCATCAGATCGGCACGATCCATCTGCTGCAACTGGCCGATGGTGCGGATGCCGTCACGCTCCAGCGTGGCGTTGAACGCCTTGCCGACCCCCCAGATCATGGTCACCGGCTGTGTCGCCAGGAAGCCGACCGCCTCTGCCTCGCCAATGACCGAGAAGCCGCGCGGCTTGCGGAAGTCCGACGCTATCTTGGCGAGGAACTTGCAGTAGGACAGACCGGCCGAAACGGTGATGCCGATCTCCCTCTCGACAGCCAGCGCGAACCGCGCCAGCACCACCGCCGGCGGCAGTCCGTGCAGCCGTTCGGTGCCGGCAAGGTCGAGAAACGCCTCGTCGATCGACAGCGGCTCGACCAGCGGCGTGAGCGCTTGCATCATGGCGCGCACCTCGCGGCCGACGCGCACGTATTTTTCCATGTTCGGGCTGATCACGACCGCCTCGGGACAGGCTTCGAGCGCCTTGAACATCGGCATTGCCGAGCGCACACCCTGGATGCGGGCGATGTAGCAGGCGGTGGAGACGACGCCACGCTTGCCGCCGCCGATGATCAGCGGCTTGTCCTTCAGCGCCGGGTTGTCGCGCTTTTCGATCGCCGCGTAGAAAGCATCGCAGTCGATGTGGGCGAGATGCAGCCGGTAAAGCTCCGGATGGCGCGCCAGCCTGGGGCTGCCGCAGCGCTCGCAACGCCTGACGTCGCCGCGCTGAAAAGTCAGGCAGTCGCGGCAAAAACCGTGATCGGGATTGTTGACAGGGGCCGCCATCGCTGCGAACATAAAGAGAACAGAAGCAATGGTACGACAGTGCAAGGCCAGCGACAAGGCTGGCCTGGGGAGAACGCATGAGCACGACCATAGCGCCGCTGGCGCCCGAACTTTGGGCGGATTTCGAGGACCTCTTCGGCAAGCAGGGTGCCTGCTATGGCTGCTGGTGCACGCATTTCCGGCTGGCGCCGGCGGTGCGCCGCGAGAGCAGCCGCGAGCGCAACAAGGACCACATCAAGGCGCGCATCGAGGCCGGCCCGCCGCCTGGCCTGCTGGCTTTCGAGGACGGCAAGGCGGTCGGCTGGATGCAGATCGGGCCGCGCGCCGACGTGCCCGAATGGAACAATCAGGGCAGGGGCTCGGCGCCGGTCGATCCCGCCGACGCCACGGATCCGGCCGTCTGGGCGATCTCCTGCTTCTTCATCCGCACCAGGGCGCGCGGCAGGGGCATCACGCACCGCCTCGTCGAAGGCGGCATCGACTTCGCCCGCGAGAATGGTGCGCGGCTGGTCGAGGCTTGCCCGATAGACCTGTCCCGGGATTCGCGTTCGATAGGGCTGTTCGTCGGCTCGTCACGGGTCTTCGAGAAGGCCGGGTTCGAGAGGCTCGTGGAACGCAAGGCAGGCCGGCCATTGATGCGGCTGGTGTTGTAAGAGAGAACCTCGTCTTGCGATTGCAACAGTATTTTTCTACCAGAGAAGCAATTTTGTCTATTCGGGATAAAGGGGGAGAGTCGAAGTGAAATGTGTTTTTCCATTTGTTCTGGTTCTTGCCGTCAGCGCGCCTGCCTGGGGTCAGACTGTCGACAGCCAGGGTGCAAAGCAGCTGTCCGATGATCTGTCCCGCTATGTCGGCAAGCAGGCGATCAACGAGGGCATTCTGAAGGTTTTGGTCGTAGGCGATGCCTACGAGATCACCTTCGATTTGAAGGCGATTGCGGCGGGGTTGCCGAAGCAGGATCTGCCGAAGTTCGATTTCCCGCCTTACACGCTGGTGGTCAAACCGCGCGGCGACGGCAGTTGGGACGTCTCCTCGGATTTTTCGACCAGCGGTTCATTCGAGGTGGGTAATCCGGACGGCCAGGCAAGCGCGCAGATCGCCATCAAGGATGGCAAGTTCACGGGCGTCTATGACCCCAAGCTGGCGGCATTTACCAGCGGCGCCAGCTCAATGGCGGGCATGACGATGACGTCGCGCATGCCCAGGCAAGTAACGGATTTTAGCGTCGGCTCAGGCTCGTCCAAATTCAGCGCACGCGAGTCGGCGAAAGGCGGCGTCGACCTCAACCTGACACAGGCGGTGGCCGACTTCGGCGAGACGGTCAAGATCGACGACAGGGCTGTTGGAGCGATAAAGGCGTCGGATCTCGCCGTGGATGTGACGGCCAAAGCCATTCGGACAAAGCCGTTTCTGGATCTCTTGGCATTCGCCGTGGCCCATGAAGACCAAGACCGCGTGAAAGCCGATCAAGCGGAGCTCAAAGCACTTCTGCTCGCTGCGCTACCGCTGTGGGAACGAATAGATGGAACCTACACATTCAAGAAGTTGGCCATTGAAACATACGCCGGCGATTTCGGCGCGACGCAATTGAGCACCGCATTCGGGGCTGATGGCATCGAACAGAACGGTAAGCTCGACTATGCGATCAAGGCCTCCGGCTTGACCTTCCCCCAGATATTTCCTGGCTGGACCGCTACGCTGCTGCCCACCGACATCGACCTCAACTTCGGCGGCGCCAACATCGATCTCGACAGCATGGCCAAGAAGGCGATCGAAGCCTTTGATCTCAATCGGGATCCGCCGCTTTCGGCCGAGTTCGGCGACCAGCTCAAAGCAGACTTCATGGCCAAGACGCCGAAGGTCGTCATCGGTCACAGCACGGTGAAGAACAAGGACATGGAAATCGCGCTGGAAGGCGAGATGACGTTCCCTGGTCAGGCGCCCGAGATGAAGCCTGATGCAAATCTGACCGTCGATGTCGCCGGTTTCGACAAGGTCGTCGCCAATCTGCAGGAGGCGGCGAAGTCAGAACCGGAAGTGGGGCAATACGTGCCTGCCGCCCTGATGGTGAAGGGTTTTGCCAAGACGCTGCCGGACGGCCGTCTGGAATGGGTCGTCAACACCAAGGCCGACGGTTCGGTCACCGTCAACGGCGTCATGCTGAAGCCTGCCGATCCAGCCGTAGGGGACAGCGTCGACGATGGTGACAGCGGAGACGATAGTGGCAACGATGGCGGCGACGACAATGGCGGGGCAGGGGCGAAACTGAACCCTTGAAGGCCGGAATTTAGAGCCCCAGCGCGCCCGCGATCTTCGGCGCGGCTTCATGCCAGTCCTGGACGACGACGATGTCGTCCGGCACCGGGGGCAGGAACGCGCGCAGCGAATTGTCGGCCATCAGATGGAACAGATGCGCGTCCGCAACCGAGTCGCGCGCCGACAGGAGATTGTGCGGCTGGTCGTCGACGAAGGCTATGCGCCGGCCCTTGGCGCCGCGCAGCTTGGCCAGCGCCGGGCCCTTGGCCATTTCGGTGGTCAGGAGCGGGTAGTTCAGGCCGAGCGCATCCAGGTGGGCGCGGCGGGTGGAGCGATGCCTGTGGGGCATGGCGGTCAGCAAGATGATCTCGGCCCGGTCGCCCAGACCTGCCAGCGCGTCCGCGGCGCCGTCGGTCATGCTCTGCCAGTCGGCCTGTGCATCGAAGAATTCGCCGAGAAGCGCGGTTACCTCCGCCTGTTCGATCAGCCGGCCACTTTCCGTTTCGGCGATATTGCCGGTCAGCCGGAACGAGGCCAGAGTCAGGCCAAAGCCGCGCGATTTGAGGAAGTGCGGGAACGGGCGGATGAATTCGAGCACGACGTCGTCGACGTCGAGCACCAGCAGTGGCCGGTCGTCGGCAGCCAGTTCCTCGATCTGTCGCGCCGTTTCGGGATCATCGCTCATATGGAATGCTCGTGGTTGTCGTCGCCCAGCGGCAATGCGCGCAAAGCCTTGCCGACGGAGGCTGGCGGCGTGCCGGTTTCCTCCGCAAAGCGCATCAGGGTCGGCTCATGGGCGAGAATGAACTGCAGAACACCGGCCAGGAATCCCGGCTCGCTGGCGGCCTTGCGGATCGAATGCGCCTCTATGCCGGTGATCGCCAGAAAACGCGGCAACAGCTCCGGATCGGAGGCGACAAAGCCCAGGGCCTTCACGGCAATGTTTTCCGCTTCTTCGCGCATTGACGCTGCGTTTGCCATCACTACCTTCGGTGTGTGGAATGAGTCTCTCCCGCAGTAATGGCAAGAGTGGCTTGCGGCAAGCCATTACCGGCGTGGCGCGTCCTTTGGATGCGCAGGGGTCGAGGTGGAATTCGCGCTGTTTGTCAGCCGCAGGTTTCCGTTTCGTCAATCATATTGCCGTAGAGTGAAGCAGGGTTTGGTGCGTTCCGAGACAGAGCGCATGACGGCCACTTTCGAGCGGAAGGACGGCCGGGACGGGATATCGATGCCTAAGAAGGTGATGATCGTCGAGGACAATGAGCTCAATATGAAGCTCTTTCGGGACCTCATCGAAGCAAGCGGTTACGAGACCGTGCGCACCCGCAACGGTCTGGAAGCGCTCGATCTGGCGCGCCAGCACCGGCCGGATCTCATCCTGATGGATATTCAGTTGCCCGAAGTGTCGGGACTGGAGGTGACCAAATGGCTGAAGGAGGACGACGAGCTGCACGTCATCCCGGTTATCGCGGTGACCGCCTTCGCGATGAAGGGCGACGAGGAACGCATCCGCCAGGGTGGCTGCGAGGCCTATATTTCCAAGCCGATCTCGGTGCCGCGTTTCATCGAGACCATCAAATCCTATCTGGGCGATGCCTGATGTGCCCTTTCAGCCGAGCCGGAGCCTTGTGAAATGACTGCGCGGATCCTCGTCGTCGACGACATCCCTGCCAATGTGAGGCTGCTGGAAGTCCGGCTGCTGGCCGAATATTTCGAAGTGCTGACCGCCACCAACGGGCCGGATGCGATCGAGACCTGCGAGAACGGCAAGGTCGATGTCGTGCTGCTCGACGTGATGATGCCCGACATGGACGGGTTCGAGGTCTGCCGGCGGCTGAAGAGCGATCCGGCGACGTCGCACATTCCGGTGGTGATGATCACCGCGCTCGACCAGGTCTCCGACCGCGTGCGCGGGCTCGAGGCCGGTGCCGACGATTTCCTGACCAAGCCGGTCAATGACCTGCAACTGATGACGCGCGTCAAGAGCCTGGTCCGGCTGAAGTCGCTGACCGACGAGTTGCGGCTGCGTGCCTCGACCACGCGCAACATCGGCATCGAAGAGCTGCTGAGCCGCAATTTCGCGTCGGAAGACACCACGCCGAAAGTGCTTTTGATCGACGAGCGCAAATCATCCGTCGAGCGCATCCAGAAGATGCTGCGCGACCGCGCGGACCTCGACATTGCCAGCGATCCGCATGCCGGTTTCTTCCAGGCCGCCGAGACTCCCTATGAATGCGTGATGATCTCGACCGCCTTTGCCGATTTTGACCCGCTCAGGCTTTGCTCGCAGTTGCGCTCGCTCGACCGCACCCGCTTCATGCCGATCATCCTGCTGGCGGAAGAGGGCGAGGAGGAGCGCATCATCCGTGGCCTCGAACTCGGCATCAATGACTATCTGATGCGGCCGATCGACCAGCAGGAGCTGACGGCGCGGCTGCGCACCCAGGTGCGCCGCAAACGCTACAATGACCAGTTGCGCGCCAGCGTCACCCAGACTATCGAAATGGCGGTAACCGACGGCCTGACCGGGCTGCACAACCGTCGTTACCTCGACAGCCATCTGCAGACGCTGTTCGACCGCGCCGTGGCGCGACGCCGGCCGCTGTCGGTGATGATCACCGACCTCGACCGCTTCAAGGCGATCAACGACACGTACGGCCATGACGGTGGCGACGAGGTGTTGCGGGAATTCGCGCGGCGGCTGCGCAAGAATGTCCGCGGCATCGACCTTGCCTGCCGTTTCGGCGGCGAGGAGTTCGTCGTGGTGATGCCGGACACCGAGGGCGTAGTGGCCGAGAAGGTCGCCGAGCGCATACGCGCCGAAATCGCCCAGGCGCCTTTTGCGATCGGTCCGGATGGCAAGACGATCGAAGTTACCGTCAGCGTCGGCGTGTCGTCCGTGCTGAAGGGGGTGGACACGGTGGCGGCGCTGATGAAGCGCGCCGACCTGGCGCTCTACGAAGCCAAGAGCGGTGGCCGCAACCGCGTCGTCGCCAAGGCGGCGTGACGACCAGCCCCGATTATCCAGTCAACCCGACAGGGTTACCCATTTACCTTAATCCAAGCGATTCGCGAGCCTTGGTTAAGAAACTGTTGATTTTCATAAGCTCTTGCGCAAATGTGCTGGCCATAGACGCAAGCGACGCCGGCACGAGGGTAGGCAGCCGGCTCGATCCCAAGAATACCCCATGATGCTCAGGTCCGCCGCATCTCCTGGGTCCGTGGGGTCGGCCGGCCGGCGCTGGCACATAGTGGCCTCCTCGTACCGCTGCCAAACGCCGACCGGCCCCCTTTTCTTCAAATCAAGACGTAAGGATTCCGTACCAAGCCCCGAAAGAAGCGGGGCTTTTGGCGTGCGCGAAATCTAATAGCGTTTCACCGGATTGTGGCGGCTTCAGCCGCAAATGGCGCGCCGCCACTTCGCAAGAGGCGGTTTTTCGCTGCCGCTCATCAAGGGAGGGTGAGCAGCTACCCTCTCCACTTCATAGATATGGCGCACAAGGGACTTGCTTCAAGGCCTGGCTCCTCCCGTAAAACCGCGGCCCATGCCAAGGAAACGGGAGTGATGAGAATGCGTGTGATGTTGCCGGCAGATGGAGTGCGTCATGCGGTGGTGATCGCGGGCGGTGGTCCGACAGGGTTGATGCTGGCGGGCGAACTTGCACTGGCGGGTGTCGACGTCGCCCTTGTCGAGCGGCGCCATAAGCAGGAACTCGTCGGCTCGCGCGCCGGTGGGCTGCACGCACGCACGATCGAGGTTCTCGATCAGCGCGGAATCGCCGACCGGTTTCTCTCGCAAGGACGGCGGTCGCAGTCCGTGGGCTTCAACATGATCCGGTTGGACGTCAGCGACTTTCCCACCCGGCACAACTATGTGCTCGGGCTGTGGCAGAACCACATCGAGCGCATCCTGGCCGACTGGGTCGGCGAACTGGGAGTGCCGATCTATCGCGGACAGGAGGTTTCTGGTTTCGCGCAAGACCATAGCGGCGTCGAGGTCGAGCTTTCTGACGGCCAAAGAGTGACAGCGGATTATCTCGTCGGCTGCGACGGGGGACGCAGCGTCATCCGCAAGGCAGCTGGCATCGATTTCGCGGGGTGGGATTCGACGATGAGCTGGATGATCGCGGAGGTTGAGATGTCGGAGGAGCCGGCATCGGGCTTTCGTAGCGACGCCTACGGTATCCATGCCATGGGCAAGACCGAGGAGGGCGGGCCGGTGCGTGTCGTGCTGACAGAACGGCAACTGAGCACTGGCGGCGAGCCGACTTTGCGCGATCTCAGCGAGGCGCTCACAGCCGTCTATGGCACCGACTACGGGGTCCACAGTCCCACATGGATCTCCCGGTTTACCGATATGACGCGCCAGGCCGCTGCCTACCGCGACGGACGCGTCCTGCTGGCCGGCGACGCCGCGCACGTCCATCCCCCGATGGGTGGACAGGGCCTCAACATCGGCGTGCAGGACGCGGTGAACCTGGGATGGAAACTGGCCCAGGTGGTCAGCCGGACAGCACCGGAAGGCCTGCTCGACAGCTACCACGCCGAGCGCCATCCGGTCGCCGCCCGCGCGTTGCGCAACACGATGGCGCAGGTTGCGCTTCGTCGTATGGACGACCGTACCAAGGCCTTGGGCGATACCGTTGCCGAGTTGCTCGGCATGGACGAGCCCCGCAAGCGAATCGCCGCGGAGATGTCCGGCCTGGGTGTCCACTACAACCTCGGGGAGGGGCACCCACTCCTTGGGCGGCGAATGCCCGACCTCGATCTGGTCACCACCAACGGCCCGTTGCGGCTGTTCAGCTTCCTGCACGACGCGCGGCCGATGTTCCTCAACCTCGGTGAACCAGGCACACTGGACATTGCGCCTTGGGCGGATCGGGTCCGGCAGATCGACGCGAGATATGCCGGTGCCTGGGAGCTTCCGGTGCTCGGGACGGTCGCCGCGCCCGAGGCCGTTTTGATCCGGCCCGATGGATATGTGGCTTGGGTTAGGGTTGGAACCCAACAGGGGCTGGCTGATGCGCTGACGACTTGGTTCGGGCCGCCGGTCGCGAATTAGCGGGCGGCCTCCTGACAACCGGTTGACAGGAGTTTCCATCTATGCAGAAATTGGTTGGACCATTGGACCACTTGGAGGATTTGTGGACCAGAACAGCCTGCCACCCATTCAGACGACGGCGCGTGATGACGCCGTGCTGAAGGCGTTGGTGGGCTTTGTCGGCGCCGAGGCCTTGCGGCCCGGCGAAAAGCTTCCGACCGAGCGTATCCTTGCCGAGCGGCTGAAGGTCAGCCGCAACACGGTGCGCGAGGCGCTGACGCGCTGGGAAGGGCTCGGTCTCGTCGAACGCCGGCAAGGCAGCGGCACCTATCTCAAGGCGGCTGTGTCACCCGACATGCTGCACATGCCGCTGACGCTGTCGGGCGGCAACGACTTCACCAGCCTGATGCAGACGCTTGAAATCCGCCGCGCCCTGGAAGCGGAGGCAGCGGCATTGTGCGCCGAGCGGGCGAGCCCGGCCGACATTGCCGAGATCGAGCGCAAGCTCGACATCATGGAGCAGGCGTTCCGCACGCGCGACGGCATGTCGGCGGAAGAAGACTGGGAATTCCACCAGGCGATCTATCGGGTCTCCGGCAATCCGCTGTTCGAACAGATCATCGCCGCCATGCACGAGCTGTTCCATCGCTTTTGGGAGCATCCACTCGGCGTGCGCGACTTCGGCCATGCCAGCTTTCCCTACCATCGCACCATTTACGATTGCATCGCTGCGCGCGATCCGCAAGGCGCGCGCGCCGAGGCGCTGAAGCTGATCGCCACCGTCGAGGACGATCTCAAGCGCGGTGCCGCCAAACTCAAACTTTCGAGCCAGACATGAACGAGCATCCATCGGGTTTCGATCACGACTACCTTGCCGAGGCGGCAACGCTGCTGGCGCATGATGAGCCGTTCCCGGGCGGCGCCGTCGTGCCGCCGATCTACCAGACCTCGCTGTTCACCTTCGCCAACTATGCCGAGATGGCCGACACTTTTGCCGGCAAGCGCAGGCAGCCGATCTATTCGCGTGGCGACAATCCGACGGTGATGGAGTTCGAGGCGCGGGTGGCGGCACTCGAGGGCGCTGAGGCCGCGCGTGGCTTTTCCAGCGGCATGGCGGCGATCAGCGCCACGGTGCTCGCCTTTGTCGGGGCGGGCGAGCGCATCGTGGCGGTGCGCAACTGCTACGGCGATGCCTACCGGCTGTTCGAGCGGCTTTTGCCGAGGCTCAACATCAAGGTCGACTATGTCGACGGTTCCGATCCGGATGCGGTCGCGGCGGCACTTCCCGGCGCCAAGCTGCTCTATCTGGAAAGCCCGACCTCGATGATGTTCGAGCTGCAGGACCTGCCGCATCTGACCCGGCTGGCCAAGGAGCAGGGCATCATCACCACGATCGACAATTCGTGGGCGACGCCGGTGTTCCAGAAGCCGATCATGCATGGCGTCGACTTGGTGCTGCACTCGGCCTCGAAATATCTCGGCGGCCACAGCGACACCGTCGCCGGCGTGGTGGCGGGTTCGGCCGCGCATATCAAGCAGATCAACGAGCAGACCTATTCCTATCTCGGTGGCAAGCTGTCGCCGTTCGAAGCCTGGCTGCTCTTGCGTGGTCTGCGCACGCTGCCGCTGCGTCTGCCACATCACATGAAGAGCGGCCTGACAATCGCCGAACGGCTGAAGGCGCATGCCAATGTCGAGCGGGTCAATCATCCCGTCTATTCGAACCACCCGGGCAAGGCGACGCTGGCCGGCTATGCCGGACTGTTCTCCTTCGAGGTGACGGACGACATCGATATCCCCGTCTTCGTCGACGCGCTGAAATATTTCCGCATCGGCGTCAGCTGGGGCGGGCATGAAAGCCTGGTCGTGCCGGCCAAGGCGTCGCTGGAGCAGACGCCGGGACTGAATTCGATGGCGCGCTTCGGCGTCAGCCCCCGAACCATCCGCTTCAATGTCGGATTGGAAAGTGTCGAAGACCTCTGGGCGGATGTCGCCCAAGCCTTCGAAAAAGCCAGAAAATAACAAGCGGGTTCAAAATGGGAGTCTTGAACATGAAAAAACTGACCGTCATGCTTGCCACCGTTGCGGGGCTGGCGATTTCCGCCGGGAGCGCGCTGGCCGATTCGACCCTCAAGATGGTCGAAGTCATCACCAGCCCGCCGCGCACCGAATTCCTGAAAAAGCAGATCGCCGAGTTCGAGGCGGCCAATCCCGGCGTCAAGGTCGAGCTGATCTCGTTGCCCTGGGGGCAGGCCTTCGAGAAATTCCTGACCATGGTGCAGGCCGGCGATACGCCCGACGTGGTCGAGATGCCGGAACGCTGGATGGGCCTCTATGCCAACAATGCCCAGCTCGAGGATCTTGGGCCCTACATGGTCAAATGGGACGATGCCAAGACACTCGGCGACCGTGCCAAGCAGTTCGGCTCGACGGTCAACAACACGCAGTACATGATCCCCTACGGCTACTATGTGAACGCGCTGTTCTGGAACAAGAAGCTGTTCAAGGAGGCCGGCCTCGACGGCCCGCCGGCGACGCTCGACGATTTCATCGCCGACTCCAAGAAGATCTCGGCCCTGCCGGGCAAATATGGCTACTGCCTGCGCGGTGGGCCGGGCGCCTTCAACGGCATGCACATGTTCATGAACATCGCCGCGGGCAAGGGTGGCTACTTCAACGAGGACGGCACCTCGACCATCAACGACGAAGGCTCGGTCAAGGGCCTGCAGATGCTGGCCGACATGTACAAGGACGGACTGGCGCCGAAGGATGCGGTGAGCTGGGGCTTCAACGAGACCGTCACCGGCTTCTATTCCGGCACCTGTGCCATGCTCAATCAGGATCCGGACGCTCTGCTCGGCATCGCCGACAAGATGAGTGCCGACGACTTTGCGGTGGCGCCGATGCCGGTCGGGCCGAGCGGCAAGTCCTATCCGACGCTGGGCTATGCCGGCTGGGCGATGTTTGCCAACTCGCAGCACAAGGACGACGCCTGGAAGCTCATGGCGACGCTGCTGTCGCCGAAGGACAATCTGGAATGGGCCAAGGAAGTCGGCGTCGTCCCGATCCACAAGGGCGCCGACCAGGATGCCCATTTCAAGACCGAGCAGTTCAAGGGATGGTTCACGGAGCTGAGCGACACCTCCAAATATGAAATGGTGACCCCGCCGACGCATCTGGAGAACCTCGGCAATTTCGTCGACCAGGTGGCGATCAAGAATTTCCAGGAAGTGCTGCTTGGCCAGAAGACGGCCAAGGACGTCGCCGACCAGTGGGCTGCCTTCCTGACCAAGGAACAGCAGGACTGGCTGGCGAAGAACAAGAAATAACGCCTTCTTCCTTCTCCCCGTTTCACGGGGAGAAGGTGGCCCGATAAGGCCGGATGAGGGGCAGGCCAAGCATTTCAAGGCTCACGCCGCCCCTCATCTGCCTGCCGGCATCTTCTCCCCGTGAACGAGGAGAAGGACGCTTGTTGCCTATCCCGATGCTTCCTGGAGCCGATCCGCAGCCAATGACCTATGCCGTGTCCGAAATACGATCCGCCGGCAAGCCGCGTCGCAAGCGGCTATCGCATGCCGCTATCGAGCCATGGCTCTATCTCAGCCCGGCGATCATCCTGCTGATCGTGGTGCTTTTGGTGCCGCTGGTCATCGGCATCAGTTATTCGTTCCGTAAGTTCTCGGCTTTCAAGTCCGAATATGTCGGGCTCGGACAGTATCAGGCGATGCTGTCGGATCAGGTGCTGGGGCAGGCGCTTGTCAATACCTTGTGGTGGACGGCGGCCAGCCTGTTTTTCCAGTTCTTCCTCGGTCTCGGCCTGGCGCTGCTGCTCGACAAGCCGTTCCCGGGCCGCAAGGTGGTGCAGGCGCTGGTGTTCCTGCCCTGGGCGGTGCCGTCCTTCCTTTCGGGCCTGACCTGGGCCTGGCTGTTCAATCCGATCATCGGGCCGCTGCCGCATTGGCTTTTCGCGCTGGGGCTGAAAGCCGAGCCGACCAACATTCTGTCCGATCCTTCAACCGCCATGTGGGGGCCGATCATCGCCAATGTCTGGTTCGGCATTCCCTTCTTCGCCATCACGCTTTTGGCGGCGCTAAAATCCATTCCATCCGAGCTGCATGAGGCGGCGGCGATCGATGGCGCTTCGCCCTGGCAGCGCTTCACCAAGGTCACGCTGCCGTTCCTGGCGCCGACCATCGCCATCACCGTCATGCTGCGCACCATCTGGATCGCCACCTTCGCCGACCTGATCTTCGTCATGACGGAGGGCGGACCGGCCGGCTCGACCAACACGGTGCCCGTCTACATCTATGTCAGCGCCTTCAAGTCGCTGGACAAGGGCTATGCCTCGGCGGTGGCCGTGCTGCTGCTTGTCCTGCTGATTGCCTATGCGATTGCGCTGATAGGCATTCGTCGCACATTAGTGAGGCACGTCTGATGATCGCAGGACGTTCAGCCTCGCAGCGCTTCTTCGGCGGCATCGGCCTCTACGCCGCCGTCGCCGCCTATGTGATTTTCGCCCTGTTTCCGATCTACTGGACGCTGAAGATCTCGGTCACGCCTGAGCGGCTTCTCTATTCCGAGGGCATCACCTTCTGGCCGTCGCAAATGACGTTGCAGAACTTCGTCACGGTGCTCGAGGCCACCGATTTCCCGCGCTATTTCCTCAACAGCGTCATCGTCTCGGTATCGACCGCGGCGCTGGTCACGATCATTGCGACGCTGGCCGGTTACGCGATGTCGCGTTTCACCTTTCGCGGCAAGGCGGCGCTGGCGCTGATGCTGCTTTTGACCCAGACCTTTCCGCTGGTGATGGTTATTCCGCCGATCTACCGCGTGATGGGGCAGATCGGTCTGATCAACAGCCTGACCGGGCTGATCATCATCTACACCGCCTTCAACACCGCCTTCGCCACCTTCCTGATGCAGTCCTTCTTCGATGGCATTCCGAAGGACCTGGAAGAGGCGGCAATGATTGACGGCTGCACACGCGCACAAGCGATGCGCAAGGTGATCGTGCCGCTGACGCTGCCGGGCATGGGGGCGACGCTGGGGTTTGTCTTCACCGCCGCCTGGAGCGAGCTTTTGTTCGCGCTGATGCTGATTTCCAGTGACGACCAGAAAACCTTTGCCGTCGGCCTGCTCACTTTCATCGGCAAGTTCGCCGTCGACTGGGGGCAGATGATGGCGGCGTCGATCCTGGCGCTGATCCCGGTCTGCATCTTCTTCGCCTTCCTGCAACGCTATCTCGTCACCGGCCTGACCGCCGGCGCCGTCAAAGGATAGATCGATGGCTTCTGTTACACTCGAAAAAGTCCGCAAGGACTATGGCGCCGTCCGCGTCCTGCACGCGGTCGACCTTGAGATCGCCGACGGCGAGTTTGTCGTCCTGGTCGGCCCTTCCGGCTGCGGCAAGTCGACCTTGCTGCGCATGATCGCGGGGCTGGAAGAGGCTTCCGGTGGCGAGATCCGTATCGGCGAGCGGCTGGTCAACGACGTCGCGCCGAAGGACCGTGACATCGCCATGGTGTTCCAGTCCTACGCGCTCTATCCGCATATGGATGTGTCGAAGAACATGGGCTTCAGCCTGCTCCTGAAGAAGGCGGAGAAGACCACGATCGATGCGAGGGTGGATGGCGCTGCCAAGCGACTCGGGCTGGACAGTTTCCTGCAACGCCTGCCACGGCAATTGTCCGGCGGCCAACGCCAGCGTGTCGCCATGGGGCGCGCCATCGTGCGCGATCCCAAGGTCTTCCTGTTCGATGAGCCGCTGTCGAACCTCGACGCCAAGCTGCGCGTCCACATGCGCGCGGAGATCAAGGCGCTTCACCAGCAACTGAAAACCACATCGGTCTATGTCACCCACGACCAGATCGAGGCGATGACCATGGCCGACCGGATCGTTGTCATGCATGACGGGATGATCCAGCAGGTCGGTGCGCCGCTCGATCTCTATGACCGGCCGGCCAACATATTCGTCGCCGGCTTTATCGGCTCACCGGGGATGAATTTCCTGCCGGCGGCGGTTCGCAACGGCGGGAAGTCAGACGCGGTGCTGGCCGACGGCCAGACACTGCGGTTGCCGGACGGCCTGCCGCTGAAGGATGGCGACGCGATAACCGTCGGCCTGAGGCCCGAGCATATCCGGCTGGCGGATGACGGCACGCTGCAAGGCGAGGTGGTGGTGGTGGAGCCACTCGGCCTGTCGACGCAGTTCTATGTCAAGCTGGCCGGCCAGCTGCTTTGCGTCTTCGCCATGGGCCGTGCCGGCGTGAGGCCCGGCGACATCGTGCGGCTGTCGGCCGATCCGGCGTCGCTGCATCTGTTCGATCCGAAAAGCGGCGATCGCATCGGCTGAGGGACTCAGCCCGGGTTGAAGGCACTTCAGCCACGGTGCAAACAAAAACGCCGCCCAACGGGCGGCGTTTTTGTCAGAGGAGGGGGAAACCCAGATTACTTGATCTTGGTTTCCTTGAATTCGACGTGCTTCTTGGCGACCGGGTCGTACTTGCGGAACGACAGCTTGTCCGTCTTGGTGCGGCTGTTCTTGCTGGTCACGTAGAAGAAACCGGTGTCGGCGGTCGACAGAAGCTTGATCTTGATGTTTGCGGCTTTGGCCATGATATCAGTCCATTAATGTTCGTGGAGTTTTGGCCGCTGGAGCACGGGCAAACACCCGGACGCGGGAAACTTGGCGCGACACATAAAGAACGCGCCCGGAAAGTCAAGCCCGGCAGAGCTCATGTGGCCCGCCGCGGCCGGCAAACGGCTTCAAATCATGCGGTTTCCGCCTCGGGCGCGGAAACCTTCTTCCAGTCTCCGGTCGTGTTCCACCAGCGATTCGGATTGGCGCGGTCGTCCATTCCCTTGGAACGGCTGGCAAGGATCGGCTGGAGCCGGATCACCGGTTCCTGGTAGGAGTGGGCCTGGAAAATCGCCTCGACCACGCGGGCGGCCAGTGCCTGGTCATCGGGCAGTTCGAACGAAACCTCCACCGTGCCCGGGCGTCGCCGCAATTCGGTTTCGGCACCGTCGAGCGGCCTGTAGCGCTCGATGCCATGCGCCGACTGATAGGCATTGCGATCATATTTGCCCATGACCAGCGGCGCTATCGCTACCACCGCATCCATGATGCGATCGACATCGGCGGCCGGCGCCTGGAAGCTCACGAGCAGGAGCAGTGTCATTCGCAACGAAGTGGTTTCAAAGCCGCTGTCGATCATGGGAGTGTCCTCAACTTCAGGTGTTTTGAGGCAACTTTATAGCCGAGGGCTGCTGACATGGTTCTGTCAGCAGCCTGTCATCGCGCCAGTGTGGAATGCGGGGGCTCGGTCGCGCTACAGGACAATCTTGCGGATCAGCCTGGCGCAGACCAGGGCTACATAGGCGGCGAAGAACAGGCCGAGCGACCAGCCGAAGCCGGACGGACCGAACGCATCCATGCCGATGCCGATCGCCTGCGGGCCGAGCACCATGCCGACGCCATAGCAGAGCACGAAGGCGGCGTTGGCGGATGCCAGTTCGTGGCCGGAAAGTTGCGAGCCGAGATGGGCAAGGCCGATCGTGTACATGGCAGCGACGACGCCGCCCCAGACGAACAGAAGTGCCGCCATCAGATGCCAGTTCTCGGCGAAGAAGGGCATGAAGATCGTGCCGGCAAGGCCGACAGTGGCGCAGGCCAGCAGCAGATAGCGGCGGTCGCTGACGCGGTCGCTGATCATGCCGATGGGGATCTGCAACAGCACATTGCCGAGACCGATCATGGTCAAGAGAAGGGCCGCGTCGGCTTCGGAATAGCCGATGCGGTTGCCGTAGACCGGGAACAGCGCAAAGCCGCCGGTTTCGACCGCGCCGAACACCAGCACCGCGGCGGTCGCCGTCGGCACCAGCCAGATGTAGCGGAGGAAGTTGCTGGTCTCACCGTCGGAGACGATCGTCGGGCTCTCGTTGCGCGCCGCCAGCACGGGTATCGCGGCCAACGTCACCAATCCGATGATGACGCCGAAAGGCCTGAAGCCGGAGCTGCCGAGATGGGCGAACAGCCACGGTCCGGCGGCAAAGCCGAGCGACAAGACAGTGGCGTAGATGCCGAGGACAAGGCCACGCCGGTGTGGCGGCGCCGAGGTGCTGATCCAGAATTCCGACAGGATGAACAGTACCGTCAGCGCGATATGCAGCACGATGCGCAGCGGGAACCACATCCAGAAATCCGGCGCGAAATGGAAGCCGACAAACGCCAGGGCGCCGGCGGCAATCATGGCGATCATGGTCCAGGCGACGCCGAAACGCATGGCGAGCGGCGTCGCCAGCGGCGCACCGGCGATCGATGCCAGGCCGGCGACGGCCGTGTTGAGGCCGATCATCGAGGCCGAATGGCCGCGCGTTTCCAGGATGACGCTGAGCAGTGGCATGCCGAGGCCGATGGCGATGCCGACGACGCTGATCGACGAGATCGCCGCCACCATCGGCAGCCAGTGTACGCGCTCGTCGCCCTGTGGTTGGGTATCGACCGTCATGGGATGCTGGACACTCTACAGAAGTTCGCGGGTGAAGCGGTTGCGGACAAGCCGGTAAAAGGGCACCGGGCCGCCCGGACGCAGCAGCGGATCATGGGCGAGCCGCTTTTCGAGCTCGTCCAGGATCATCCGGGTGATGTCGGGTATGTCAGCTTCCCTGGCCTTGGCAAGCGGCAGCCAGACCAGCTCCTCGAGTTCGTTGGTCGGACCGCCACCGGGCAGTTCGACCGCGACATCGTCGCGCCAGGCGCTGAAGAACCGCGTGTCGAAGCGGCGCACCCGGTTGGGCGGCGTGATGGCGCGCGCGACGAAGCGCAGCATGTCCAGAGAAGGCCGCACGCCGTGTTCGGCAAAGCCTTGCCAGTCGGCCCTGGCCGTGGCGAACGCGCCTTTGCGGCCGATCAGCAGCCCGGCTTCTTCATAGGTCTCGCGGATCGCCGACAAGGCGATGGCGCGGGCCCGCGCCGCGCTGGTGCGGCCGGGACCGGCGAGGAGTTTTGCTTCCTGCTCGGGGTGCAAGCCGGTGGCGATCGGGATGCGGCTGTCGGCTGGGTCGGTACGGCCGCCGGGAAAGACGAACTTGCCTGGCATGAAGGCATGGCCGGCGTGGCGGCGGCCCATCAGGACCAGCACTTCATCGCCCCTGCGGTCGAGAAGGATCAGGGTTGCCGCGTCGCGCGGGCGAATTGGCTGGTCGCTATGAGCGATCATGCTCCGCTCGATCCTGTCGACTTCCGCCTTGGTCATACCGTCCATGCGCAGGACCTAGCGGAAACTTCTGGCAAGCGAAAGTGGCCTTTCACGGTCGGTATGTTGCGCCAGCGCGCGCAGTGGAGCTTGGTCTAAACCCCGGGATGGGGCTCGATCATGTCCTGCTCACCGCCAAAGCCGTGCATATAGAAGGCCCATTGCAGTCCGATGACGGCACCTTTCACGGGTTGCAAAAGCGCGACCGACAGAAGGATGGTCAACGGCACCCAGATGGCGATGTGCTGCCATGTGGACAAGGTCGATGTCGCCTCCACGCCCATGAAGGCGCCGAGCACGATATGACCGACGATGACGATGACGAGATAGGCGGGCAGGTCATCGGCGCGATGGTGATGCAGTTCCTCGCCGCAGACACTGCATGTGTCGACGGTCTTGGTGAAGGCGCGAAACAGCTTGCCTTCGCCGCAACGCGGGCAGCGGCCGAGCAGGCCGCGCTTCATTGCAGTCCACAGCGGACGGGCAACCCGGCCTGAGTGATGTTCGCCGCCAAAAACCTGTTGTTCCATCATCGTCTCCTGCCGCGCGAACCCGATCGCGATTGCGACGCACGGGCGCGGCCTTTGGCCTTGTGAAACGACCGCTTGGAGCCGGGCAAAGGCTTCGGATCGGTCAACATCTCGAAGCGCATCGCGCCGGCCATCGGCGCCACCTCGATCAGTCGGACCTCGACGCGGTCCGCGAGCTGGTAGCCTTTGCCCGAGCGTTCCCCGAACAGGGAGCGGGCCGTTTCGTCGTATATATAGTAATCGCCGTTCAAAGTTGACACCGGGATGAAACCATCCGCGCCATACTGCGGCAATTGGACAAATAGTCCCGATTTGGTGACGCCGGAGATGCGGGCGTCGAACCGGTCGTCCACGCGCTCGGCGAGATAGGCGGCAATCAGCCGGTCGACCGTATCCCGCTCGGCCGCCATTGCGCGGCGTTCCGTGCCGGAGATCAGCACCGCGACATCTTCGAGCCGTGCCGCTTCGTCCTGAGTGAGCCCGCCCGGACCGAGCCCGAGTGCGGCAATAAGTCCGCGATGGACGATGAGGTCGGCGTAGCGGCGGATCGGCGATGTGAAATGTGCGTAGCGCCTGAGATTGAGGCCGAAATGGCCAATGTTCTTCGGCGAGTATTCGGCCTGGCTCTGCGAGCGCAGCACCACTTCGTTGACCAGTCCTTCATTGTCGGCACCGCGCACGCGCTCCAGGATGCCGTTGAACTGGCTTGGCCGCATCTGGGCGCCGCGCGCCAGCGACAGGCCCAGCGTCTGCAGGAATTCGCGCAGCGATTCCTGCTTGGCCAGCGAAGGCGCGTCATGGACGCGGTAGACCAGCTCCTGTTTCCTCGCCTCCAGCGTCTCGGCGGCGGCGACGTTGGCCTGGATCATGAATTCTTCGATCAGTTTGTGGGCATCGAGCCGTTCCGGCACGATGACGCGATCGACGGTGCCATCCGGCTTGAGCATGATCTTGCGCTCCGGCAGGTCGAGCTCGAGCGGCTGGCGGCCGTCGCGCCCGCGCTTGAGGATCGCATAGGCGTCCCACAGCGGCTTCAGCACCGTGTCGAGGATCGGTCCCGTCTTGTCGTCCGGCATGCCGTCGATCGCGGCCTGCGCCTGCGCATAGGCGAGCTTTGCCGCCGACTTCATCATGATGCGGTGGAAGGAGTGCCTGATCTTGTGGCCATCGGCGGAGAAGGTCATGCGCACCGCCAGCGCCGGCCGGTCCTGACCTTCGCGCAGCGAACAGAGATCGTTGGAAATGCGCTCGGGCAGCATCGGCACGACGCGATCCGGGAAATAGACTGAATTGCCGCGCTTCAACGCTTCGCGATCGAGTGCCGTGCCATAGCGGACATAGGCGGCGACATCGGCGATGGCGACCGTGATGACCACGCCGCCAGGGTTCTTCTCATTGATGTCCGGTGTGGCGAAGACGGCATCGTCATGGTCCTTGGCGTCGGCCGGATCGATGGTGAGCAGCGGCAGCTCGCGCCAGTCCTCGCGGTGGTCCATCGTTGCAGGCTTTGCCGCTTCGGATTCGGCGATGACGTCGGCCGGGAAGATATGCGGGATGTCATGGGCGTGGATGGCGATCATCGAAACCGCCTTTTCGCTGGTCAGCGAACCCAGCACGTTGAGCACCTTGGCCCTCGGCAGCCCATAGCGGGAGGCCCGTGCGGGCTCGACCTCGACCAGGTCGCCGTTCTTGGCACCGTTCTGGAATTCCTTGTCGACGATCAATTCCGGTTGGCGCCGTTCCACCGGCTCGATGCGCAGGGTGCCGTCCTGAAGCACGCGAAAGACGCCGAGAACGGCATCGGTGCGCTTCTCGAAGATCTTCATCACCCGCCCGGTATAGGCGGGGCCGGTCGGCTCATCGGTCGGGAAGGTCTTGGCCAGCACGCGGTCGCCAATGCCGGGCACCGGACTATTGCCGCTACGCGATACGCGGATGGAGACCACCGGGGGCTCGCCCGCGCCCACGGCCTCCGCCGGATGCGCCAGCAAAATGCCGTCGCCATCGCGGCCAAAAATGTCGAGTACAGCGACGTGGGGCAGGGCACCGACGCGCGCCAGTCGCTTGCGCTCCTTGGTCAGGACACCTTCGTCCTGCAGGTCGCGCAAAATGTCCTTCAACCAGATACGGTCGTCGCCGCGCAACGCGAACGCCTTGGCGATGTCGCGTTTTCCGGCGCGGTCGGGATTTTCGGCGATGTAGCGCAGGATTTCGTCACGCGATGGCCGATAGTCATCCTTGACCCCGGCCCTCGTGTCGGCGGTGCGCGGATCGCCGTGGCTCCTACCGGTGATCCTGCGCGCCACGCTGTCCTATCCTTTTTTCTTCGCGGCCGGCTTCTTGGCCGCCGCTTTCTTGGTTGCAGGCGCCTTCTTGGTTGCAGGCGCCTTGGCCGCCGCCGCGGCCTTGCGGAACGGCTTCTTGCCGCCACCACCCTTGGCTTCCTTCTCGGCAATCAGCGCCAGCGCGTCCTCGATGGTCACCGATTGAGGGTCCTTGCCTTTCGGCAGCGTGGCGTTGACCTTGCCGAAATTCACGTATGGTCCGTATTTGCCGTCGCGCACGACGATCTTGCCGCCACCATCGGGATGGTCGCCAAGCTCCTTGAGCGCAGCAGCAGTGCCGCCATTGCGGCCGCCCTTGCCCTTCAATTGCTTCTCGGCGATCACCGACACCGCGCGATTGAGGCCGATCGAGAACACATCCTCGATGCTGTCGAGATTGGCATAGGTGCCGTCATGCAGCACGAACGGCCCGTAACGGCCGAGCCCGGCCGAGATCATCTTGGCCGTTTCCGGGTGCTGGCCGACATCGCGCGGCAGCGACAGCAGGGCGAGCGCCTTTTCATGATCGATCGAATCGGGTGTCCAGCCCTTCGGCAGGCTCGAGCGCTTGGCTTCCTTGCCGTCGCCGCGCTGCAGATAGGGGCCGAAGCGGCCACTGCGCAGCGTGATTTCCTCTGACGTGTACGGATCCTTGCCAATGACCTTGGTGCCGTCCTCGCCGCCACCGTTCTCCCCATTGGGATTGGCGGCATCGCCGAGCTGACGGGTGAAGGAGCATTCGGGATAGTTCGAGCAGCCGACAAAGGCGCCGAACTTGCCGAGCTTCAGCGACAGATTGCCGGTGCCGCATTTCGGGCAGATGCGGGGGTTCGAGCCGTCTTCCCGCGCGGGGAACACCAGCGGCGCCAGTTCCTCGTTCAGCGCGTCGAGAACGTCGGTGACGCGCAGTTCCTTGATGTCGGCGACGGCGCCGGAAAAATCCTTCCAGAAGTCGCGCAGCACGTCCTTCCAGGCGAGCTTGCCGTCCGAGATCTCGTCGAGCTTTTCCTCGAGGGACGCGGTGAAGTCGTATTCGACATAGCGCTTGAAGAAGCTTTCGAGAAAGGCCGATAGCAACCGGCCCTTGGCCTGCGGCACCAGCCGGCGCTTGTCGATGGTGACGTAGTCGCGGTCCTCGAGCGTCTTCAGGATCGCCGTATAAGTGGAAGGTCGGCCGATGCCGAGTTCTTCCAGCTTCTTGATCAGCGAGGCTTCCGAATAACGCGGGGGCGGCTCGGTGGTGTGCTGGGTGGCATTGATCGCCTGCCGCGCAAGCTGCTCGCCGGCGCGGATCTCCGGCAACCGACGGTTCTCCTCGTCTTCCGAATCGTCGTCCTTCTGGTCGGTGTAGGCGGCGATGAAGCCGTCGAAGCGAACGACGGAGCCGATGGCGCGGAGTTCCGCCGTGCGGGTTCCATTGACCGCCTCGATCTCGGCGGTGGTGCGCTCGATCTCGGCCGACTGCATCTGGCTGGCGATGGCGCGCTTCCAGATCAACTCGTAGAGCCGCATCTGGTCTGAATCGAGATATTGCCTGACCGATGCCGGGGTGCGCATGAAATCCGTCGGGCGGATCGCTTCGTGCGCTTCCTGGGCATTCTTGGCCTTGGCGGTATATTGGCGTGGCTTTTCCGGCAGATATTTTGGGCCGAACTCCTTGGCGATGGCGTCGCGGGCGGCCGAGATCGCCTCCGGCGCCATCTGCACGCCGTCGGTTCGCATATAGGTGATCAGGCCGGTGGTTTCCCCGCCGATCTCCATGCCTTCGTAAAGGCGCTGGGCCACCTGCATGGTGCGGCTGGCCGAAAAGCCGAGGCCCGACGAGGCGGCCTGCTGCAGTGTCGAGGTGGTGAAGGGCGGACCGGGATTGCGCTTGGTGGGCTTGGCTTCCACCGACACCGCCTTGAAGGTCGCGCCTTCGAGCATCGACTTGATGTCGTCGGCCTGCGCCTTGTTGGAAATGTCGAGCTTCTGCAGCTTCTTGCGATCGAAGGCGGTCAGCCGCGCTTCGAAATTCTCGTTGCGCGGCGTGCCGAGAAGAGCTGATATCTGCCAGTATTCCTCGCGGATGAAACGCTCGATTTCGGATTCGCGATCGCAGACCAGACGCAATGCAACCGATTGGACACGGCCGGCCGAGCGGGCGCCCGGCAATTTGCGCCACAGCACGGGGGAGAGCGTAAAGCCGACGAGATAATCCAGCGCCCGGCGAGCGAGATAGGCATCGACCAGCGGCGCATCGATCTGGCGCGGATTGGCCATCGCTTCCAGCACCGAGGACTTGGTGATGGCGTTGAAAACGACGCGGCTGACCGGCTTGTCCTTGAGCGCGCGCTTCTGCTTCAGCACTTCCAGCACGTGCCAGGAAATCGCTTCGCCTTCACGATCCGGGTCGGTGGCGAGGATCAGGCCGTCGGCATCCTTGACCGCCTTGGCGATGTCGGCAAGCCGCTTGCCGGAGGCGGTGTCGACCGCCCAGGACATGGCAAAATCCTCATCCGGACGCACCGAGCCATCCTTGGCCGGCAAATCGCGGACATGGCCGAACGAGGCCAGAACCTTGTAGTTCTTGCCGAGGTATTTGTTGATTGTCTTCGCCTTGGCCGGCGATTCGACGACGACGACGTCCATGAGGTCTCATATCAGCTGTGATGCGGCAGAAGAATTCCGCTGCTCGCGACGAAATCTCGCTCTATTTGTCGCTCACATGGCCGCGCTTTTGCATCCGGTCAAGGGGAAGCGTCCCAAATTGCGGGGATGCCCGTAGCAATACACTCTTAGAGTGTATGATGGAAATCACAGAATTCCGGTCAGTGGAGATGGTGGTCCCCAGTCGCCGAAACGACCAGCTTCATTTTCTGGCGAGTCGGGGAAAAACCCGCCGGAATGCCGTGCCAGGGCCGGGTGACACGGTCCACAGACAAGAACTGGCCGCCGGCTGCATGGAAAGATGCCCGGCGACCAGCTGATGTCCCGCCAGGGGCGGGAATTGGCATTGAGGGGTCTAGTTGGCCTTGACGACGTGCCAGACGTCGGCAACGCCGTCGCCGCTCATGTCACCGGCCTTCTTGTCCTTGATGAAGGTGTAGACCGGCTTGCCGTCATAGGCCCACATCTTGCTGCCGTCGGTGCGGTCGACGACGCTCCATTCGTCATCCCCCTTGGCGCCAGCCTCGGCCTTCAGCGGCGGCCAGTTGGTGGCGCATTTGTCGTAGCAGTTGGACTTGCCCTTCCCGTCCTTGTCATAGGTATAGAGCGTCATGCCGTTGGCGTCGGTGTAGATCTTGGTGCCACCGACCTCGGCTTCCTTCCACGCGTCGGCGGCGAAGGATGCGGCGGTGCTGAGCAGAAGCGCGGCTAACCCGACTGTTATGGTTTTCATGGGATCTCCCTGGATGTTCCAAAGAGGCGCGGAAATCGCGGCCTCGCTGCATCAACGCCAGCCGCGGGTTCTTTCTTCCCCGGCCTCAGCATGCAGCGTCGACTTGCCACAAAATGGTGATTGGTGGAGAAGCAGCGTCGAGCCTATATCGGCGCCGGGACAGTCGGAGTTTTGGAATGGCATTGGACATTGGCTATGTCAGCGCGGTCGGGGCGGGGGCCATCTCGTTCCTGTCACCGTGCGTGCTGCCGCTGGTGCCGCCCTATCTCTGCTATATGGCTGGCGTCTCGGTCGACGATTTTCGCGGCGATGCGGGCGTGACGGCTCGGGAAGGCACGCGCGGCGCGCTGCTCTATTCATCGGTCGCCTTCGTGCTCGGCTTCTCGACCGTGTTCGTGGCGCTCGGCGCCGGCGCCTCGACCATCGGCCATTGGCTACGGGTTTGGCAGGAGCCGTTGGCGATGGCGGCCGGTGTGCTCATCATCCTGATGGGCCTGAATTTCCTCGGTATCCTGCGCATTCCGCTGCTGTCGCGCGAGGCGCGCTTCCAGTCGCAAGGAAAGCCGGCAAATGCCCTTGCCGCCTATGTCATGGGGCTGGCCTTCGCCTTCGGCTGGACGCCGTGCATCGGCCCGGTGCTGGGGCCCATCCTGACGCTGGCCGGCGGCCGTGAAACCGTGGGCGAGGGCGCACTGCTGCTCGCCGCCTATTCGCTCGGCCTCGGCATCCCGTTCCTGATCGCGGCGCTGTTTTCCGGCGCCTTCATGCGCTTCCTCGGCAAATTCCGCGTCCATCTCGGCCGCGTCGAAAAGGCGATCGGCGCGCTGCTCGTCGTTGCCGGCGTGTTTTTCCTCACCGGCGGCGTGCAGACCGTGTCCTACTGGCTGCTGGAGAATTTCCCGGTGCTGGGGCGGCTGGGGTAGCGATCCGGACGCACGCTTTTGAGTGCTGTCAAAAGTGAGGTTCGATACGCTGGATGACGCACACACTTTTGAATCCGTTGGCGAGCAGCTGGACCAGGATAGCGGTTGGGCGCTCTTCCCAATTGGTTGGTTGGGCCAGCAGATAGAGCCTTCCGTCGATCCGCTGCGTATCGAAATGGACGTAGCGCCAACTCACATCCGGATAGAGCCGTGGCATGTGTCCGGCAATGACGCTCCATCCCGATGGTAATTTGTCCGCAGAGAACTTGTCCCCATCGTCATCAAGCATGCTCTCTTTCAGAATTTTTGAAGGGTCGGCTGTGACCGGTGCCAGCAGCATAAGGTCGCCGTCGAAATAATGATTGGTTCCGCTCCAACGGACAAGCTTGCGAAGCACGCCGGGCGACACTTCGACTGTTGCGATGTTGATATCTTGCCCCGCAGTCTCCACGGGGAAGACATTGGCGGTGTCGTTCACGGTGGTGCTAACGCTTTGAAATCCTTTTGGCCGGAGCCGCAGGAATTTTCGGCAGAGACGCGGCTGGGTGGTCCCACGCGCCAGCAATATCGTTCCGACTGGCGGCCGACGACCGGATGTCCCATACTCGACGTGATCAATCTCATGGCGATTTAGCTGGAATGACTCGTCTCGACAGGTAATCGCCCCATCGTGCGGCGCGGTGTAGCTGCGGGCAACATAGCAATAGCTCAGCCGATCCGGCCGAATGACGAGTCCGATCAGCCAGGGGTCTTCGTCCATCGCGTAGCCGGGCTTCCATTGTTTGCGCGATAGAATCTTTCGTTTTGCAATCCAGAGGCTGAAGAAGGCCGGCGGATCGGCGCCACCCATGCCATAGCCAAAGGCTTGCTTCTGTCCGTCGCGAAGGCGGATTGTCCAGCCATTGGCCATGGTGCAATTCGATTGGCCGAGGGTAGGCGTTGCCGACAACCCCTGGTCGGCGCTCGCCGGCAATTGACGATAGACAACTGGATCTTCGTCCGCCGTCATTGTGAAGCGGACCAACGCGACATTGTGGCCGGGTTGGCAAACCACCTCGGCATGCGGGGTGGAGTAGTCGGCCCGAGCGGTTCCCGAGCAGATCAATATGCAAAGAAAAATTGCGAGCGCGTCAAGAGCGTGCAGGTCACGGCTCAACATTTACAGGGGCCTTTTTCAGAGCATGCCAGCGCCACTATCCCTGAAATTTTTTTGCAATACCAAGACTCGCTGACTAAGAGTCAGCAGCTCCACCACCTCACCGGAATTTAACCGCATTGGTGCAGCATGGCGCCACTGCTATCCTGTCTTGATTCCCAACCCTTTTCATATGGTTGTCCTTCCATGAGCCAGAGAACCTGCCTGTCCGTCATCCTTGCCGCCGGCGAAGGCACGCGCATGAAAAGCGCGTTGCCGAAGGTCCTGCACCAGATCGCCGGTCTGCCGATGGTCGCCCATGTCGTGAAGGCCGCCGAAACCGCCGGTGCCGGCGACCAGGTGCTGGTGATCGGCCACGGGGCGGAAGAAATGCGCAAGGCCGCGGCAAAATTCGCGCCTGACGCCGAGACCTTCGTGCAGGAAAAACGCCTCGGCACCGCGCACGCCGTGCTTGCCGCTCGCGAAGCGATATCAAGGGGTTACGACGATGTCCTGGTGATGTTCGGCGACACCCCGCTGATCGACCCGGGCGCGCTCACCGTGGCAAGGCTGAAACTGGCCGAAGGCGCGGCCGTGGTGGTCATCGGTTTCCGCACGCCCAATCCAACCGGCTATGGCCGGCTGATCGAAAAGGGCGGCAAGCTGGTCGCCATCCGCGAGGAGAAGGACTGCAGTGACGAAGAGAAGAAGATCACCTTCTGCAATGGCGGGCTGATGGCGGTGGCCGGTGGCCGCGCGCTGAAGCTGCTCGACGCGGTCGGCAACAAGAATGCCAAGGGGGAATATTACCTCACCGACATCGTCGGGATCGCCAGCGGGCAAGGCCTTGATGTCGTCGCCACCGAAGCCAGTTTCGAGAATGCGCTCGGCATCAACAACCGTGCCGAACTGGCGCAAGCCGAAGGCATCTGGCAGCAACGCCGGCGGCACGAGGCAATGCTGTCGGGCGTGACGCTGATAGCGCCCGAGACCGTGTTCTTCTCGCACGACACCGAGATCGGCGCCGACACGATCGTCGAGCCCAATGTCTGGTTCGGCCTAGGCGTGAAAATCGCCACGGGCGCCAGGATACACGCCTTCAGCCATATAGAAGGTGCCACCATTGCCTCGAACTGCGATGTCGGACCGTTCGCGCGGCTGCGGCCGGGTGCCGATCTCAAGCAAAAGGCCAAGGTCGGCAATTTCTGCGAGGTCAAGCAGGCGACCATCGAGGAGGGCGCCAAGGTCAACCACCTGACCTATATCGGCGATGCCCGCGTCGGCGCTGGCGCCAATATCGGCGCCGGCACCATCACCTGCAACTACGATGGCTATTCGAAATTCTTCACCGACATCGGCGAGGGGGCTTTCGTAGGCTCGAATTCCGCGCTCGTGGCGCCGATAACGATCGGCAAGGGCGGCTACATCGCCTCGGGCAGCGTCATCACCGAAGACGTACCCGATGATGCGCTGGCCTTCGGCCGCGCCCGCCAGAAGACGATCCCAGGCAAGGGCAAGGAACTGCGCGAACGGTTTGCTTCGGCCGCGGCCGCCAAGAAGAAGTAAAACCGGCCCGGAAAAACGGAGCGATTACAGTAACCGGATTGCAAGAGCGGTCTGTCATGGTGCATCGGCTAGGTTGACCGTTCCGCTGATACGGGACGAAATGCAATGTGACTTTCGCGGCAGGCCGGCGATCCCTAAATAGCGCTGGGTTCTGCAAGGAATTGGGGCTGTCTGCATGTGCGGTATCGTTGGAATCGTCGGCCATTCGCAGGTTGCGCCGCGCATCGTCGATGCGCTGAAGCGGCTCGAATATCGCGGCTATGACTCGGCCGGTGTCGCCACCATCGACCATGGCCAACTCGGCCGCCGTCGCGCCGAGGGCAAGCTGATCAATCTCGAACGCAAGCTGAAGGACGAGCCACTCAACGGCACGATCGGCATCGGCCACACGCGCTGGGCGACGCATGGCGTGCCGAACGAGACCAATGCGCATCCGCATTTTTCGGACGGCGTCGCCATCGTCCATAACGGCATCATCGAGAATTTCGCCGAGCTGCGCGACGAGCTGATCCGCGACGGCTACAGTTTTTCCTCGCAGACCGACACCGAAGTCGTCGCCCATCTGGTGGCGCGCGAGCTGGCCAAGGGGCTGAAGCCGGTCGAGGCCGCGCACCAGGCGCTGAAGCGGCTGCAAGGCGCCTTTGCTCTGGCCATCATGTTCAAGGGCGACGAGGATCTCATCGTCGGCGCGCGCAATGGCCCGCCACTGGCTGTCGGCCATGGCGATGGCGAGATGTTTTTGGGCTCCGATGCCATCGCACTCGCCCCGTTCACCAATTCAATCACCTATCTGGAAGATGGCGACTGGGCCGTGGTGCATCGCGACGGCGTCATCATTTTCGACATCGACGGCAAAAAGGTCGACCGCAAACGCCAGCAGTCGCTTTCCACCAGCTTCATGGTCGACAAGGGCAATCGGCGCCATTTCATGGAAAAGGAAATCCATGAACAGCCCGAGGTCATTTCGCATACGCTGGCGAACTATCTGGATTTCGTCGGTGGCGTCTGCAAGCCGCTCGACCTGCCGTTCGACTTTGCCAGGATCAACCGGCTGGCGATTTCAGCCTGCGGCACCGCGTATCTCGCCGGCCTGATCGGCAAATACTGGTTCGAGCGCTATGCGCGGCTGCCGGTCGACATCGATGTCGCCTCGGAATTCCGCTATCGCGAGATGCCGCTGTCGGCGGACGATGCCGCCTTCTTCATCTCGCAGTCGGGCGAGACCGCCGACACACTGGCCTCGCTGCGCTATTGCCGCAAGGCGGGGATGAAGATAGGCGCGGTCGTCAACGTGCGTGAATCGACCATGGCGCGCGAATCCGACGTCGTGCTGCCGACTTTGGCCGGCCCGGAGATCGGTGTCGCTTCGACCAAGGCCTTCACCTGCCAGCTCTCGGTGCTGGCCTCGCTTGCCGTGCGTGCCGGCGTGGCGCGCGGGACGATTTCGAAGGAGCAGGAGAAAACCCTGGTGCGCGAGCTTTCGGAAGCGCCGCGCTATGCCAACCAGGTGCTCAAGCTTGAAGAGCAGATCGAACGGATCGCACGGGAATTGTCGCGCTACAGCGATGTGCTCTATCTCGGCCGCGACACCAATTTCCCGCTGGCCATGGAAGGGGCGCTGAAGCTCAAGGAAATCTCCTATATCCATGCCGAGGGCTATGCCGCCGGCGAGTTGAAGCATGGCCCGATCGCGCTGATCGACGAGAACATGCCGGTGATCGTCATCGCGCCGCATGACCGGATTTTCGAAAAGACCGTGTCGAACATGCAGGAAGTGGCGGCGCGGGGCGGCAAGATCATCCTGATCACCGACAGCAAGGGCGCAGCGCTTGCGAGCGTGAAGACGATGGAGACGATCGTGCTTCCGGACGTGCCCGAAATCATCTCACCGATCATCTACGCGCTGCCGATCCAGATGCTCGCCTATTTCACCGCCGTGTTCATGGGCACCGATGTCGACCAGCCGCGCAATCTGGCGAAATCGGTGACTGTGGAATAGGCGCCTTTAAAAACTTCGCAGTTCCAAAGCGCCTTCCGGTTCACTAATGTTGCGTCGCAATAGCACGCGCCGGTGAACCATGTCCGATGCTCCGAAGACTTCCGGCATGACCCGGTTGAGGAATTATTTCCTCACAGGTTTCATCGTCTGCGCGCCACTGGCGATCACCGCCTATATCGCCTGGTCGTTCATAGGCTGGGTCGATTCCTGGGTAAAACCGTACATTCCGGCGCGCTATAGCCCGGATTCCTATCTGCCGTTTCCTGTTCCGGGATTCGGACTGATCGTCGCCCTGATCCTGATCACGCTGATCGGCTTCCTGACAGCCAACATCGTCGGCCGCGCCATCGTCAATTTTGGCGAACGCCTGCTTGGCCGCATGCCGCTGGTGCGCGGTATCTATGGTTCGCTGAAGCAGATCTTCGAGACCGTGCTGTCGAACAAGGGCGACATGTTCCGCCAGGTCGGGTTGGTCGAATATCCGCGCAAGGGTGTCTGGTCCTTGGTCTTCGTCGCCAGCGAGAAGGAAAACGAGATCAATGAGAAGCTCGATCAGGAAGGCGATCCGCTGATCGCCGTGTTCATGCCCTGCACGCCCAATCCAACGACGGGCTTTCTCATGTACGTGCCGAAGTCGGACATCGTGCTGCTCGACATGACGATCGAGGACGGCGCAAAGCTGATCGTGTCTGCCGGGCTGGTTGCGCCCGAGGTCAAGTCGAAAGCGGTTGTCGTGAATGGCGAACCGATCGAGGGCGTGCTTGCCAACCCGTCGGTTGGCGCCTTGGCTCAGCCGGCGCGCAAGAGCCGCACCGCCTCGTCGCGGCCGAACAAGTAAAGCAGCAGGCGCAACGCAGCGCCCCGATCGGACTGCAGCTCCGGGTCGCGGGACAGGATCAGCTTGGCGTCGTCGCGGGCGGCCTCCAAAAGGTCGGCATGCGCCTCGATGCGCGCCACCTGGAAACCCGGCGTGCCGGACTGGCGGGTGCCTAGCAACTCGCCTTCACCGCGCAGCTTCAGATCCTCCTCGGCGATCAGGAAGCCATCTTCCGTCTCGCGCATGACCGACAGTCGTCGCTTGGCCGTCTCGCCAAGCGGGTCCTTGTAGAGCAGCACACAGGAAGACTTGATGTCACCGCGTCCGACACGGCCGCGCAACTGGTGCAATTGCGCTAGGCCAAAGCGCTCAGCATGTTCGATGACCATGACAGTGGCGTCAGGCACGTCGACACCGACCTCGATGACCGTGGTGGCGATCAGGATGCGCGTCTCGCCCTCTTTGAAGGCGCGCATCGCTTCATCCTTCTCGGCGCCTTTCATGCGGCCATGAACAAGGCCGATGCGGTCGCCGAACAGCGGTTTCAGCGAAGCGAAACGGTCCTCGGCCGACATCAGCTTGATTTCTTCGGATTCCTCGACCAACGGGCAGATCCAGTAGATCTTCTGGCCACCGGCGACGGCCTCAACCATGCGGCCGACCAGTTCGTCGAGCCGTTCGAGCGGCAGCGTGACGGTGCGGATCGGCTGGCGGCCGGCCGGCTTTTCCGTGAGCTTCGACACATCCATGTCGCCGAAGGCGGTCAGCACCAGCGTGCGCGGGATGGGTGTGGCCGTCATCACCAGCATGTCGGGCGCGTCGCCCTTGGCGGTGATGGCAAGCCGCTGATGGACGCCGAAGCGATGCTGCTCGTCGATGACGGCGAAGACCAGGTCGCGGAAGATCACCGTCTCCTGAAATAGCGCGTGGGTGCCGACGACGATGTCGATCTCGCCTCTCGCCAGACCGGCCAGCGTGTCGGTGCGTTCGCGGCCTTTTTCACGGCCGGTCAGGATGGCGATCCGCAGCCCGACCCTGGCGGCAAGGGGCGCGATCGTCGCCAGATGCTGGCGTGCCAGGATTTCGGTCGGTGCCATCAGTGCTGCCTGGCCTCCGGCCTCGACCGCGCGTGCCATGGCGAGCAGCGCGACGACAGTCTTGCCGGAGCCGACATCGCCCTGCAGAAGCCGCAACATGCGTTCGGGATCGGCGAGGTCGGCATTGATTTCGGCAAGCGCGAATTCCTGGCTGGCCGTCAACGAATAGGGCAGGGCCTCGCGCAGTCTTTCGGCAATGCGGCCGTCTCCAATGAGAGGCCGCCCGGACAGGCGATGGACTTTAGCCCGCACCAGCGCCAGTGAGACCTGGCCTGCCAGCAACTCGTCATAGGCGAGGCGCCGCCAGGCGGCACCGTCCACGGAGACATCGATTGGGTCCGCCGGATTGTGGATGCGGGCGAGCGCGTCGCCAAAGGCAGGAAAGCTCTGTCGGCGCATGAATGCGCTATCCTGCCATTCGGCCAACACGGGCAAGCGTGCGAGCGCCTGGCCGATCGCCCGGCGCAGCACCTTGCCCGAGAGCCCCGCGGTGAGCGGATAGACCGGCTCGACGAGCGGCAGGTTCCCCGCCTCGCTGGCGAGCGCGATATGGTCGGGATGGACCATGGTCGGGCGGCCGTTGAACCATTCCATGCGGCCGGAGATCACGACATGCTCACCCACGGGCATCGCCTTTTCAAGATAAGAGGCATGAGCATGGAAGAAGGTCAGCGCGATCTCGCCGGTATCGTCATGGGCGTAAACCCGGTATGGCACCGACCTGTTGCCGCGCGGCGGCGGCTGGTGGCGGTCGATGCGCACGTCGAGCGTGACGATCGCGCCCTCGGCCGAACCGGCAATGCCCGGACGGTTGCGGCGGTCGATGACGGTGTGCGGCAGCACGAACAGAAGGTCGCCGGCACGCGCCACGCGATCGCCGAGATCGGCGGCGACGACCTTCTCGATCAGCGCGCCAACCTTCTGGCCCACGCCGGCAAGCGAGGTGATCGGGACGAACAAGGGGTCGAGCAGGGAAGGACGCATGAAGTCAGCTTATGTCGCGACGGCCACAGCGCAAGGCTGACAGCACCTTCTATCCACGCTATATGCGCCGCAGCAAGTGAGGATGCGGCACAATGACCGGAACGACGAGATCAAGTGCCGGGTTGGCAAGCGAGGGGCTCGACGCCCGTCGCCGCAAGCTGCTGTTTCGCTCCTGGCATCGCGGCCTGCGCGAGATGGACCTGATCCTTGGCACGTTCGCCGACGCCGAAATCGGCGCCTTGACCAGCGAGGAGATGGACCAATATGAGAGGCTCCTCGACATTCCCGACACCGAATTCCTGCCCATGGTCACCGGCGAACACCCGGTCCCGGCGGATATTGATTGTGCCGTCCTGCAAAAGATCCTGGCTTTCCGCCACTCCATGACATTCTGAACGACGTGATTTCATGAGCCTCATCCCCACCATCGGCCTGCCGAAAGGGCGCGCCGGCCAGTTCATTGTCGACGGTGTCGCCGATGGCTACGAGGCCTTCGCGCTGGTGCAGGCAGCACTCGAGATCGCGCCCGACAAGCCGGTCCTGTTCGTGGCGCGTGACGGCCAGCGCCTGCCGGCGATCATCGAGGCGCTGTCCTTCGCGGCACCCGGCCTGCCAGTGCTGGAATTGCCGGCCTGGGACTGTCTGCCCTACGACCGCGTCTCGCCCGGCTCGGACGCTGCCGCCAAGCGCCTCGATGCGCTGACCGCCATGATCGCGCTGGCGAAGAAGCCACATCGCGCCGTCATCCTCACCACCGCCAATGCGCTGCTGCAGCGCATTCCGCCGGCCGGGCTGGTCGAGGCCCAGACCTTCCACGCTAGGCCCGGCAACCAGATCGACATGAACGCACTGGTGTCGCGGCTGGAGACGTCCGGTTTCGAGCGGGTGCCGACCGTGCGCGGCATCGGTGAATTCGCGGTGCGCGGCGGCATTCTCGACCTGTTCGCGCCCGGCTGGACCGAAGCGCTCAGGCTTGATTTCTTCGGCGACACGCTGGAATCGATCCGCGTCTTCGACGCCGCCACCCAGCGCACCACCGGCCAGCGCAAGTCGATGGCGCTGCAGGCGATGAGCGAAGTGGCGCTGACGCCGGAAACCATCAGCCGCTTCCGCCGCTCCTATATCGAGGCCTTTGGCGCGCCCCAGCGCGACGACGGGCTCTATGCGGCGGTCAGCGAGGGCAGGCGCTTCGCCGGCATGGAGCACTGGTTGCCGTTCTTCTACGAGCGACTGGAGACCGTGTTCGACTACCTGCCCGATACACCTGTCGTCTTCGACCATCTGGCGCATGAAGCGCTCGCCGAACGCCACACGCTGATCCTCGATCACTACGAAGCGCGCAGGAAGCAGGCCGACGGCGCGCTCAAGGATGCCGTGCCCTACAAGCCGGTGCCGCCGGACCTGCTCTATCTCTCGCCAGAAAACCTGATCGCCTCGCTCGGGCCGCGTGAGGCGATAGACTTCACGCCCTTCGACGCGCCTGATGCCGGCGCGAAAAAGGTCTTTCATGCCGGCTCGCGTCACGGCCGCAGCTTCGTCGAGGAGCGCGCCGATCCGAACGTCAATGTCTTCGACGTCGTCGTCAGACACATTGCCGACGAACGCGCGGCGCGCCGCCGGATCGTCATTGCCGGCTGGACCGAAGGCTCGCTCGACCGGCTCGGCCAGATCCTTGCTGAGCACCATCTCGGCAATCTCAAGCAAGTCGCCACGCTGGCGGAGGCGGAAAAGCTCGAGCCTGGGCAGGCGGCCCTTGCCGTGCTGCCGCTGGAATCCGGTTTCGAGACCGAAAGACTGGTCGTCGTCGCCGAACAGGACATTCTCGGCGACCGGCTGATCCGCCGCTCGAAGCGCAAGAAGCGCGCCTCGGACTTTATTGCCGAAGCCTCGGCGCTGTCAGCCGGCGACATCGTGGTCCACGCCGATCACGGCATCGGTCGTTTCATCGGCCTGCGCACCATCGAAGCCGTGGGTGCACCGCATGACTGCCTGGAAATCCACTATGCCGGCGACGACCGGCTGTTCCTGCCCGTCGAGAACATCGAGCTTCTATCGCGCTACGGATCGGATTCGGCCGAGGCGACTCTCGACAAGCTTGGCGGCGGCGCCTGGCAGTCGCGCAAGGCGCGGCTGAAGAAACGCCTGCTCGACATGGCCGGGCAACTTATCCGCATCGCCGCCGAACGGCAGATGCGCGCAGCACCTGCGCTGGTGCCGGCCGAGGGCCTCTATGGCGAATTCGCTGCCCGCTTCCCCTATGAAGAGACCGACGACCAGCAGACGGCGATCGACTCGGTTCGGGATGACCTTGCCGCCGGCAAGCCGATGGACCGGCTGATCTGCGGCGATGTCGGTTTTGGCAAGACGGAAGTGGCGCTGCGCGCCGCCTTCATCGCAGCGATGGAAGGGTTCCAGGTGGCGGTGGTAGTGCCGACCACGCTTTTGTCGCGCCAGCATTTCAAGACATTCTCGCAGCGCTTTTCCGGTCTGCCGATCCGCGTCGCCCAGGCGTCGCGGCTGGTCGGCGCCAAGGAGTTGGCCGAAACCAAGAAGGGCATCGCCGAAGGGCAGGTCGACATCGTGGTCGGCACCCATGCGTTGCTCGGGTCCGCGATCTCGTTCAAGAATCTCGGCCTGCTGATCATCGACGAGGAGCAGCACTTTGGCGTCAAGCACAAGGAACGGCTGAAGGACCTGAAGACCGATGTCCATGTGCTGACGCTGTCGGCGACGCCGATCCCGCGCACGCTGCAGCTGGCGCTGACCGGGGTGCGCGAACTGTCGCTCATCGCAACGCCTCCGGTCGACCGCATGGCGGTGCGCACCTTCATCTCGCCGTTCGATCCGCTGGTGATCCGCGAGACGCTGCTTCGGGAACGCTATCGCGGCGGTCATTCCTTCTATGTTGTTCCGCGCATCAGCGATCTCGCCGAAATCCATGATTTCCTGCGTGAATCCGTTCCCGAACTGAAAGTGGCGGTGGCCAATGGCCAGATGCCACCTGGCGAACTCGACGACATCATGAACGCCTTCTACGACGGCCAGTACGATGTGCTCTTGTCGACGACCATCGTCGAATCCGGCCTCGATATCCCGACCGCCAACACACTGATCGTGCACCGCGCCGACATGTTCGGCCTGTCACAGCTCTATCAGTTGCGCGGCCGCGTCGGCCGCTCGAAGGTGCGCGCCTATGCGCTGTTCACGCTGCCGGCCAACCGCAAGCTGACCGACACTGCCGAGCGCCGGCTGAAGGTGCTGCAGTCGCTGGACACGCTGGGTGCCGGCTTCCAGCTGGCCAGCCATGATCTGGATATCAGAGGTGCCGGCAACCTGCTGGGTGAAGAGCAGTCCGGTCACATCAAGGAGGTCGGTTTCGAACTCTACCAGCAGATGCTCGAAGAGGCCGTTGCGGAGGTAAAGGATTCCGGCGAAGTCCAGGATGGCGGCTGGTCGCCTCAGATTGCGGTCGGCACGGCGGTGATGATCCCGGAAAGCTATGTGCCGGACCTGCAGCTCAGGCTGGCGCTCTATCGCCGTCTCGGCGATCTCGAAAACACCGAGGAAATCGATGCCTTCGGCGCCGAGCTGATCGACCGCTTCGGCCCGCTGCCGGAGGAGGTGAAGCATCTGCTCAAGATCGTCTTCATCAAGGCGCTCTGCCGCAAAGCCAATGTCGAGAAGCTCGACGCCGGGCCGAAGGGCGTCGTCATCCATTTCCGCAAGCGCGAGTTCTCCAACCCGGTCGGGCTGGTCCAGTTCATTGGCGAGCAGGGGTCATTGGCCAAGATCAGGCCGGACCACAGCGTCGTGTTCGTGCGCGACTGGCCAACGGCCGAGAAGCGGCTGGCGGGCTCCGCTGTGGTGATGACGCAGCTGGCGCGTCTGGTGGAGAAGGCCGCGTAGTATCATGGCTGGCGCCTTTTTGACGGGGACGGTGGCCTTCGGCCGCCTGTGGGTTGTTGAAAGGGAAAGTAACTGAAGCGCAGGGACCAAGCGGTATCTGCGGGGGAGATGTGCGACGATTGGGGCAATTGAAGTATTTTGGCCCAAGGGTTCAGATGGTCTTGCAACTCATCGCTGAAGGGGGAATCCATGAACCCGCAAACCTTCGATGAATACTGGCTCGGCTATCTCGCTGGCCATTCGAAACCTTCGACCCGGTTTATCCACTACCTCGGCCTGTTCTTCGCACCGATCGCCGGGGTCGCGGCGTCATTTCTTGTCGTCTGGTGGGCCTTCCTCGTCATCATTCCCATCTTCTACCTTGCTGCTCTGTTCACCCATCCTTTGCTCGAGCACAACAGCAACAAGCCTTTCGCGGATCGCCCCCTGTGGAGCGCCATCGCGCTGCTCCGCATGCTTGCACTCGACCTGACTGGAGGCCTTGGCCGCCACCTTAGGCGAGTGAACGAGGCCGCCCGACAAGCATGACAATGGCGGTCGTCGCCCTCTGCTCGGCCATTCTGCTGTTCGCAGCCGGCTTTCATCTTTATTGGGGTCTCGGCGGTCACATCGGCGTTGGCGTTTCGCTCCCGCAGCGCGAAGATGGCAGCACGGCCGTGAAGGCGACGGCCTTCGGCGCCACAATAGTGGGGCTGATACTGGCGCTGGTGTTGCTGCTCGTTCTTGGCCTCGTCGGCGGGATCCATTTGCCGGTGCCGCAAGAATGGTTGAAGGCAGCTGTGCTGTTTTGGGCGGTCGTCTTCAGCGCGCGAGCGCTGAGTTGGTCGAGATATGTCGGTTTGTTCAAGAAGGTCAGGACAACACGCTTCGCCAGCTATGACACTTTGCTTTTCAGCCCTTTGTGCCTGGTTTTGGGGATGGGCTTTTTCTATCTGGGGCTGACCGACCACTTGCAATGACCTGCCGACCATCATTCGCCAGCGCTGAAATTCCGGTCTAGAATAGGAAATCGGCTTCGTGTATGGAGCCGCGATCCCCCGTATGGGGCCGGGAATGGCGGAGTCTAGGCCGCTGGAAAGAGCGTTGGGTGCAGCGATGACGAAATGGTCGCCGAATTCGTGGAGAGCAAAGCCGATCAAGCAGGTTCCTGCCTATCCGGATCTTGCCGCGCTGAAGAACACGGAAGCCCAGCTGGCGACGTTTCCGCCGCTCGTTTTTGCAGGTGAGGCGCGCAAGCTGAAGAAGCAGCTCGCGGCCGTCGCCGCCGGCGACGCCTTCCTTCTCCAGGGGGGCGACTGCGCCGAGAGTTTTGCTGAACACGGCGCCGACAACATCCGCGACTTCTTCCGCGTCTTCCTGCAGATGTCCGTGGTGCTGACCTTTGCCGGGGCACAGCCGGTGGTGAAGGTTGGTCGCGTTGCCGGCCAGTTCGCCAAGCCGCGCTCGTCCGACAACGAGACCAAGGGCGGTGTGACGCTGCCCAGCTATCGCGGCGACATCATCAACGGCATCGAGTTCGACGCCAAGTCGCGCATTCCCGATCCTGCACGGCAGGAGATGGCCTACCGCCAGTCGGCGGCGACGCTCAACCTTCTGCGCGCCTTCGCGCAGGGCGGCTATGCCAGCCTGGAGAATGTGCATCGCTGGATGCTCAGCTTCGTGTCCGACAGCCCGCAGGGCGAGAAATATGAGTCGCTCGCCAACCGCATCACCGAGACGATGGACTTCATGAAGGCCGTCGGCATCACCTCGGAAACCAACTACGCGCTGCGCGAGACCGATTTCTACACCAGCCACGAGGCGCTGCTGCTCGGCTATGAGGAGGCGCTGACCCGTGTCGATTCAACCTCCGGCGACTGGTACGCGACCTCCGGCCACATGATCTGGATCGGCGACCGCACGCGCCAGCCCGACCATGCCCATGTCGAATACTGCCGCGGCATCAAGAACCCGCTCGGCCTGAAATGCGGTCCGTCGCTGACACCGGACGGCTTGCTGGAATTGATCGACCTGCTCAATCCGGAGAACGAACCCGGTCGGCTGACGCTGATCGCGCGCTTCGGCTCCGACAAGGTCGCCGACTATCTGCCTAAGCTGGTGCGCGCGGTGAAGAAGGAAGGGCGCAGCGTGGTCTGGTCGTCGGACCCGATGCATGGCAACACCATCGAGGCCGCCGGCTACAAGACGCGGCCGTTCGACCGCATCCTGAAGGAGGTGCAGACCTTCTTCGAGGTGCATCGCGCCGAAGGCACCCATCCGGGCGGCATCCACGTCGAAATGACCGGCAAGAATGTCACCGAATGCACCGGTGGCGCGCGCGCCATCACAGCCGAGGAGCTGCAGGACCGCTACCACACGCACTGCGACCCGCGCCTCAATGCCGACCAGGCGATCGAACTGGCCTTCCTGGTCTCGGATCTGCTCAAGAAGAGCCATCCAGTCCAGCACAAGCAGGCCGTCAACGGCTGATTTTCGCCGCGATCCGAGGGAACCCATGAAAGAGGCGCCCGAGAAATCCGGCGCCTTTTCTGTTTTCAGCTCGGCACCCGCGCTCCCGGCGCGGGCGGACGGGGATCGGCAAAGACCGAAGATATCAGTCTTTCTTGTAGAGCAGCCAGCTCTTGCCGGCGCGGCCGGCCATCGTCGAATGCTTGGTGACGCGGTTGCGGCCGCTGACCTTGGAGCGATAAAGCGCCCGGTCGGCCTTGGTATAGAGGTCTTCGGGACCATCGGCTTCGGATGCCATACAGATACCCATCGAGACAGTGACGGTCCCGTAGTTCGTGCCGGTCTGGCTGCTGGTGAACGGCGTCTGCTCGATCAGTGCGCGAATGCGCTCCGCGATCTCGTAGGTGGCGTCCTCGCTGGCGCCCTCGATGATCAGCGCGAACTCCTCGCCGCCGGTGCGGGCGACGAACATGTCGCCACGGATGCTGGTCTGGAGAATGTCGGCGATGATCTGAATGATCTTGTCGCCAACCGGGTGGCCATAGCGATCGTTGATGTCCTTGAAACGATCGATGTCGGCAAGGATCAACGCGTTGAACAGGATGCCCTTGTTGCTGTTGTAGATTCTGGTGATTTCCTTGTCGAAGGCGCGGCGATTCCAGATGTGGGTCAAGGGATCGGTATCGGCTAGCCGCTTGTATTCCTCGAGCTTCGACTTGACGCTCTCGAGTTCGGCGGTCTTGTCGCTGAGCGTCGAGGCGACCTGCCTGCCGTGGTCGATCGTCGAATTGGTGGCAATTGCCATGGCGTTGGCGATCTTGTGCAGAAGATCCTGTGAGAGAAGGCTGCGGCTGCTCAATCCGCTCGATGTTTCATCGAGAATCCTGCCGTATTTCTCGATGTGGCTGCGTTCGCTTCTCAGCAGCAGCGCTACGTCCTCGAGCTCCTTGGCGATGACGTCTCGCGCATGCTCGACGATGCTGGGCCCATGGTTATGTGCAAAGAAGGTGCGCCCGATCTGGTCAAGCTCGTCCTGTGTCGGCCGGTTGCTCAGTGAAACGACGGCGAGGCTAAGCTCGCGATTGGTGCCGCTCAGCGCCTCGTAGAAGATCTCATAGTTGCGCGGCAGTCCGAGGACGCCCAGCTGGCGCATCGTGGCGACAACCGTGGCTGCGATGTCGGTGCTTCGTTCGGTCTGGATTGCTGCCGGCTGCATCTTCGATTCACTCTTCCCCTCGGAGCACGCCGCGGAATTTCCGGGGTTCCAATTGTCGCCGACCAGGGGAACGCAACCCGACAGTCCAGAACAATTTGCGAAGAGACGGGTCCCCACCCACGACCTTCACTTGCAGCGACCATAAATGCGGCGGCGCTAAAGTTTCCTTAATTCGCGGAGATTGCACGGGGTTTTCTCTGCCTGCGTCTGCAGAAGCATCGAATTGTGCATCAATAATCCGAAACAACGCCAGTTCGTTGGCTTGATTTCGGAATTCGCGCATTGAGCTGTTTCAAAAGTGAAACCGGATTTCGGATTCGCCACACCAGTGCATGTCGCATTTGCTTGCGTGTGGCGGCCGTAAAGCTGGAATCCTTGTGACGATGCCGATGTCAGGCAGTTCTTCAAGGAGGGCTCGACGTGAGTGACAGTCACCGGGGATCGTGTTTGTGCGGAGCGGTTCGCTTCAGAACGCGCGGAGCGCTGCGCGGCGTCGTCTACTGCCATTGCTCGCAATGCAGGAAGCAGAGCGGACATTTCTATGCCGCGACCAATGTCGCCGCCGCCAACATCGTGGTCGAAGGTGCGGAAAGCATCACCTGGTACGAGGCGTCTGCCTTCGCCAGGCGCGGTTTTTGCAAGGCATGCGGATCGCTGCTGTTCTGGAAGCCGCGCGACCAGGATTACATTTCGGTCATGGCTGGATCGTTCGACAGGCCGACAGACCTCCAGGGCGAATGCCATATCTTCGTCGGCGACAAGGGCGACTATTATTCGATCGATGACGGGCTGCCGCAGTTTGAAAAGTCGACGCCTGCCATACCGGTCGCCGAATGAATCTTGGACAAGTCGCCTTATTCCATTGATCTGGCCAGCCATTGCATTATCCCGTGCCGGTGATTCGGAAAGGGGTTTGGCATGCAGCGGCTGATCGACGCTTTTTTCAATTCGGTGCGGGCGTTTCGCAAGCTGGCCGTCAGCGAGAAGGCTTTTCAGCAGGAGCTGATGCTGCTTGCGCTCGCCTTGCCGCTCGGCTGGTTTGTTTCGATCTCGTGGCGCGGCTATGCCCTGCTCATCGGCGCGGTGCTGCTGCTGATCATGGTCGAGGTGCTGAACACCGGCATCGAAGCGGCCTGCGACGCCTTCAGCCGCGAGTTCAATGTCGACATCCAGCTGGCCAAGGACTGCGGTTCGCTGGCGGTGCTGATTTCGGTGCTGATCGTTGCCGGCGTCTGGGGCATCGCCATCATCGAGCGGATCATGGGCCTACCGATCTAGGGTCCAGACCCTAGACGTCGGCGTCCCTCGGATCGACGAACTTGCGACCCGGGAGCGGGACAAGCATGGGAACATGCCGGCGATAACGCAGGTAGGTCGTGCCGAACTCGGCAATCAAATCCCGCTCCTCGAATTGCAGCCCGACCAGGATGTACGCTGTGGTCAGGGTCGCGAACAGCAAATGGCCGGCGGTCATCTCAGGCGTGGCCCAGAACGCGAGCAGAAAGCCCAGCATGAGCGGATGCCGCACGATTTTGTAGAGCAGCGGCGTCTTGAACGATTGACCGGGCATCTCGGCCCCGCGTAGCGCGAAGAAAGCCTGACGCAGGCCGGATAGATCGAAATGATCGATCATGAAGGTCGAGGCCAGCACGATCGACCAGCCGAGCCAGTAGACGCCGATCAGGAACCAGGCCGCAATTCCGTCGACCTGCCAGATCTGGATCGGGATCGGCCGCCACTGCCAGAACAGCAGCAGAAGGATCAGGCTGGAGAGCAGCACGTAGGTACTGCGCTGGCAGGCCACCGGAAAGATCGTGGCCGACCATCGTTTGAAGGCCGGGCGCGCCATAATGCTGTGCTGAACTGCAAATAGGCCGAGCAGCAGCAGGTCGATGACGATGGCCTCGCTCACATTCGTCGGGCCGCCGACATCGATCGACTTGGGCACGAGAAAGTTGCCGACAAAACCGAGCGCGTAGAGAAATGAAACAAGGAATACGGCATAGCTCAGGATGGCGTAGAATAGGATCAGGAGGCGTGCGAACATGGCTGTTTCCCTATTGTGCCGGCGCCAGCGGTGCCGCATGCAGGTGTCTGCGATAGCGATCAGGCTCGATCAGGTCTGACTGTTATCCATGGACCGTCCCCTGCGCGTCCCTTGGGGCGCCGACAGGCAACGGGAGATTTCATGACTGGGTTCTCGCTTCAGACATTCGGGTTTCCGGAGATCCACGGTGACGACCGCCCGATCAAGCTGAACCTGCGCAAGGGTCTCGCACTGCTGATCTATCTCGCGGAGGCCCGGGGCGCTGTTGCACGAGAGGTCATGGCCACGCTGCTATGGCCCGAAAGTCCCCTGGAGACCGCCCGCGCGCGATTGCGGCGCATGCTTCATCGTATCGAGCTTGCGCTCGGCCGGCATATTTTCGAGACCGATCGCACCAGCGTGCGGTGGTCTCCGGCGGTCGAACTGAAAGTTGACTCGCATCTGTTCGAGAGCGCCTGCGATGGGGGCGCTTTCGAGGAAGCCTGCCTGCGCTATCGGGGTGATTTCCTAGCGGGCTTCTCTCTGCACGATTGTCCCGAGTTCGACGATTGGGCGTTCTATCGCCGCGAGGCGCTCAGGGGGCGGCTGATGCATGGGCTTGAACGCCTCGTGCATGACAAGAATGCCGCCGGCGAACATTTTGCCGCGGCAGCGCACGCGGGACGCCTTGTCGAGCTCGATCCGCTGAGCGAGGTGTATGGCCGACATTTGATCCGCAGCCTGCTGCTTGCCGGCGATCGAAGTTCGGCGGAACGACACTACGCGGCACTGAGACAGCGACTGCGCGACGAGCTTGGGATTGCGCCCGAAGCCGCAACCGAAGCACTCATGGAGCCCGCCACGGCGCCGCTGGCCCATGCTGTTCCAACAACACTCTACGTAAAGGGCGCCGGCGTACACCTGGCATATCAGACATACGGAAGCGGCGAGCTCGATATCCTGATCATGCCTGGCTTCGTGTCGCATGTGGAACGGCTTTGGGAGCTTCCCTCGTGCCGGGCATTTCTACTTTCCTTGATGACGCTTGGGCGGCTGATCTTGTTCGATCGCCGCGGGATCGGGCTGTCGGACCGGGTCGGATCGGCTCCGAGCGTCGAAGTCACGGCCGAGGATATCGGCACTGTCCTGCGGGCAGCGCACGCGCGTCGGGTCGTCCTGTTCGGGGCGTCGGAATGCGGGCCGGCCTGCATCAAGTTCGCGGCCGATCAATCCCACCTCGTGGCTGGCCTCATTCTGTTCGGCTCATTGGCCAAAGGCTGCTGGGCGCCGGACTTTCCGCACGCGTTGCGGGCAAGCCAATACGACGCCTGGCGCCAGCAGCTCGTCACCGAATGGGGTGGCCCTGCCGGGATCGAAACCTTCGGGCCGAGCCTTTCGCGTGATCCGCAAGCGAGGGCCTGGTGGGCCGGGCTGTTGCGCGCGGCCTCCAGTCCCGGCGGTATTTGGGCCGTGCTCGAGGCGTTGCGCGACACCGACGTGAGACACCTCCTGCCACGGGTTTCCGTGCCCACGCTGGTGCTGCACCGCCGGGATGACCGGGCCGTGCGCATTGCGGCGGGCCGCGACATGGCAAGCCAAATCGCTGGCGCTCAGTTCGTTGAACTCGACGGCAATGATCATTGGTTCTTTGCGGGCGCTCAGCAACCGGTGCTCGAGGCAATCAAGCGGTTCGTCAGCGCTCTGCCGCGCGACAGGAGGCCAAGGCGGTAAGGCCAGCCCGGCGGCTCAAGCATCGATCTGGAGCATTGGCCACCAACGGGGCGTCACGACGCGCCGTCTTCCCGGGATGACGAGATCTATGTCTGCTATGGCCTTCCAGCCTTTCGATCCCTACATGACGGTCACCAAAGGAGACTGCCATGAGCGGGGCCGGCAATTTTCTGTTGCTTGAACGGGTGCGGCTGCCGGACGATCTGCGCTGGCTGGCCGAAAAATACCCGCGCGAAAACTGGCAGGGCCATGCCAACATCCATGGCGTCGCCACCATGTGGCTGCAGCGGCACGACATGTTCCGCGAACTCGGCGGCATGCTGACCAACGGCATTGGCGACTATCGCGAGGGCAGGCTGACGGCGCCCGACTTCGCGCGCTGGTTCGCGCCGCGCCTCAATCATTTTCTCGGCCATCTCGACGGTCACCACAATGTCGAGGATCATCATTATTTTCCGGTCTTCGCCCAAGCGGAGACGCGCCTGACGCGCGGTTTCGAGATTCTCGATGCCGATCACCACACCATTCACGATGGGCTGGAGCGCAATGCCGAGGCAGCCAATGTCTTCATCAACACGCTTCAGGAGAGCGAGGACAGACAGCGCTTTGCCGCCGACGCTTATGCCGCCGAAAACAGCCGGCTGATCGCCATGCTGACCCGGCATCTTGCCGACGAGGAAGACCTGATCATCCCGCTGATCCTCGATCGGGGCGATCGGGCGCTCGGCATTGACTGACGATCAACTCTCCCTGGCGCGTTGTTTCCTCGCGCCATGGTGGGCGACGAACCAGGCAGCGACCGCAACCGCCAAGCCAATGGCAAGCGCGATCAACAACCGTTCATGGTGGGCCAGTGCCTGTCCGACAATGTGTTCGGCGCCCAGCCCGAAAACATAGCCGATGGTGCCGAACAGAACGGCCCAGATGGTCGATGAAAGCGCGTTGAGCATAACGAAACGCTGCACCGTGATGCGCGACAGCCCTGCTGCTATGCCGCCGACGAGGCGCATGCCGTAGACATAGCGGTTCAACAGCACGAAAATGTTGGGATGGGTGTTGAGCAGGCGAAAGGCGCGGCGGAAACCAGGCCGCTTGCGCAATCTGACGACATAGCGATGGTCGGCAAAGCTTCGTCCCAGGATGAAGAAGAAGGTGTCGCCGACAAACGCGCCGAGGGCGGCCGCGACGAAGGCGTGCCACAGCACGAAGACCTGTTGATGCGCGAAGAAGCCGCCGAGGATAGCAGCACTTTCACCCTCGGCGACGCAGCCGAAAAAGACGGCAAGCAGCCCATACTGTTCGATGAAATGATGGATAGCGTCCGTCATGAGGGCTGGGTCTGGGGAGTGAGCCGTTCGTCGATCCGCTTCAGCCGTTCGGCTATCTGCGCGATCTCGTCGCGCATGCCGATGATCTGGCTGTGGCGCAACTCGTCCAGCTTTTCGTGTAGCGCCATGATCTCGATTTCGGCCTTGAGATTGACCTCGTAATCATGGGCGGCGTCGATGCGGTCGCGCGCGGCCTGGCGGTTCTGCGACATCATGATCACCGGCGCTTGCAAGGCAGCGATCATCGAGAGGACGAGATTGAGGAAGATGAAGGGGTAGGGGTCGAACGAATCTCGCCCCAGCAGCCACCAATTGGCACCTATCCAGAGGATCAGGAAGGCGATGAAGGACAGGATGAACGCCCACGAGCCGCCGACACGGGCGATGGCGTCGGCGATACGGTCGCCTGCACCCTGAATGCCGGCAAGGCTGTTGTTGATGTCCTGAGATATAGGCTTGCGGTCTACGGTACTCTGCAGCACCCGCCTCTCGAGCTCGCTCAGGTTCTCCGGGTTTCGCCTCAGCCAGCGGTTGGCCAGTTCGGGCACGGTTCTGTTCATGGATGTCTCCGTACAAAAGCATCGGCTTGGCAGCCTGGTTTCCATATAGGAAGATGCGGGGTCGTCAAAAGCACGACATGGAGATCGGAGCAGAATGCCAGATTTCGCCAAAATCCGCGCTCGTGCGGCCAAACGCAAGGGCGGCGAGGCGGAGCTTTCGTCGCTGCTGGGGCCGGTGCCCGACAATGCGGCCGTGGCCGAGATCACGGACGATCGCATTTTGTCGACGATGGCCGAGCGCGTCTTTGCCGCCGGTTTCGTCTGGCGCGTCATCGAACAGAAATGGCCGGGCTTCGAGGAGGCTTTTCTCCACTTCGAGCCGAAGCGGCTTTTGTTCCAGCCCGATGATTTCTGGCACGATCTGACGGCTGACAAGCGCATCGTTCGCAACCCGCAGAAGATCAAGTCCGTGCGTGACAACGCCGCGTTCGTCGAGCGCGTATCGAAGGAGCATGGAGGCTTCGGCAAATTCCTGGCCAACTGGCCGGCCGGCGACCAGGTCGGACTGATGGCCTATCTCGGCAAGCATGGCAGCCGGCTCGGCGGCAATACCGGGCAGTATCTTCTGCGCTGGCTGGGCTGGGACGCCTTCGTCATTTCAGGCGATATGGCGGCGGCGCTATGCGACGCCGGCCTCGACATCGCCGAGAGCCCGACCTCGAAGAAGGATCTCGACAAGATCCAGGTGCAGATCAACACCTGGGCTGCGGAGATGGGCCTGCCGCGCCGGCATATTTCGCGCATCCTGGCGATGTCGATTGGTGAAAACAATTCGCCGGAAGCCTTGCGCGAATACGTGGGTGACCAGGACTGAACGCAGGTCGCCCAGGCGCGATCGAAATCCATCGATCGCTCAAGACACGAATGGCATATGGCATTCGGTCCGACACGAATGGCACATGTCAATCGGTCCTACACGATTGACATACCTCAATCGGTCTGGAGTGGCCCAAATGAACGCCATTGCCCGGCGAATTTTGCCGCGCTAAACCGCAGGCATGACCAAGAAGCCCGATATCCTGCGCATCGCCGTTGCCCAGCTCAATCCGACCGTCGGCGACGTCGCCGGCAATCTCGCCAAGGCGCGTGAGGCGAGGGCGGACGCCGCCCGCCAGGGCGCCGACCTCGTGCTCTATACCGAGCTTTTCCTCGCCGGCTATCCGCCGGAGGATCTGGTGCTGAAGCCAGCCTTCCTGAAAGCCTGCGAAAAGGCGGCACAGGACTTTGCCGCCGATACCGCCGATGGCGGCCCGGGCGTCATCATCGGCACGCCACTGAAGCGCAAGAGCGGCACGCACAACTCGATCGTCTTTGCCGATGGCGGCAAGATCATCGCCGAGCGCTACAAGCTCGATCTGCCGAACTACGGTGAGTTCGACGAAAAGCGCGTCTTCCAGGCCGGACCCGAGATCCAGGGACCGGTCAATTTCCGTGGCGTGCGGATCGGAGTTCCCATCTGCGAGGACATCTGGGGCGATGTCGGCATCTGCGAGACACTGGCGGAAAGTGGGGCGGAAATCCTGCTGGTGCCAAACGGCTCGCCTTACTACCGCGCCAAGATCGATGTCCGCCATCAGGTCGTCATCCGCCAGGTCATCGAATGCGGGCTGCCGATCATCTATGCCAACCAACTCGGCGGCCAGGATGAGCTGATCTTCGATGGCGCATCCTTCGCCATCGGCGCGGACAAGACACTGGCCTTCCAGATGAGCCAGTTCGAGGACGCGGTCGATGTCACGACCTGGAACAGGCAAGGCGATCATTGGATCTGCTCGCAAGGGCCGATGTCGAAGATCCCGGGGAGGGAAGAGGCCGACTACCGCGCCTGCATGCTGGGCCTGCGCGACTACGTCAACAAGAACGGCTTCAAGAATGTCGTGCTCGGTCTGTCCGGCGGCATCGATTCGGCTATCTGCGCGGCCCTTGCCGTCGATGCGCTCGGCGAGGAGCGATTGCGCGCGGTGATGATGCCATACCGCTATACGTCGAAGGACTCGCTCAAGGATGCCGAGGACTGTGCTCGCGCGCTCGGCTGCCGATACGACATCGTGCCGATCTTCGAGCCGGTCGAAGGCTTTCTGCACGCGCTGACACAGATGTTCGAAGGCACCAAGGAAGGCATCACCGAGGAGAATTTGCAAAGCCGTGCCCGCGGCACCATCCTGATGGCGATCTCCAACAAATTCGGCTCGATGGTCGTCACGACGGGCAACAAGAGCGAGATGTCGGTCGGCTATGCCACGCTCTATGGCGACATGAATGGCGGCTTCAATCCGATCAAGGACCTCTACAAGATGCAGGTCTACGCGCTGTCGCGCTGGCGCAACAGCCACGTGCCGCCGGGCGCGCTCGGGCCATCCGGCGAGGTGATCCCGAAGAACATCATCGACAAGGCGCCGTCGGCGGAACTGCGCGAGAACCAGACCGACCAGGATTCGCTGCCGCCCTATCCGGTGCTGGACGATATCCTCGAATGCCTGGTCGAAAACGAGATGGGCGTCGACGATATCGTCGCACGCGGCCATGACCGGGCGACAGTGACGCGCATCGAGCATCTGCTCTACATCGCCGAATACAAACGCCGGCAGGCGGCACCCGGTGTGAAGATCACCAGGAAGAATTTCGGCCGCGACCGCCGCTATCCCATCACGAACCGGTTCAGGGATCGCGGCTAGACGCCGTTTCCCGAGCGAAAGTTCACGCCATGCCGCAGGGCGAGTGTAGCCATGCCTGACTGTGAAATCAGCTTCGACATGTCACGGATTGATTTCCGGGCGACATCCGACCTGTTGATGGCCAGCTATTGGGGTGCCGGGCGCAGCGAGGAGATGCATCGCCGCGCCTTTGCCAATTCGCTTTGCGTCGGCGCTTACAGCGATGGCAAGCAAGTCGGCTTTGGCCGGGCGAACACGGACCGCACGGTGTTCGCCTATCTCGCCGATATCATCATCTGGCCCGGGTATCGCGGGCAGGGCGTCGGCAGCCGCCTCGTCCAGGCCCTTATCGACCATCGGGATGTCAGGACTGTTTTCCACTGGAGCCTGTCGACCAGTGACGCTCACGGCATTTATGAGAAGCTGGGCTTCAAGGCATCGACCGATGGTCGATACATGCGCCTCGATCGCGTTCCGCAATGAAGAGCGCGCGGCGACGGGCTAGATCAGCCGTTGTTGCAAAATAATCGCAGTGGTTGGACCAGATACGCTTTTGGTGTGAGCTCGTCTTGGCGATGCACCAGCGTGTCTCTATAAGGGCCTCTCCGCGATTGATTTGCGGGAGGTCTGAATGGCAGTATTTCAAATGGTAATGCGAGGCCGCGAAGCCTAGGTCTCATCGGGCGCACCGCGAGGGGTTACCCTTCGTGCCGACGCCGGATCGAGAACAGGCTTTTGCCGATGCCGTTCGCCGCCCGACTGCGGGCGCGACGCCAAATATGCCACTCCGCATTCTGGGCAATTGTTGACCCCTTGCGGCTTCTTCAATTTTCGACCTTACCGGGATCGGGCTCGTTTGCGCCCGAATGACATCATGGCTCGTTTTAGAATCGATTTGCGCGCGAGCGCCTTTCGCAGCGTTCTTGGCTTCACGCTCACCCATTGGCGGCGCCAGCCGTGGCGGCTTTCGCTCATCATGGGCGGGTTCCTGCTGTCGACGTTGGCCGACGTCTTGACGCCCCTCTATTCCGGCCGGCTGGTCGACGCCGTTGCCAGCAGCGCCGGGGCGGACGCGATTGCCTGGAATGCCGCGATGACGGCGTTTTCAATGTTGATCGCCTTGGCTCTTACAGGCGTCGTACTGCGCAACCTGGCCTTCATGGGGATCGTCGAACTGACGCTGAAGATGATGGCCGACATCGCCGCCGATGCCTTCCACCGTGTGCAGCGCTTTTCCACCGACTGGCACGCCAACAGCTTTGCCGGCTCGACCGTGCGCAAGGTGACGCGCGGCATGTGGGCGCTCGATCTGCTCAACGACACCATCCTCATTGCGCTCTTGCCGTCGGTCGTCATGCTCGCCGGCTCTACCCTGCTGCTCGGCTGGTTCTGGCCGCTGATGGGCGTGGTCGTTGCTGCCGGCTCAGTGCTGTTCATCACGGTGACGGCGATGCTGTCGCTTGGCTATGTCGCGCCGGCGGCGCGGCTTGCCAACACCTGGGACACGCGCCTCGGCGGTTCGCTGGCCGACGCGGTGAGCTGCAACGCCGTGGTCAAGGGCTTTGGCGCCGAGGAGCGCGAGGAGCGCCGCCTCGCCAGGGTCATCGCCAAATGGCGTGCGCGCACGCGGCGCACCTGGGTGCGTGGCACCATCAACGGCACCACGCAAGGGGCGTTGCTGCTGGTCATGCGCGCCGCTGTGATCGGCCTGGCGCTGATGCTGTGGTCGTGGGGGCAGGCGAGCGCCGGCGACGTCGCTTTCGTGCTGACCTCGTTCTTCGTGCTGCAGGGCTATCTCAGGGATATCGGCACGCATATCCGCAATCTGCAGCGTTCGATCAACGACATGGAGGAACTGGTCGATTTCCAGTCCGAACCGCTCGGCATCGAGGACCGGCCCGGCGCCAAATCGATCCGGATCACGCAGGGACGCATCAGCTTTGACAACGTCACCTTTCACTATGGCAACCACCGATCGCCGCTGTATCGCGACTTCTCGGTCGATATCGCGCCGGGTGAACGTGTCGGGCTCGTAGGGCATTCGGGTTCGGGCAAGACGACTTTCGTCAAGCTCATCCAGCGGCTCTATGATGTGAACGCGGGAAAAATCCTGATCGATGGCCAGGACATCTCGCAGGTGGCTCAAGCATCGCTGCGCGGGCAGATCGCCATCGTTCAGCAGGAACCGATCCTGTTCCATCGGTCGCTGGCCGAAAACATTGCCTATGCCCGACCGACGGCGACGCAGGACGAGATCGAGCATGCCGCGAGGCTGGCGAGCGCGCACGATTTCATCACCAGCCTGCCGAAGGGCTACGGCACGCTGGTCGGCGAACGCGGCGTGAAACTGTCGGGCGGCGAGCGTCAGCGCGTGGCGATCGCGCGCGCTTTCCTTGCCGATGCGCGCATTCTGATCCTCGACGAGGCGACATCGAGCCTGGATTCGGAATCGGAGGTGCTGATCCAGCAGGCGATGGAACGATTGATGGTCGGCCGCACCACGCTGGTCATCGCGCACCGGCTGTCGACGGTGCGCGCGCTAGACAGGCTGCTGGTCTTCGATCGCGGCAATATCGTCGAGGAAGGTTCGCATGACGAGTTGATCCGGCTGAAGGGCGGCATCTACCGCCGCCTGTTCGAGCGCCAGGCGCTCGAGTTGACCAAGGGACTTGTCGGCTGACCCGGGGGTGGCCTCCAGCTTCGGCCGGAGGTCACCCCTATCAGACGCGATCAGCCGGGCGGGTGCGTCTTGTTTATAATACCGATCGAGATATGTTGTCTCTACCTTTGGTTGAATGTATATTTTACGAAAAGCAACCCAAAGGTGGTCTATGCGTGGCCTGGGATCCGATTGATCAGCGTGGGATTTCGCCCTTCGGCAGACGTCTTCCATAGGCTTCACGATGCATCTTGTTTCCGCAAACACCGCTCCGGAAAAGGTGGCTGCGCCGTCGGTGCTGGAATCTCAGCACGGCTCGGTTCGGCCGCTCGCTGCCGAAGATCTCGAGCGTGTCGCCGCACTCTTCCTGACCAAGTTTCGCCGGCGGCGTCGCCTCCTCGATCGCGCGATCGCGGAGACGGCCGCGTATATGAGAGAGATTTATCTTGACCCTGCCGGCCAGTCCGGTTCGAGCAACGCTCTTGTCCAGATCAACCGGCAGGGTCGTCTGGGTGGGTTCCTCGGCGTCCTGAAAGCCCGCTACGAGCTCAACGGAGCGGCATTGAATGCGGCCATCATCGGTCCGCTCATGGCAGACCCCGACACCGATCACGGCTCGGCCGGACCGCAATTGCTGCGTGCCGTGCATCAAGGCGAATTCGATCTGCAACTGACCGATTCGGCCAACCGGATATCCTTGGCGTTCGCGCGTCCGATGAAGTATCAGCTCCTGCCGGTGCATTGTCTGGGATGGACCTGTATTTTCCGGCCGGCCGCGATGGCCGCCGCCGCATTGCGCCGTAAATGGCCCGGCCTGCCTCGCTTGGCACTCGATCCCTGCGCGCGGGCATTCGATGCTCTTGCGAAAGGGAGGTTCGAGCCTCCGGTCCAGCTTTCATCGTCGCAGCGGGTCCACCGTGAGCCGATCGACGTCACGCAATTTGCCGAGCGGCTGCCGACCCTCCTGTCCGATTACTCTCTTCGACCGAGTTGGAAGGATGGCGAGCTGCCACGGCTGCTCGCGCTGGCGGCCGAGAAGCGGGCGGACGGCCCACTTCATTTCGGCGGGACTTACGACGAAACGGGCAAAATGCTCGGTTGTTATGCCTTCTACGGTCAAGCCGGCGATATCGCGAGCCTGTTGCAAATCCAGGCGTCCGGATCTCACTGGGGCGCAACGCTGGATGGCCTTATCGCGGCCGCCTGGGACATGGGCTGCGTAGGCATCACCGGGCAGACGCAGAGCAAATTCATGCCTCAGCTTTTCGGCTACAGGAATCTCTTCTTCCGCTATGCCGGGGGGACGATGGTCCACTCGCGAATTGCCGAGGTCACGCAAGCGGTCCGCTCCGGCGACATCTTTATCGGTGGGCTGATGGGCGACCGATGGACCCGCCTCAGTTCCGACGACTTCGGCCGCTGATCGCCCTCAACGACCTGTTCGTCGGCGTCAGCCCTCTACGCGTTGACCCATTGCGACCGGACCGAGCGGCGGTCGTCGAACGGCATCATTATCTCGACCGGCCTGGGCTCCACCGGCTGGCCGCCGCCTATGCGCCGCCCAAGGCGCACGCCGCCCCTGGTCTTTTCATTGCGCGCGCCATGTTCTATGTCTGCCGCGCAGCGCGGGGGCGCGTCTTGTCAATCACAAAAGCATCCGGTACGCCCCGCTCATGACAGTCACCGTTCGTTTCGCCCCGTCGCCGACCGGCCGCATCCATATCGGCAATGCGCGCACCGCCTTGTTCAACTGGCTGTTCGCCTTGAACAACAAGGGCCGCTTCATCCAACGCTTCGACGACACCGACATCGCCCGGTCGAAGCAGGAGTTTTCCGACGCCATCCTCTATGACCTGCATTGGCTGGGTATTTTCCCGGACGCCACCGAATATCAATCGCGGCGCTTCGAGGTCTATGACGCGGCGGCCGAGAGGTTGAAGGCGGCCGGCGTTCTCTATGCCTGCTACGAAACGCCGGAGGAGCTCGATCTCAGGCGCAAGGTGCGCCGCACGCGCGGCCTGCCGCCGGTCTACGGCCGTGAGGCGCTGGCGCTGACGCGAGAGCAGGTCGCCGAATACCAGGCCGACGGCCGCCGCCCGCACTGGCGCTTCCTGCTGCCCAATTTCTCGAGCGATCCGCAGCAACCCGAGCGCACCGAGGTCCACTGGAACGATCTGGTACGCGGCGAGGAGACCGTCGATCTGGCCTCGCTGTCCGACCCGGTCCTGGTGCGCGAGGACGGCACCTATCTTTATACGCTGCCCTCCGTTGTCGACGACATCGAGATGGGCGTCAGCCATGTCATCCGCGGCGACGACCACGTCACCAACACCGGCGTGCAGATCGCCCTGTTCAAGGCGCTGGGTGCCGAGCCGCCGGTGTTCGGTCACCACAACCTCTTGACCACCGCATCGGGCGAGGGACTGTCAAAGCGCACCGGTGCGCTTTCCATCGAGAGCCTGCGCGAGGACGGGATCGAGCCGATGGCTGTTGCTTCGCTTGCCGTGCTGGTGGGCACCTCGGAGAACGTTTCTGCGGTGCCGACGATGCCCGAGCTTGCCGAACGCTTCGATCCGGCGGCGACATCGAAATCCGCGGCCAAGTTCGATCCGGACGAGCTGTTCGTGCTCAACCGGGCGCTGCTGCATCATATGCCGTTTTCCGAGGCGCGAGACCGGCTGATCGTGCTTGGCGTCTCAGGTGAGCAAGCCGAACCTTTCTGGCTGACAGTGCGTGGCAATCTCGACAGGCTGGCCGATGCCGTGAACTGGTGGCGTATCCTGCGCGAGGGGCCGCAGGAGAAGCCGGAGTTTTCCGATGACGACCGCGATTTTATAGGTCAGGCGTTCAACCTGTTACCGGAGGAGCCCTGGGGCGGGACGGTCTGGAAGGACTGGACGGGCAAGATCAGGGAAGCGACCGGCCGCAAGGGCAAGGCGTTGTTCATGCCGCTCAGGCTCGCCCTTACCGGACTGCCTTCGGGGCCGGAGCTTGCAGATCTATTGCCGCTGATGGGTCGGGAAGGAACGCTGGCCCGACGACCCTGACCTTGCGCTGCTCCGGCGGCACAGCGGACACTGACGACGTCACCGGCTTGACGGAAAGCCGCTTGATCGCTTCGCGGTCAAGTCCGCCTTCAATGTTTGCGAGCGTCTCCGGGTCGGCGCCCGGATCGGGCTTGGAAACTGGAACCGGAACGAGCGGTGCCGCGTCGGTTTCGGGCTGCGACTGCTGCTGATACGGTGGATTGCCGCCGATGATCTGGAAATTCTGCGCCGCGTTGCAGCCGCAGGCCGGCGGCCGCGACATGTTGGGCTGCTTGTAGAGATAGGCGGTCGGCAATTCGCTGTAAGGCCTGCCGGTGACCGATGACGTCATCGATGCCGAATCGTCGTCCATGCCGCGCGAATAGAAAACCTGCATCTCGGTGCCGGGGCAGCTCGATTCGCAATTCTTCTGGTCGCGTTCGAAATCGCTGGGCGAGGCGGCGTTCGACATCGGAAAGAAATAGCCGTCGCAGGTGCGCACGCAAGTGGTGTGGAACTGGCCGCCGACGCTCGGAAAGTCCGTTATGCCGGGCTGGTTGAGCACTCGGCGGACGTTGCGCTCCTCGCCGGGATCGTCAGGCTGGTCGAGTGTGTCGAGTGAATCGATCTGCCGGCTATTGCCGCCGAAAAGCTGGTCGAACAGGTTTGCGTTGCCGTGCACGCGGTCGGCTTCCTGCAGTGGCGCGCCCCGTGGAGCAATCGTGTTGTCGTCGTCACGGCAGCCATTGGCGTCGAGCGCCGCCAGGATGCGTCCGCGATCGCGGCGCGAGCTGCCGCCGTCGGCCAGCCGCTCGCGTTTGCTTTGCAAGGCATCGAGATTGGCATTCATGCGCTCGATGGTGGCATTGAGCCCGGCGCATTGGTTGACGTTGCGGCCGAACAGCGAAAAGCCGCAGCCAGCGCTGCTGGACTGGCCGCGGGCCTTCGAGATCTGCTCGCGTTGCCTGGCGATGGCGGCGTCGTATTTCCGGATCAACGCGGGGCCACCACCGCCACCGCGCGAGGCTGCGGCAAGATCGGCTTCCAACTGGCGGCAGACCCGTGGGGCGGCCTGTGGCTCGGTGACCGCGGCGCCGGAAAGCAGGAGGCCAAGCAGCATGGCAGCATGCGCCTGCTTCCACCCTCCGCTTGCCATTCTCCTGAACCCCGCTTGCCTATCGTCGCCGAGGCTACTCCGTTCGCGGTTAACCGTCTATTTCGGACATGGCCCGAACACCGGCGTTAAAGGCCGGTGATCAATGCGTCTTCGATGGTTTGACGTCGTGACAACGTGCTGATCTCAATCAGCCAAGCGACGCAAAGGACATATATAGGTCAGCCGTTTCCAGGTCGCGGTCAGAACTTGTAGTTCATGCCGATTTTGACCGCATTGAACGTATTGTCGAACACGGTGTTGCTGCCGCCGTAGTCGATGGTCTGGTCTCGCAGATCGACATACAGATATTCGACTTTCGCGGACCAATGGTCGGTGAGCGCCTGCTCCAGGCCTGCGCCGATCGTCCATCCAGTCTTGGTGCTCTTCTCGGAAAAGCTGTTGAAGGGGCCGTCGAGATACCGGTTTTCGACGCTCCCGAACGCCAAGCCACCGGTCCCGTAGACCAGGGTGCGATCGAACGCATAGCCTGCCCTGGCGCGAAGCGTTCCAAACCAGTCCACCTTGGTGTCGTAAGTATCGCCGCGAACGCCAACGTTGATTTCGTTCGAGTGCCCCTTGATGTCGGCGCCCGCGATGTCGGCCTCGACGCCGAGAACCACCGAATTGATCTGGTAGTTGTAGCCGACCTGAACACCGCCCAGGAAACCGTCGATATCGTAGTCCTGGCTCGCCTGAAACGTTGGTGTGTTGGGCGTACTGAAAACCGCGTCGGATCTACCGAAACCATAGCCAAGATGCCCGCCGACATAGACGCCGGACCAGTCGTGGACGGTTGTGGGTTCAGCACCAATAGCGTCGGCGGCGAACGCCTGTCCGCCAACCAGGGACAGCATTGCAGATGCAAGCAACAGGCCTCTCATGGTATCCTCGCCGCCAAACCAGACGACTTAACTGTATCAAATCGGCCTTCCCTGAGAAATCCACCTTCGGCAAGCGCCAAATTTTCGCAATCAAAAGTTGCCGGCCTGCAACACTTGTTCGGACAAGGTTGTGTCAGAGCACCATGCGGCCCTTCGAGGCTTGGCCAAGCCGAACCCGCAGGAGCTGAATTAGCCCAGATTGGCGATCGCCTGTGCCTGCTGTGCGGCTTCGGCGATCGCCAGCGCTGTCATGTTGACCACGCCGCGCGAGGTTACCGACGGTGTCAGTATGTGTGCCGGCTTGTCGGTGCCAAGCAGGATCGGACCGACATGCAGCGCATCCATCATTGTGCGCAGCGCGGTCAGCGTGATGTTGGCCGCGTCGAGATTCGGGAATACCAGCAGGTTGGCTTCGCCCTTCAGCCGTGAATGCGGATAGACACGCTGGCGCAACTGCTCCGACAGGGCCGAGTCGGCATGCATCTCCCCGTCGCACTGCAACTCGGGCGCAATCCGCGCCAGGATCGCCGCCGCATGTCGCATCTTCAGCGCACTCGGCGCATCGCGCGAGCCGAAATCCGAGAACGACAGAAGGGCAGCCTTGGGCTCGATGCCGAAGCGCCTGATCTCCTCCGCCGCCAGAATGGTCATCTCCGCGATCTCTTCCGCCGTCGGATCAACCGAGACATAGGTGTCGGTGAGGAAGATGATGCCGCGCTGCGAGATCAGCATGGACAGCGTCGACAGGTCATGATCCCTGATGCCGGCACGCGGGCCAATGATCAGGGTGACATTGCGCAGATGGCGGGCAAAGCGGCCCTCGAGGCCGCAGATCATGGCGTCGGCGTCGCCGCGCTTCAGGGCGAGCGCCGCGATGACCGTGTTGTCGGTGCGCACCATGGTGCGCGCGGCCTCCGTCGTCACGCCGCGCCGGCCCGCGAGTTCGATCAGCAGATCGACATAGTGGCGGTAGCGCGGGTCGTCTTCCGGGTTGATGAGGCCGAAATCGACACCGGGCCTGATGCGCAATCCGTAGCGCTTCAGCCTGACCTCGACCACATGCGGCCGGCCGATCAGGATCGGCTCGGCGATGCCTTCCTCGAGCACCACCTGGGCAGCGCGCAGCACGCGTTCGTCCTCACCCTCGGCATAGATCACACGCTTGGCGGTCGAGGCCTTGGCCGACGAGAACACCGGCTTCATCACCAGCCCGGAACGGAAGACGAAGCGATTGAGCTTGTCGATATAGGCGGCGAAGTCGGTGATCGGCCGCGTGGCGACACCGGTGTCGCAGGCCGCCTTGGCGACGGCGGGGGCGATGCGCAGGATCAGGCGCGGATCGAAGGGCGAGGGGATCAGGAATTCGGGTCCGAAGACCGGCGTCTCGCCGGAATAGGCGCGCGCGGCAACGTCCGAAGGCTCCTCGCGGGCAAGCGCCGCGATCGCGCGCACCGCGGCCATCTTCATCTCTTCATTGATGGCGCTCGCGCCGCAGTCCAGCGCACCGCGGAAGATGTAAGGAAAGCACAATACGTTATTGACCTGATTGGGAAAATCCGATCTCCCCGTGCAGATCATCGCGTCGGGCCGGGCGGCCCTTGCCACCTCCGGCATGATCTCCGGATTGGGGTTGGCCAGCGCTAGGATCAATGGTTTTGGCGCCATGTGCTGCAGCAGTTCCGGCTTCAGCACGCCTGCCGCCGAGAGGCCGAGGAAGACGTCGGCACCGGGGATGACATCGGCCAGCGTGCGCGCCTCGGTGTCCTTCACATAGGGGTCTTTCCAGCGGTCCATCTCGTCGATGCGGCCCTTGTAGGCGACGCCGAAACGGTCGGTGACCCAGATGTTCTCCACCCGCGCGCCGAGCGAAACCAGCAGATTGAGGCAGGCAAGGGCCGCCGCGCCGGCGCCGGAGGTGACGATCTTGATGTCCGAAATGGCCTTGCCGGCGAATTCCAGTCCGTTGAGCACGGCAGCTGCGACAATGATGGCGGTGCCATGCTGGTCGTCGTGGAACACCGGGATGCCCATGCGGGCTTTCAACTGCTCTTCCACCTCAAAGCACTCGGGCGCCTTGATGTCCTCCAGGTTGATGCCGCCGAAGGTCGGCTCCAGCGCCGAGATCGTCTCGACCATGCGCTCGATCCCCGGCGCGTCGATCTCGATGTCGAACACGTCGATGCCGGCGAACTTCTTGAACAGGACAGCCTTGCCTTCCATGACCGGCTTGGAGGCAAGCGGTCCGATATTGCCGAGGCCGAGCACCGCCGATCCGTTGGAGACGACGCCGACCAGATTGGCGCGCGCCGTATAGTCGGCGGCGGTCGCCGGATCGTCACGGATTTCGAGGCAAGGGGCGGCGACGCCTGGCGAATAAGCGAGCGCGAGATCGCGCTGGTTGCCGAGCGGCTTCGTCGCCTGGATCTCGAGCTTTCCCGGACTTGGATATTTGTGGAAGTAGAGCGCGGCTTCATCGAGATCCGAACGTGCCGTCTTTTTGTTCTCGCCTTCCATGCGGCCGCTCCCTCGATATCTGCCTGGAGAGTCCTTTTAGCATGCGGCCAAGCTTTTTCGCGACGCTAATTGACGCGCCGGCAGCTCTACCCGGCGGCGCGTCCAAAACAACAATCAATCAAATGCTTATGCGGATTTCATGCCAGATGAGTCGTGCTGCATGACAGGCCTGTCGATCAAAAGGCGCTGACGTACAGACCGCCGTCGACCGGTATGTTCTGCCCGGTCAGATATCCGGCATGAACCGAGCACAGGAAGGCGCAGATCTGGCCGAACTCCTCCGGCGTGCCGAGCCGCTTGGCCGGAACATCGGCGCTGATGCGGGTCTTGCGCGCGGCGGCGGCGGCTGGGTCTTCGACCGTGCCGGCCTCATGCGGCCCGCGCAGCCGGTCGGTATCGAGCTTGCCGGGCAGCAGGCTGTTGATGGTCACGTTACGATCCACCACCGTCCGTGCCACGCCGGCGAGGAACGATGTCAGGCCGGCGCGCGCGCCCGACGACAGATCGAGGCCGGGGATGGGAACGTAGACCGACAGCGAGGTGATGTTGACGATGCGGCCAAAGCCACGCGCCGCCATGCCGTCAAGAACCGCTTGCACCAGCTCGATCGGCGTCACCATGTTCTGGGTGACGCCTTCGAGGATCTTCGCGCGATCGAGTTCACGGAAATCGCGCAGCGGCGGGCCGCCATTGTTGTTGACGAGAATGTCCGGGTCCGGACAGGCCGCGAGCAGCGCCTTCTGCACTTCGGGTTTCGAGACGTCGCCGACCACCTCCTTGACCGCCACGCCATAGCGCTCGCGCAGCTCAGCGGCGGTTTTCGCCACCAGTTCGGCGTTGCGGCCGTTGACGACGATGTCGCAGCCCGCCTCGGCCAGCGCCATGGCGCAGCCGCGCCCAAGCCCCTTGCTCGAAGCGCAGACGATAGCCTTCTTTCCGCGAATACCGAGATCCATGATGATTTTCTCCTCTTGAGCCGGCGGCAAGCTAGTCCCTCGGCTGGACCAATCGCAACCGTCATACGGTTGTTGCATGAATCGGGTCATAGGCTGGGCGAAAGCAACGGTGAAATCGCGATGTCCGGCCAAGAGCCCCGCACTTTCCGCAGCATGTTCATTTCCGACGTCCACCTTGGATCGAAGGCGGCGAAGGCCGAATTCCTGATCGACTTCCTTAGATATCACGACGCCGACATCATCTATCTTGTCGGTGACATCGTCGATGGCTGGCGGTTGCGGCGAAGCTGGCACTGGCCGCAAAGCCACAACGACGTCGTGCAGAAATTGCTGCGCAAGGCGCGCAAGGGCGCCAGCATCACCTACATCGCCGGCAACCATGATGAATTCGCGCGCCAGTTCCAGGGCGTGCATTTCGGCGGCATCGTCGTCGCCGACCGCGCCATCCACGAAACCGCCGACGGCAAACGCCTGCTCGTCATCCACGGTGACCAGTTCGATACCGTCGTCCACAACGCGCGCTGGCTCGCATACCTTGGCGACCACGCCTATGACGCGGCGATGCTGGTCAACCGGGTCGTCACGCGGCTTCGCCAATTGCTCGGCCTGCCGTATTGGTCGTTCTCGTCCTGGGCCAAGGCCAACGTTAAGAAGGCGGTGAACTTCATCGGCTCGTTCCAGACCATGCTTGCGGAGGAAGCGCGCCGCTCGCATGTCGACGGCATCATCTGCGGCCATATCCATCATGCCGCCATCGAGAATTTTGGCGATGTCCAGTACGTCAACACCGGGGACTGGGTGGAAAGCTGCACCGCCGTTGTCGAGCACTTTGACGGCCGGTTGGAAATTCTGACCTGGGCGCAGGTGCTGCCCGAGGCGCCGGACGAGCCCTTCATCCCGATGCTCATCGAGGACCGGGTGGGGCAGGCTGCATAGCGCCTGAGTTCATTTCGGCTCTGGGATCAATCGATTAGGCCAACCGGTTTCGCCCGGTTTTCGCCTATGTTAAGGGATCGACACGCGTTGCCGTCCGGTCGAGTGCAGCGTTATTGGATCGATTCATGTCCCTGCCGCCGCTTTCGCCCGAACAGCTCGTCAAGCCGCGCCATTTCGAACTGCGCATCAGCCTGATCTTCGCGACGCTGTTCGTGCCGCTCGGAACGCATCTGCCTTACTTCCCGCTGTGGCTGCAGGCCAAGGGTTTCCATGCCGAGCAGATCGCCGTGATCCTGGCGGCGCCGATGTTCCTGCGCGTGGTGACGACGCCGTTGCTGACCGCGCTGGCCGACAGGGCCAGGGATCGCGCCGATGTCTATGTCGCGCTGGTGGCGGCCGCGCTGCTCTTGTCTGCCGGTTATTTCCTGACGCCGACCTATGCCATGGTGCTGGCGGTGTCGCTGGCGCTGACCATTGTCTGGACACCGCATTCGCCGATCGCCGATTCGCTGGCGCTGTCGGGCGTGCGCCGCTTCGGCTCGAACTACACCAGCATGCGCAAATGGGGCTCGATCTCCTACCTGTTCGCCAATGTCGCCGGTGGCTTCATCCTGTCGGCAACCGGCCCTGGGGCCGTTCCGGTGATCATCTTCATATCGCTGGCAGCCGCCCTTGCCGCCGGGTTGCTGGCGCCGCGCCTTGGCCGTCCGCGCCGTGCCTCGCCGCTTTCGGCCACCGACATCCAGCAGTCGGCGCCAAAACTTCTCAACCCGTATTTCCTGTATTTTTCCATCGGCGTTGGCGTCATCACCGCCAGCCACGCCTTCCTCTACGGCTTCGTCTCGATCTACTGGAAATCGATCGGCATCGGCGATTCGGTCGTCGGCTTGCTGTGGGCATGGGGCGTGGTGTCCGAAGTCTGCATGTTCATGATGTTCACCCGCTTCTTCGGCGCCTTCTCGGTCGTGACGATCATGATGATGGCAGGGATTGGGGCCGTCGTGCGGTGGATCGCCTTTCCCCTGGTCTGGCCGCTCGGCCTCGGCGTTGCCGGGTTTTTCGGCGTCCAGACGCTGCATTCGGTCTCGGTGGCGCTGGTGCTGATCGGCCTGCAGAAGATGATCGGCGAAACGATTTCCGAGGAGCAGACAGGTGCCGCGCAAGGCATCGCCTATTTCTCCAACGGGTTCTTCATGGCGGTCGTGACGCTGGCGTCCGGCCCGCTTTACGACCGTTTCGGCGTCGACGGCTTCTTTGCCATGATCCCGATCGCCTTGATCGGATTGGTCTTGATCGGGCTTGCGGCGCGCTCAGCCCCACAACGCCGTATCAGGGGGTGATACCAGCGATCCCCGGTAGACAAGGCTTGGCACGCGATCACGGGCAAGCAGCAGCGGGCCGTCGAGGTCGACGAAATCGGCCCCTTGGGCCAGCAAGACGGCCGGCGCCATCGCCAGCGACGTGCCGACCATGCAGCCGACCATGATGCTGAAACCGAGTTCGCGGGCGCGATCGCGCAGAACGAGCGCCGCCGTCAGGCCACCCGATTTGTCGAGCTTGATGTTGACGGCATCGTAGAGGCCGACGAGCGCGGCAAGGTTCTTCGCCTCGTGCACGCTTTCATCGGCGCAGATCGGCACGGGATGCGCGATATGGCGCAGGATCCCGTCATGGCCGGCCGGCAGAGGCTGTTCGACCAGCGCGATGCCTTGCTCGGCGGCAAAGGCAAGGTTTGCAACGATGTTGTCATCGGTCCAGCCCTCATTGGCGTCGAGGATGATGCGGCTGTCGGGCGCCGCTTGCCGAACGGCGTGGATGCGGGCGATGTCGTTGTCGCCACCGATCTTGACCTTGAGCAACGGCCGCGCCGCATTGGCGCGGGCCTGCGCCGCCATCGCCTCCGGTTCGCCCAGCGACAGCGTGTAGGCCGTCTCGAGTCCCGATAGCGGAACGGCGCCAATTGCGGCGGCGACGGGTGTTCCGCTGATCTTTGCCTCCAGATCCCACAGAGCGCAGTCGATGGCGTTGCGGGCAGCCCCTGCCGGCATGGCGTCCAGCAAGGCCGTCCGGCTGATGCCGCCGGCGATCCGGTCGCGCATCGCCTCGATCGCGTCGCGGACACCATCCATCGTCTCGCCATAGCGCTTGTAGGGGACGCATTCGCCACGGCCGGCGTGGCCGTCCTCGCTGATCATGCAGGTTATCACTTCGGCTTCGGTCTTCGAACCACGTGAAATGGTGAAGGTTCCGGCGATTGGAAAACGCTCGGCCTCAACCGAAATGACACGCGCCATATTTTTCTGCTCCGGCTGTGCGACAAGCGTTGTCGGCAAATCGACAGGTCAGACCCGTCAGGCTAAACAGGACGCCATGTTGACCATCGGCAAGCGCGACGCAAGCGGCACGACCGCGGGGGAGGCTGACCACGAACCGCGCGTGGCGATCGGCGAGGAGGACGGCGTTCTTGGCTGCGCGTTCTCGGGAATCTGGACGACACGCACCGTCGCCTTGATCGACACGGATATGCGCAAGATCGAGAAACGGAGTGGTTTCAAGACCTTGGCGCTCGATCTTTCCAACATCGAGAAGATGGATACCGCCGGCGCCTGGCTGATAGACAGGCTGGTCAGCGCTTTCGAGAAAAAGGGCGTCAAAATCCAGCTGCAGGGCCAAAGCGAGATCGCTTCGATACTGCTCGACGCTGTCGGTGAGGCTGTCCGGCGCGAATCCGAATCCGGTCCAGTGCGGCCGCCCAACATTATCATTCGCACGCTGGAGGCGGTCGGCAGGCGCGTCTACGAGATGCGCGACGACTTCCTCGCCTCGATGAACATCCTCGGCGCCACCATCCGCGGCGCGCAGATGAAACTCGGCCGCGGCCATGCCGTCAATCCCGCGGCGATCTTCAACCAGATCGACCGCATGGGCGTCGGCGCCATTCCGGTGGTGGTGCTGATGTCGGCGATCGTCGGCGCCATCGTTGCCCAGCAAGGCGCCTATCAGCTCAGCTATTTCGGCGCAGACATTTTTGTCGTCGACCTCGTCGGCGTGCTGATCCTGCGCGAGCTCGGCGTGCTGATGACGGCGATCATGATCGCCGGTCGCTCCGGCAGTGCGATTACCGCCGAGATCGGCTCGATGAAGATGCGCGAGGAGGTCGACGCGCTGAAGGTGATCGGGCTCAACCCGATCGGCGTCCTGGTCTTCCCGCGGCTGGTGGCGCTGGTCATCGCCTTGCCGTGCCTGACCATCATCGCCAATTTCGCAGCGCTCGGCGGCGGCATTCTCGCGGCCTGGCTCTATTCGGATATCGCACCTGCCGCCTTCATAGACAGGTTGCGCGTGGCCATCGACCTCAGCACGATTTTCTCCGGCCTGATCAAGGCGCCGTTCATGGCCATGATCATCGGCACGATCGCCTCGGTCGAAGGCATGAAGGTCGGCGGCAGTGCCGAATCGCTCGGACAGCACGTGACCGCCTCGGTGGTGAAGTCGATCTTCGTCGTCATCATCCTCGACGGGTTGTTCGCCATCTTCTACGCAGCAATCGAGTTCTGAGATGAAGCTGCGGAGCAGGACAAAGACGATCGCGGACGACACGGGCGAGGGCGACATCGTGCTTTCCGCGCACGACATCACCGTGGCCTTCGCCGACAAGGTGATCCTCGACAAATTGTCGCTCGACATCAGGCGCGGCGAGATTCTCGGTTTTGTCGGTGCCTCGGGCGCTGGCAAGTCGGTCCTGCTGCGCACCATTCTCGGCCTGACGCGCAAGCGGTCGGGCACGATCAAGCTGTTCGGCGTCGATGTCGAGAAGGCGAGCGACGCGGAACGCCTGCGCATCGACATGCGGCTTGGCGTGCTGTTCCAGCATGGCGCTCTGTTTTCGGCGCTGACGGTACTGGAAAACGTCCAGGTGCCGATGCGCGAGTATCTCGACCTGCCGCGAAAGCTGATGGACGAACTGGCGATGCTCAAGGTCGAGTTGGTCGGGCTGCCGCCCGACGCGGCGCAAAAATTCCCCTCCGAACTCTCCGGCGGCATGATCAAACGGGCGGCGCTGGCACGGGCGCTGGCGCTCGACCCCGACATCGTCTTCCTCGACGAGCCGACCTCCGGCCTCGATCCGATCAGCGCGGCGGAATTCGACGAACTGGTGGTCAAGCTGCGCGATACGATGGACCTGACCGTCTATATGGTCACGCACGACCTCGACACGCTTTTCACCGCTTGCGACCGCGTGGCCGTGCTCGGCAACAAGAGGGTGCTGGTCGAAGGCACCATCGACGACATGCTGAAGAGCGAGGAGCCATGGGTGAAATCCTATTTCCGCGGAAAACGCGCCCGGCAACTTGATCTTGCGGCGCGCGCATAGCCATAAGTGAAGCAATGGAAACCAGAGCCAACTACGTCATTGTCGGCATCTTCACGCTGGTCGCGATCCTGGCGGCGTTCGCCTTCGTCTACTGGACGGCGGCGATCGGCGACAAGGGCGAGACCACGTTGCTGCGCGTGCGCATTCCGGGCTCGGCTTCCGGGCTCGGCCGCGGCAGTTTCGTGTTGTTCAACGGCGTCAAGGTGGGCGACGTCAGGCGCGTCTATATCGATGTCGACAATCCGACGGTCGCCATCGCCGACACCGAGATCGACCGCTTGACGCCAATCACCAAGTCGACGCAGGCTGATATCGGCCTTGCCGGTCTCACCGGGCAGGCCAATATCGAACTCAAGGGCGCCGACCCCAAGGAAGTAAAACTCCTCGACCAGGCCGAAAAGGAAGGCAAGGTCGCCGAGATCGTTGCCAACCCCTCGGCGGTCACCAACCTTTTGCAGACCGCGCAGAACATCTTCACCCGCGCCGACAAGGTGCTCACCGAACTCGAAGGCTTCACCAAGGATGTTCGCGGTCCGCTGACCGACACCGTCAAGAACGTGCAGACCTTCTCCGATGCGCTGGCCAAGAATTCCGACGGCATCGACAAGTTCCTGTCCAGTGTCAGTGCGCTGTCCGACGAGCTGAAGGGCGTTTCCGGCAAGCTGGACGGCACTCTGAAGGCGGCGGAAGGCCTGCTCAATGCCGTCGACAAGGACCAGATCAAGAGCATCGTCGCCAATGTCGATACAGTGACGTCAAACCTCAAGGAAACCTCGAAGCAGTTCGACACGGTCATCAAGAACGTCGATACCGCGGTCGGGTCGGTCAACGATTTCGCCAAGCAGACACAAGGCACGCTGGCCAAGGTCGACGGCGTGCTGGATGGTATCGATCCGGCGCAGGTGCGCACCGCTCTGGCCAACATCCAGAAGGCGAGCGAGAACGCCGACAAGGCTGCCGCGGACATCGCCAAGGTGACCGACAAGTTCGCTAACCGGGCTGATGACATCGACCAGACGATCAAGGATGCCAAGCAACTTGCCCAACGGCTCAACGATGCCTCGGTGCGTGTCGACGGTATCCTCGTCAAGGTCGACACCTTGCTTGGTTCGGGGCAGGCCGATGGCGTGATGGCCGACGCCAGGGCTACGATGAAGTCGTTCAAGCAGGTTGCCGACACGCTGAATGCCCGCCTGGGCGTCATAACCGACAATCTGGCGCGTTTCTCGGGCCAGGGCCTGACAAACGTCGAGGCGCTGGTGCAGGACAGCCGCCGCTCGATCAACCGCATCGAGGAGGCGGTGACCGATCTCAGCCGAAACCCGCAGCGCATCCTTTCGGGTGGCGATGGCGAGGTTCGGCAGTTCGATGGCAGGGCGCGGCGTTGACTTCGGCCGCCGCTCGCCCCAAGAACATGAGCTGCGGATGCGGGTTGATCTTACGATCCGGGGACAACGGGGATCGCGCGTGAAGTCTGTTTGGGTGAGAACGAGCGGGTTGACATCGGCTGCGGCACTGCTTGCGCTCGCGCTTGCCGGTTGCGCCGCTCTGGGCGGCAAGCCCGCGCCGCTGGATACGTTCGAACTTTCGGCGCCGTCGATCGACGCACACGGCCACAGCCGCCGCCAGATTCTCATCGCCCAGCCCTCCGCGCTCAAGGCGCTGGACAGCCAGAACATCGTCATCAAGCCTTCGGATCGTTCGATCCAGTATCTCAAGGGCGCGCAGTGGGCCGACCGGCTGCCGTTGATCGTGCAGGCGCGGCTGGCCGAGACGTTCCAGCGCTCAGGCAGCTTTGCCGGCGTCGGCAAGCCGGGCGAGGGCCTGGCGATCGACTACCAGGTGATCGTCGAGGTCCGTTCGTTCGAAGTGCGCGTCGACGGCGGCGAGCATGCCGAGGTCGACCTGTTCGTGCGCATCCTGAACGACCGCAACGGCGAGGTGCGTGCCTCCAAGAGCTTCACCGCATCCGCGCCCGTTTCGGGCAGCGGCAATCCCGCCTATGTCAACGCGCTCGACAATGCTTTCGGGGATGCGGCCAAGCAGATCGTTCGCTGGACGGATTCGGTGATTTGAGTTCCGTAAGGGATTGATCGCGCAATAGTTCTGGCAACGCTGATGGCCCCGCAAGGGAGGCGGCGCCGCAGAGCGCCAACACAACAAATCGATCGAAATGAAAAAGGCGGGAAATTTCCCGCCTTTTTGTTTGTTGCAGAGCCCGTGCCTAGTGCAGGCGGCCGCTGGCGTGGGCCAGCATGGTGTAGACCTTGCCGGTGTCCGACGTCAGATAGGTCTGCGCCATGATGTTGTCGCGGTCGTTGCGCGCGACATCCTTGAGCAGCTTCTCGAAATCGTCGCAATAGCGGTCGACGGCGGCGCGGAACTCGGCCTCCGCCTGATACTTGCGGCGGATCTCGTCAAACGTCTGCTGACCCTTCAGCGTATAGAGCCGCCGGGTGAACACGTCACGCTCGCCGCGCCGATAGCGGTTCCACAGCTCGATCGAAGCGTCGTGGTCGATGGCCCGCGCGATATCGACGGACAGCGAGTTCAGCGATTCCACGACGTGCAGCGGCGAGCGCTGGGCAGGAGCCGAGCGCGGTGCTTCCGCCGGCGTTGCCGGCCTGGCTTCCTCTTCGCGCGATGCTCCGCTCAGCAGATCACGGACCCAGCCGCCTTGCGGCGTACGGGCGCTGGCATCGGCACGCTGGCGCGGTGCCGCCTCGGCCGGACGCTCGAGGTCGAGCGTGCCGCGCAGCGCGGGGCCACCCAACGGCGCCTGAGGTGTGCGAAGCTCCGGCTGCGGTGCCGGCGCACGACGCGGTGGCTCAGGGGCGCGTGCGGCCGGCGCTTGCGGCGCCGGGCGCAGATTGCGCGGTTCGGAGGTATCGCCACCGCGGCCGGACTTCGCAACGATGTCCGAAAGCTCTTTCAAGGCGTTGATCTGCTCGGAAACGGCACGGCGGATGGCCGAGGTCGATTCCTTTGCCTCTTCCGGCATCTCGATGACGCCCTTCTTGAGCTCGGCGCGGGTGAGGTCGAGCTCGCTCTTGATCGAGCCCGCGGTGCGGCGCATCTCCTCGGTCGCATCGGCGAAGCGCTTGGTTGCCGAATCGACGACCTCGGTGATGGCGTTGCGGATCTTGTCGGCCGACTCCATCGTCTTGCCCTCGGCATTCTGCAGCGTCTGGCCGACGAGGCTTTCGAACGAGCGCATGACCCTTTCGAGATCTTCCGACTTCTTGACCAGGCCGACGGCGAGGTCCTCGAGCGATGATTGTCTTTCGAGCGTGTGCTCGAGATTGCTCTGCGCCGAGCTCAGCAGGTCCGAAGCACTGGACAGCAGGCGGCTGTGCTCGTCGAACTTGGTGGCGATCGAGGCGACCTCGCGCAAGGTGGACGAAGACAGTTCCGTCAGCCTTGTCGTGTTCGAATCGACCAGCCGCGCCGAGCTGGCGAAGGTCTGCGCGGCCTTCTCCGTGGTGGCGGCGAAGCTTTGCGTGCTGCCGCTCAGCCGTTCGTCGACCTGGCCGAGATTGACCGCGGCCTGCTCGATCAACTGACCGAGCTGCGAGCTGGACTTGGTCATGCGGCCAATGAGGTCGGCGACGCTGTCGGACAGCGACGAGCGAGCGCCTTCGACGGCCGACAATGTCTCGGCCGTGCGGCTGGCGAGCGCGTTGACCAGTGCGGCATTCTCGCTGCGCAGCTTTTCCGTGGCGCGTTCGGTGACCTCTTCCATGCTCTTTTGCAGTTCCGAGCCGCCCTGGGCGAACCGCTCGACCAAAGGCCGCGCGGTTTCGTCGAGGATCTTCGACATTTCGGCCGAGCGCGCCGCGAGCATGGTGTTGAGCTCGCGGGTGTTGGCGCCGATGGTCTTGGCGGCGTCGTTGGTGCTCTGGCCGATATGCTGGCCAACCGCGGTGAAGGTCTCCGCGATGACGTTGGCGCGCGACACGAGTTGCGCCTCGGCACTCGACACCTGCTCGTTGAGCTTCTGGCCCATCGTCTCTGCCGTGTAGGCGAGACGGTTCTCGACACCGGCGATCTGCTCCTCGACACGGGCGGCCGCGGCCGCGGCGCTCGATGCGAGCCGCTCGTCGGCACCGGCAAGCGCCTGCTCTATCTCGCGGGCATGCACGGCCAGTTCCTGGCCGGTCTGCCGCGCACGGTCGGCGACCCTCTGCTCGGTGCTGGCGAAAGCACCGACGATGGTTTCCGCATGCTCGCCGATCGTCGATGTGCTGCTGGTGATGCGCGAGACGAGGCGCTGATCGGCATCGTCGAAGATGCGGCCGATCTCCGACGCGCGGCTCGACAGTGCTTCGGAACCTTCGGCGATGCGCGAGACCAGCTGCTGGTCGGCGGCGTCGAAGATGCGGCCAAGGTCCGATGCACGCGCGGCAAGCGCTTCGGCCGATTCGCCGATGCGCATGCCGAGCCGCTGGTCGGCACTTTCGAAGTTGCGCAGAATGTCGCCGGCGCGCGCGGCGAGCGACTGTGCCGTTTCGACAGCGCGGGCGACCAGCTTCTGGTCGGCAGCATCGAAGGTACCGGCAATCTCGCTTGCGCGGGCGGTCAACTGATCGGCGGTCTCCTGGGCGCGTGCGGCCAGCTTCTGGTCCGCCACGTCAAAGGTGCCGGCAATCTCACTTGCACGAGCGGCCAGTTGATCGGCGGTTTCATGGGCGCGAGCCAGCAGGGAACTGGAGGTATCGTCCGCGCGGGCAAGAAGGGCGTTCGAGGTGTCTTCCGCACGGGCGTGCAGGCGACGGTCGGCCTCCTCGAAGGTGCGGGCGATGTCTTCGGCCCTCGCCAGCAGGGCAGCAGAGGTTTGCTCGGCGCGCTCGGCGATCTTGCGGTCGGCGTCGCTGAACGCCGCACCGGCCTGCTCATGCAGCGTGCTGGTGACTTCGAGGACCTTTTCGCGCAACGCGCCGGCAACGAAGACCGCACTCTTCTCGAGCACGCTACGGACGTTGTCGACACCTGTCGAGAGTGCACGCTCCATGGTGCCGGCGCGTTCCTCGATGATGCCGGTCTGGCGGCTGAACGCCTGCTCGATCTTCTCGACGTCGGCCGCGATCGCATCGGAAATGCCGGTGCTTCGGGCGGCGATCTGGTCGATGTGACCCGACAGCGAGCGGTCGACGTCCTTGCGGGTCTCGGCGAGCTTGCCGAGATCGTCTTCCAACGCGCGGCTGAGCATATTGCGGCCTTCGGCCAGCTTGCCGACATGTCCGGCGATGACATTGTCGATATCGCCGCGGCTTTCGGTCAGTTTCTGCAGGTCGGCTTCGAGGGCGCGCTTGAGAATGTCCCGGCCCTCGGCCAGCTTCTCCACCTGACCAGCGACCAAGCCGTCGATGCTGGAGCGGCTTTCGGCCAGCTTGGCCAGATCGGCTTCCAGCGCGCGCTTCAGGATATCGCGGCCTTCGGCCAGCTTCTCGACCTGGCCGGCGACCAGACCATCGATGCTGGAGCGGCTTTCGGCCAGCTTGGCGAGGTCGTCCTCAAGTGCCTTCGACAGGGTCGAACGCTCCTGAACGAGCCTTTCCGCGTGATTGTTGACGAGACCGCCGACGTTTTCGAGATCAGCCTGGAGCGCCTTCGACAGCGTCGAGCGGTCCTGGGCGAGCCGTTCGGAATGGCTGTTGACGAGGCCGTTGACGCTTTCGAGGTCGGCTTCGAGCGCCCGCGCGAACTGTGCGCGGTCGTCGATCAGTTTCTGCGACTGGTCGGCAACGGTGCTCTTGACCGCATTGAGGTCGGCTTCCAGCGCCCGCCGCAGGATGTCGCGGCCCTCGGCCAGCTTCTCGACCTGGCCAGCGACCAGCCCGTCGATGCTGGAGCGGCTTTCAGCCAGCTTGGCGAGGTCCTCCTCGAGTGCCTTGGACAAGGTCGAGCGGTCCTGAACCAGCCGGTTCATGTGATCGGCGATGACGCTGTTCACATTCTGCAGGTCGGTTTCCAGGGCCTGCGAAAGCTGCCCGCGATCGTCGGCCAGCTTTTCCGACTGGCTGGCGATGACGCCCTTGATCGTGTTCAGGTCGGATTCCAGCGCACGCTTGAGGATATCACGGCCCTCGGCCAGCTTCTCGACCTGGCCGGCGACGAGGCCGTCTATGCTCGAGCGGCTCTCGGCGAGCTTGGCAAGGTCGGCCTCGAGTGTCTGCGACAGCAGGCTGCGGTCCTCGGCCAGCCGCCCTGAATGGCCCTCGATCAGGCCACGTATGCCGGACAGATCATCGTCGAGCGAGCGGGAAAGCTGCGTCCGGTCCTCCGCCAGCTTGGCGGAATGGGTTTCGATGAGGCTCTTGATGCCGATGATGTCGTTTTCCAGCGCCTTGGCGAGCACGGCGCGGCCCTCGGCGATCTTCTCGACCTGGCCGGCGACGAGGCCGTCGATGCTGGCGCGGCTGTCGGACAATTTGCCGAGATCAGCCTCCAGGGCGCGCGACAGGATGTTGCGGCCTTCAGCCAGTTTACCGACGTGTCCGGCAACCATTTCATCAATAATCGTGCGGGCTTGCACCAATTTCCCGGAGTCTTCATTCAAGGCGCTGGAAAGCCTGTTGCGGCCTTCTTCCAGCCTTTCGAGATGGCTGCCCAGCGACGCGTCGATGGCTGCCCTCGATTCATTGACCTTGCGCAGATCCTCTTCTAGTGCGCGTGAGATCAGGTTGCGGCCTTCGGCCAGCTTCTGCACCTGGTTGGTCACCGCCGCATCGATGCCGGCGCGGCCCTCGGCGAACTTCGCCAGGTCGGCCTCCATGGCCGCGGCCATGCGGTCGCGGCTTTCGGAAAGTTTGCGGCTGTGGTTTTCCACGGCTTCTTCGATGCCGACGCGGGCATCGGCAAGCCGCTGGATGTCGCTGTCGAACGAACGCGACACGACATGACGCGCCGCTTCCATGCGGCCGGCGAAATCGCTGGCGCGGGCTTCGAGCATGGAGGAGGTCGACGTGACGATGTCGGCCATGTCGGCACCGATCTGGGTCTTGCCCTGATCGATCATCGCCGACAGCGTGTCCTTGCTCTCGGCAAAGGTATGAGCGATTTCGCGGGCGCGTTCGACCAGCGTCTCGTTGATCTGGCGGGCGCGGGCCTCGAGCGCCGCATTGAGCTTCTGCGTGCCGGTGTCCAGCGCCTCGGCGCGGGTCTGGAATTCGCTGATCAGCGCCTGACCACGTTCGGCCAGCGTCCGCTCGATGCCGCTGAGACTGGCTTCGAATTCGGAACTCAGCGTGCGCGCGGCGCCGCCAAGCAGCGACACCATGCCGGTGGTGCGATCGTCGAGCAGGTCGGTCAACGACCGTGTCAGGCCGTCCGTGGTGTCCGTCAACTTGGCAATGCGCGTGTCGAGAAGGCTGGCGAAGGCCTCGCCCGAGGTCGACAGCCGGTCGGTGATCGAATCGAGCCGGCCTTCCACCGAATCGAAGATCGACATCGAGCTTTCATTGATACGGTCGATGAGGGTGTCGCCGGAATTGGTGATCGTCATCGACAGCTTGGTCGAAGCATTGAGGATGCTGTCGCGGATGATGTCGCTGGCGGCGCCGATCTCGTCCTTCAGCGTCTCGTGCGCCCCGGTGATCGAGGCGCGGACCCGCTCGGCGTGGGTGACAACGGCTTCGCGCTCGCTGCCGAGCCCGTCGACGAGCGAACGGATGCGGGATTCGTTTTCCGAATAGGAGCGTTCGATCTGGTTGACTTCGCTGTGGACCAGCGTTTCCAGCTCGACGGCGCGGGCAAGGGTGCGTTCGATGCCTTCGCCCATGGCCGCGACTTCGCGACGGACGGCCTGGCCGATCATCATGACGCGGTCCTGGGCAAGGTTTTCCGGCTCGGTCAGGCGGAACGCCACTTCAGTCATCGACTGGGCGGCAATGCGCATTTCCTGGGCGCGGCGAATCATCGCCGCGAAGGCCCAGAACAGGATGACGGGCACGACCGCCGCGACCGCGAGGCCGATCAGTTCGGGACGGGCAAAAAACTGGTCGAGCGTACGGATCCTCCAGATACTCGGCCCGAAAAGGAGGTTGGCCAATCCGCCGGCGCCGGCGATCCAGGCGAGCGAGACAAAGGCAACGACCCAGTAAATGGTGTTCGAGGCACGCCTGTTGAGGCCGTGAAGGAGGGTCTTGTAGTCCTTCTGGCGATCGTCATTGGCTGGCGCGAAACCGGCGGGCTGGGCGCCATTGCGTGTTTCAACGGGACGCAACTCGGCAGGCTTGGCCTGGGGCGCGGGTTTCGCGGCCTGGCTCTGATTGACGGAGGGCTCCGGCTTCTGATTGCGTCCCTCGCGCGCCAATTCGTCGGCGGCCTGGGATATCTGCGCTTCCAGATCTTCCATCGAAGCCGCGATGTCGAGGTCGCCGCTGCCAATATCGCCGCTGAGGTCGATATCGAGCGCCTTTTCCAGTTCCCTGGCCACGTCGTTGTCGAGAGTTCTCGTCGTCGTTGGTTTCTTCGCCATGCCTTCGCTACCCTGTACTAGCTGCCGCGGGCTTATAATTCTGTTTGTCGTACCCCCGCGCAGGAGGCTGAAAATGGACCCTCGTATCGTAATGACACAGGGGGGTAAAGAAAACATGCATTCCGCGAGATGTGTAAAACTTTAAATATAAGGTTAACAGAACCGTGATTCCGGCGCCGCTTTCGCAACATTTTTCCGGGCCACTCATTAACCCGTTGTCCACTGGATTCGCCTAGGTTTTCGGGCGGTCGAACAAACGGAGTTCCAAATTCATGCGTGGCGAAAGCGGCATTGCCTTCTCAATGCCCGGGGGCGACGTATCCGGTCCAAGGCGGTCACGGCCGGTCGATTTGGCACATCTTGCCCGCCAGACGATGGGCGACCGCAGCCTCGAACAGGAGGTGCTGGCGCTCTTTGTACAACAGGCGCTGTCGGTGCGCGACAGAATAGTCGACGCCGATATCAAGGACCGCCTCCTGCTCGCCCACGGGCTGAAGGGGTCGGCACGGGGCGTGGGTGCCTTCGCCATTGCCGATTGCGCCACCGAGATCGAGCACCGGCCGGAAGACGATCAGACGCTCAGGCGGCTTGGCAAGCTGATCGACGAAGTGCGCGATTTCATAGCCGCCATCAATCGCTGAGCCCGGTTTGCGGAAAAACGTCAAGGAGCGGCGCTTTCGCGCGGCAGTTGACTTGTCTGCCGGAGTGATTATCTCGGCTGGGACTTCCTTCAGGTGACAAATGACCAAGCTGACTTTCATAGCCCATGACGGCACACATTTCGACATGGACGCCGAAAACGGCTCGACGGTCATGGAGAACGCGATCCGCAACGCGGTGCCAGGGATCGAGGCGGAATGCGGCGGCGCCTGCGCCTGCGCGACCTGTCATGTCTATGTCGACGAGGCGTGGACGGCGCTGGTCGGCGAACCGGAAGCGATGGAAGAGGACATGCTGGACTTCGCCTACGACGTCCAGCCGAATTCGCGCCTGTCGTGCCAGATCAAGGTGCGCGACGCGCTTGACGGCCTGGTTGTCCGCGTGCCCGCCCGCCAGGGCTGAGACACCGGTTTTTTGCCGACTGCTGCTTGGCAGCGGCGGATTGCTCATGCAGTGTCTCGACAACACAAAGCGAGGCCCATTGCATGACCGACATCACCAAGACAGACGTGCTCATTGTCGGGGCAGGGCCGGTCGGCCTGTTTGCCGTGTTCGAGCTCGGCCTGTTCGACATGAAGTGCCATTTGATCGACATCCTCGACCGGCCGGGCGGCCAGTGCGCGGAACTCTATCCGGAGAAGCCGATTTACGACATTCCCGGCTGGCCTTCGATCTCGGCGCAGGGACTGGTCGACAAGCTGCTCGAGCAGATCGCACCGTTCAAGCCTGACTTCACCTACAACCGCATGGTTTCCAGCCTCGAAAAGCTGGAGGACGGCAGTTTTCGCGTCACCACCGACGAGAACGAGGTGTTCGAGGCCAAGGTCGTGGTGATTGCCGCCGGCGGCGGCTCCTTCCAGCCGAAGCGTCCCCCGATCCCGGGCATTGAACCCTATGAAGGCAAAAGTGTCTTCTATTCCGTGCGCCGGATGGAGGACTTTCGCGGCCACGACCTTGTCATCGTTGGCGGCGGCGATTCGGCGCTCGACTGGACGCTGAACCTGCAGCCTGTGGCAAAAAGCGTGACGCTGGTCCACCGGAGGCCGGAATTCCGCGCGGCGCCTGACAGCGTCAACAAGATGTATGCCATGCAGGAAATGAAGCAGATGCATTTCCAGGTCGGGCAGGTGACCGGGCTGGCAGGAGCCGACGGCCAACTCTCAGCGGCCGTCATCAAGGGGCCGGACGGTGACGTCGAGATACCCTGTACGCGCATGCTGCCGTTCTTCGGCCTGACCATGAAGCTCGGACCGATCGCGGAGTGGGGGCTCAATCTTCACGAGAACCTCATTCCGGTCGATACCGAGAAGTTCCAGACATCGGTGCCCGGCATCTTCGCGGTCGGCGACATCAACTGGTATCCGGGCAAGCTGAAGCTTATCCTGTCGGGCTTCCATGAAGTGGCGCTGATGGCGCAGGCCGCCAAGCGCATCATCAGCCCCGGCGAGCGCATCGTGTTCCAGTACACGACCTCGTCCACGAGCCTGCAGAAGAAGCTTGGCGTCGTGGAAGCCTGACCTCTTAGTCAGCCAGCACAGGAGCCTCGGGGTGGCCGCGCAGCGGCTTTTCCGGCATCAGCCCGAGCGCGACGAGCGCCATCAACAGCATTGCCGCCGCCGTGAGGAAGATCATGACGAATGCCGCGGTCTCGACGGCGGCACCGGTCGCCTGCACGCCTTCGCTGGCCAGCGGCAGGCCGTAGCCGAGCGCGACCGCGCCGAGTATGGCGACGCCAAGCGCGCTGCCCAATGAGCGAAGGAAGGTCAACACGCCGGTGGCGACGCCCAGATGGGCCTGATCGACGGCGTTCTGGACCGACACTGTGGCAACCGGAAACGTCGTCCCGCTGCCCAGGCCGACGCAGGTCGTTAGGATCTCGACGATCAGCAGCGAAGCATGTCCGGCCACCAGGCTGAGCACGCCGAGGCACAGGATGGCGAAGGTCACCCCGATCATCGCGATCCGCTTGTAGTGAACGAAACGCTGAATCGTGCGGCCGCTCAGCGTCGCGCCGGCAACGGTGCCGAGCATGAGCCCGAGCATGGCTGTTCCCGATGCGCTGGCCGACAGCCCGAGGATCGACTGCAGGTAGACCGGCAGGTAGACCGCCAGGCCGATATTGGCGGCCTGCAGCAGGAACATCGAGAGCGTGCCGGCAAGAACGATCGGGTTGCCAAGCACTTCGAGCGAGACCAGTGGCTCGGCGGCGCGCAGCAACCGCAGCGCAAAAAAGCTCCAGATGACCGTCGAGCAAGCGAGCAGCCCGAGGATTTCGCGTGACAGCCACGGATATTCGCTGCCGCCCCAGTTCAAAGCCAGCAGCAGCAAGGCGGTGGCCGCGACGAGCAGCAGCGCGCCGAGGCCATCGATGCGATGATGTTTCGCGGCGATCGGCAACTTCTTCAGTGGCTTGTTGATCATGGCCATGGCGACGAGACCAAGCGGAATGTTGATCCAGAAGATCAAGGACCAGTGCAGATGTTCGGCGAAGGTGCCGCCCAGAAGCGGACCGGCGATGCTGGCGACCGCCCAGGTGCCGGAGATCCACGCCGTGTAACGGGCACGCTCTCGTGGTGGTACGAGGTCGCCGATCACGGTCTGCGCCAGCGCGAACAGGCCGCCGCCGCCGGCGCCCTGGATCGCGCGGCCGACGATCAGCACCAGCATGTTGGGCGCCATGGCGCTGACCAGGGATCCGGCAAGGAATATGAGGATCGCTGCATAAATCGTCGGCCGGCGACCATGAACGTCCGAGATCTTGCCATAGAGCGGCGCCACCGCCGTGGCGGTCAGCAGATAACCGGTGACGATCCAGGGCAGATATTCGGCATGGCCAAGCAGGCGCGCCATCGTCGGCATCGCCGGCGCGACGATGGTCTGATCGAGGGCGGCCAGCAGCATGGACAGGAGAACGCCGCCGATGATGGCGTTCTTTTCGCCTTCGCTGAGCGGCGCATCCGTCTTCACCGCCGTCTGCTTGCCGACAGTCTGGTCCATGTCCACTCATCCGTATGCTGGCGGCTGGCCGGCCTCATTCAGCCATCCCAGCGCGTTGACCGCGTTAGCCGCATTGATCTTTCGAGGTCCGCATCGCGAAACCCTGACATATGTCGTCCCCTATAGGCGGATTTCGACCGGTGCTCGAAAATTTTTCGAAGCTGGCACCATGCTTCGGCTGAATTGGCTCGCGCCGGCACCGTTCAACGCATCGCCAGGACTCAGGCCGGTGGTGGCAGCCGGCCGTTCTCGATGCGCTCCGTCCGGTAGCGCAGCAGCCGCAGGATGCGACTTTCGAAATTGACGCTTTCGACGCGGTCGAACCGCAATTGATCCTGGTCGTGCCTGGCGAGCACCGCCGCGGTGATTTGGGCGGCCTTGGCTTTGGCTGCGTCGCAATTCCTTTGCGGGTAGGTTGCTTTCAGGGCGTCTTCGAGCTCGCGGCCATGGTTCCTGGCAATCTCGACATGGCGCTCCTCATGGCGCTTGATGTCGGCGGACAACGTGTCCCAGAACAGCCTCACATCGGCATCCGCCTTGCGTGGGCGGCGCCATTCGGGAAGGATCACCTTCACCTTGACGGTCACCACCGCGTCGGCGATCCGGCAGGACTTCGATGTCTGCGCATAGCTGATGCGCGTTGTGAACGCCATCTGCGTGGCGCCCGGGTGGCGCCCCCCCGTGCTTTTCACCTCGGGACCACGTTTGGAGAGCTGCATCTCGATATCGTCGAGCGTGCTGCCGTTGATGGAAAAATAGCTGTATGTCTTGACGAGGTTGGCGGCGCCCGCCGGGAGCGGGGTCACGGCAAGCAGCAGTGCGCCAAGCAGGGATCGTTTCATGCAAAGCATGGATCGTTTCATCATGTTGCCTCTTCGACCACCTTGCTTTACGGCCGTTGCCAGCGCAACGGAATTGATCCGCTGCGGATCACACATGGTTGATGAGCCCCATGGTTGCTGAGCAATGACGGCCAGGCGATGGCAACTGGCGCATGGACGCCATCTCGAGCTTGGCGGCAAGGCGGTGGTCGTCGGCATCCTCAATGTCACGCCGGACAGCTTTTCCGACGGTGGTCTGTTCGATGCGCCCGAAAAGGCGCTGGTCCAGGCACGCCGCATGGTGGGGGAAGGGGCGCTGGTCATCGACGTCGGCGGAGAATCGACCCGCCCCGGTGCCGCCGCGATATCGGCCCGCGAGGAACAGGCCCGCATCCTGCCCGTGATCGAGGCGCTGGCGAGCGCCAGTGAGGTGCTTATTTCGGTCGACACCTATCGCGCGGACACCGCCCGGCTTGCCGTCGCTGCCGGCGCGCATATCGTCAACGATGTCTGGGGACTGCAGCGTGAGCCCGACATTGCGCGTGTCGCCGCCGACACCGGCGCCGGCCTTGTCATCATGCATACAGGGCGAGATCGCGAGAAGTTGCCGGACGTGATCGCCGACCAGTTGGCGTTCCTCGGAAAATCGCTGGAGATCGCCCGCCGACACGGTGTCACCGACGACCATATCGTGCTTGATGCCGGTTTTGGCTTCGCCAAGGAGACGGCCGAGGAAAATCTCGACCTGATGGCGCGGTTTTCCGAACTCAACGCGCTCGGCTTTCCGCTGATGGCCGGCACGTCGCGAAAACGCTTCATCGGCACCGTCACCGGCCGCGACGCGGCCGACAGAGCTGCTGGGACGGCGGCCACCAGCGTTATCCTGAGGCTCAAGGGCGCCGATCTGTTTCGCGTCCATGATGTCGCATTCAACGTGGACGCGCTGGCGCTCGCAGATGCTATGCTGGCGCGTGAAACCGAGCGAGCAGGCTGCTGAAGCAATGTATGTGATCCGCATGAAGAATTGCGCCTTCTTTGCCCGGCACGGCGTGCTGGACGAGGAGGAAAGGCTCGGTCAGCGCTTCTATGTCGATGCCGCTCTCACGGTTGATCCAGGCCGGGCCCTCGTCGAGGATTCCATCGAGGACACAGTCAACTATGGTATCGCCTTCACGGTGATCGAAAAGATCATTACGGGGCAGCGGCGCTTTCTGATCGAGGCCTTGGCGCTCGAAGTGGCCCGTGCGCTGACGGCACGTTTCCCGCAGATCAAAAAAGCCGAGATCACTGTGCGCAAGCCCAACGCCCCGGTGCCCGGCGTGCTCGATTACGTCGAGGTGACCGTTGTCTGGCCCGAATAGCACGGTCTACCTCAGCCTTGGCGGTAATCTCGGCGACCCGGCGAAGTCGATGGGCGCTGCGCTGCGCATGCTGGATGCCGATGGCGACACGCGTGTCACCGGCGTCTCCTCGCTGTACCGCACGCCGCCCTGGGGCAAGCTGGATCAGCCGGACTTTCTCAATGCGGCTGCCGAAATTTCCACCGGGCTTGCGCCGCGTGCCTTGCTCGACCTCTGCCTCGATGCCGAGCGCAAGCTGAAGCGGGTGCGCGAGGAGCGTTGGGGGCCGCGGCTGATCGATATCGACATTCTGGTGTTTGGCGAACGCGTCATTCACGAGACCGGACTGGAAGTGCCGCATCCGCGCATGCTGGAGCGCGCCTTCGTGCTGGCGCCGCTGGCCGAGATCGCGCCCGGACTGGTCGTCGGCGGTCGCAGCATCACGGACCGGCTGGCTGCCGTCGACACCTCAGGTATCGAGCGATTGCCATCCGGCCGGGATTGGTGGCTGGTCTGACGCGTGGGCGAGGTCACAGCGGGACCTTTTAACCGGAAAATCCGCCGCCATCCAGGAACGCCTGCTCTTGCGGTGTGGTCTCGCGGCCAAGCATCCTGTTTCGGTGCGGAAAGCGGCCGAAATTCTGGATGATGTCGCGGTGCTCGACAGCGTACTTCAGATAGGGGGCGGCCCTCGCCTGCGTCAGGTCGACCGATATGTGCTGGTCGGCGAGAAGCTCCGAATGCTCATACGGCAGATAGAGGAAGACGCGGATTTCGTCGTCGAGCTCCAGATCGTGGCCGGCCGCGATCGCCTTTGCGGCGAAATATCTGGCGAGCGGGTCGGTCGCGTACATGTGACCGGTGCCGCGAAAGCAGTTTCGCGGAAACTGGTCGAGCAGGATCATCAGCGCCAGCGAGCCCTCGGCATGTGCCGACCAGTCGTCGCATTCACGCCGCGCGGCTGCGTGGTGCAGGTCGAGAAAGCGATTGCGGAAGTCGGCATCGAAAGCCTCGTTCTTCTCGAACCATGCATCCTCGCCGGCATCACGCCAGAATTTGGTGACCGACAGGGCTCTGCTGTCCAATTCCATGCTGGTTCCTTGTTCAGTCCGCGGGTTCGGATTTGTGCAGCACGCCGGCGGTCTCTTCGTTGAGGGCCTGGCCAGGGCGGCGCGGCGTGGACAGCGGTGTCGGAATCGGCGTGCCGATATTGCCCCTCAGGAAGCGCTGTCCGGCGCGAACGCCTTCGGCGAGCTGGGTTTCGAAACGGGCGGTGTCGCGGCGTCTGACGTCTTCGATCGTTTCAGCCACGTCTGCCGGATCCACGCCCAGCGATTCCAGGGCTGAGCCACCAAAGACGAGTGCCGATTCGAAAGTTTCGCGGAGTTGATAATCGACGCCAGCGCGAATGAGCTGCAGCGCGGTGCCGCGATCGAAAGCGCGCGCCAGCACCATAAGCAAGGGAAACTCTGCCTTGACGAGCTCCGCGATGCGAACGGCGGCGTCGGGCTTGTCGACGCAGATCAGCACGGCGCGCGCCCGACCCGCACCCGCGGCGTGCAGGATATCGAGCCGCGTGCCGTCGCCATAGTAAACCTTGAAGCCGAAATCGGCCGCCGCCTGGATCATCTCCACATCGTTGTCGATGATCGACACGTCGATGCCGCGCAGCAGCAACGGCTGGCTGGCGATCTGGCCAAAGCGGCCGAAGCCGATGATCAGCACGCTTCCGGTAAGGCCGTCGGCAACATCGACCCCGTCGAGCGATAGCTCGTCGCGCGGCGTGAGGTACCGCAGCGCGACGATCGCCAGTGGCGTCAGCACCATGGAGATGATGACGATCGCGGTCAGCGTCGCGTTGGCCTGACTGTCGATGATGCCGACCGCGGCGGCGGCGGAATAGAGGACAAACGCGAATTCGCCGCCTTGCGCCATGAAGATCGCACGTTCCAGCGCTTCGCGATGGCCGGTTTTCAGGATTCGGGCGACGATGTAGATGCCGAGTGCCTTCATCACCATGTAGGCGACGACATAGATGACGACCAGCCGCCAGTTCTCGACCACCACATGCAGGTCGAGCGACATGCCGACCGCAAGGAAGAACAGGCCGAGCAGGATGCCGCGGAACGGTTCGATGTCGGCTTCGAGCTGATGGCGGAAAGTCGATTCGGACAGAAGCACGCCGGCCAGGAATGCACCCATCGCCATTGACAGGCCGCTGAGCTGCATGGCCAGCGCGGACCCGAGAACGACCAGAAGTGCCGCCGCCGTCATCACTTCGCGGGCACGGGCATCCGCGAGGATGCGGAAGAACGGATTGAGCAGATAGCGTCCGGCCAGCACCAGTCCGACGATCGCTGCAAGGCCGATGCCGATCTCGGTCAGGCGTTCCGCCAGGCTGGTGTCGGCACCGCCAGGCGCCAGGAACGCAATCAGGGCCAGCAGCGGCACGATCGCCAGATCCTCGAGCAGCAGGATGGAGACAATGCGCTGGCCTTTCGGCGCGGCGATTTCGCCGCGCTCCTCGAGCAGTTGCATGACGATTGCCGTCGAGGTCAGCACGAAGCCGGCGCCGGCGACGAAGGATTGCGAGATTGGAAAGCCTCCCGCCACGCCGACACCGGTCAGCAAAACGGCGCAGACGCCGACCTGCAGTGCGCCGAGGCCAAAGATCTCGCGGCGCAGGCCCCACAGCCGTGACGGCTGCATTTCCAGCCCGATGATGAACAGGAACATCACCACGCCGAGCTCGGCGACATGAAGAATGGCTCCCGATTCGGAAAAGATGCGAAGACCGAAGGGGCCGATCACCACGCCGGCGGCCAGATAGCCAAGAATGGAGCCAAGGCCCATGCGCTTGAAGATGGGAACGGCGACAACGCCGGCAGCAAGCAGTGCCACCACCTGGACCAGATCGCTGCTCGATGCTTCTACCGCCATGCCCGCCATTCCGCTTGTTTGAGGACCGCAGCCTTATGCAGTCGGAGCTGCGGTACAAGACAGTCCTCGCGGACACCCAAAGACGCTGCAGCATTTCAATTTTGCGCATGATCCCTGCGAAAATCGATTCCGATTTTCGTAAGGCAGCATTTTGTTTTTGCACATGACTCCCAGCGAAAAATCGATGCCGCTTTTCGGAGGCATGTGCCAAGCGGCACAGGTAGGCGCTTCAGCAGGGCGCGAACAGTGCAGATTCATCGGCAATGTTGGAGGCGCGTTTCACAAGTTTACGCCAGACGCGCGTTGCTTGTGCCCATAATCGAAGGCTAAGGACGATTGGCTTCGGCCATTGGAGGGCGAGCGACGATCAAGTCGTGCCCTTTTTGAGGAGATGACTGACATGAAGAAGTTTTTGTTTGTTGCCGTCGGCTTGGCGGTGCTTGCTGGTTCGGCTTGTTCGAAGGCCCCGGAGTGCACGGCCGAGATCGCGACCAAGAAGGCGCAGGACATGGCTGCAGCGCTGCAGGAGGCGATCACCAAGGATCCGTCCAAGGCGGCTGACCTGACGGCCAAGGTCCAGGCGGTGACAACCAAGTATCAGGGCGCCACGACGTTGGCCGACGCCTGCAAGGCCTATGACGAGGTGACGGCCGCGATCAAGGGCTAAGTGCCCTAATCAAACGGTTTCAACGAGGCGGTGACCGTTGGGTCGCCGCCTTTTCTGTTTCAGGCGAGCGATGATTGTTCAGTTCGGCGCGATGGAGCCGACTTCGACCGTATCGACGCGCTTCAGGCTCATGCCGATCACCGGCACCAGCTGATCGGAGACTCGGACCGCGACGGTCACCGTCATCGAATTGTCGTCGGGAATGCGCGCCTGCATGACGCCGCGCAGCTGATTGCGATTGATGGTGAAAACCACCTTGCGGGCATCGACCACATTGCCGCCGACGATATCGAGACCGGCACCGGCCGCGCCGCCCATGAAACTGCCTCTGTAGCCTTCGCGGCCCTTGCGCTCGATCCTGGCCGACATCTGCTGGGTGAACATGCCGACCCGGCAGCCACCGTCGAGCGTCATGCCCATCTTGCCGTCGGGCGTCGAGCCGGTGAAGCTGCAGTTGAATTTCGTGCCCTTGTACTTGCCGGCGACGATTTCGCCCGGCCCGACCCACTTGCCTTCGGCCGACTGGAAGAACTGCTTGTCCGGTTCCGCCGCGGACGCCCCTGAGGCTATACCGACGACTGCGGTGATCGCGGCCGCCAAGGGCAGGACGCTGGACAGAATTACGCTTTTCATCGACGACACCCGGCAACAAAGAGGCTGTTTGAAACCCGTCTGACCATGAACAAGATTGGTTAATGCTTCGTCACTGCCAGGCCTCGAAACCGCAATCCGGCAGCCGCGCGGAAGGCGCGGGCGCTATTTGCCGGGCTCGGTTGTTTCAGCGTCTTTCTTTGCTGCAAACGATGTCAGCGCGGACAGGAAATCGCCCAGTCCCGGACGCCTGGCGGCACTGAAGGGCAGGGGTCTTGCCGTCTCCATCGCGGCGATGCCGATGCGCGCCGTCATCATGCCGTTGATGACACCCTCGCCAAGCTTTGCCGAAAGGCGTGCCGCCAGGCCATGGCCGACGATCTGCTGGACAAAACTGTCGCCAACCGCGATCGAGCCGGTGACCGCCAGATGGGCGAGCACGCTGCGTGCCAGGCGGAAGAAACCCAGCGTTCCTGGCCGCCCGCCATAGAGTTCCGACAGGCGGCGAATCAGGCGCCCGGCCTCGAACACGACATAGGCGACATCGACGAGCGCACGCGGGCTGACCGCCGTCACCAGCGAGACGCGTTTGGCGGCCTCGAGAATCATCACCTTTGCCCTGGCATCGAGAGGACCAAGAATTTCCGCTTCGGCCAGGCGCACCAGATTGCCGCCGTCGATGATCTCGCCGCGCAGTTCGGCGAGCGCGCGCCGGCCGGCCGCAGTCTCGGGTTTGGCCGCCACAAAGGCCGACAGTTCGTCGACAACCGACCGTGCCGCCCTGGGATCGTCACGCGCGATCGCATCGAGAGCCCGCTTTTGCAGCTTTTCGACTTCGGCGAGGCGGGCGATGGCCAGGAACTCGCGAATCAGGATGACCAGGAGTGCCAGCACGGCGATTGCCGCCATGCCGGCGGCCAGCCAGCCCAGCCATTCGGCGCGCGCGAACAAGTCGCGTATCAACTGATCGGTCCACAGGCCGACGGCCAGCGAAACCAGCACCCCAAACGCGCCGAAGAAGATGCTGCCGAGCAGCGAGCGTTTTCTGGGGGCGATCGCCGGTGGCGGTTCGGCGGCGACAATGTCGGGCTCGTCGAAGACGTCGACCTGTGCCGGTATGACCAGCGCGGTGTCGGCCTTCATCGCGCGGGGTTTCCGTTGGGTCTCGGCCCGGGCTCGGCGCGCCTCCGGCGCCTCCTGTCCTGATACGGGTTCCGGTCTTGATACGGCTTCCGGCTCGATGCGGAATGCAGCCGGCTTGCGAGGCGCGGTCATGCCAGATGATCTCCAATCAGGAACTGCAAGGCGCGGTCGAGCCGGATATGCGGTAGCGACAGCGTAACGCCTTCGGCCGTGCGTTCGAGCTTTGGCGGGCGGAAGCGGACGAAGCGGATTGTCGGATCGGCGGAGTCCTGCCTGTGGTCGGGTCCCGAAACATCGAACACGGCATCAATGTTCTCCGGTAAGTCACCGGGAAATATCGCCGTTTCCGTCTTTCCATCAAACGTTTCGCCGTTGATCTTCTCGCCGGCGATCGGGGTGCCGATGATGACGGGAAGCGTCTCTCGGCCTTGCTTGACGGTGCCCTCGCGCGTCGCGCGCACGGCCGCCATGGCGACCACGTCGACATCGGCGCCGGTGAAATTCGCACGCGCCACGGCGCGATCGGCCAGCCGCCGTACGATCGCCTGCAGACGGTCATGGCTTTCGTGGTGCAGGTGATCGGCCTTTGTCGCGGCAACCAGAATGCGGTCGATGCGCCGCGAAAACAGGTCGGTGAGGAAGCTGCCTCGCCCAGGACGGAAACAGCTGAGGATCTCGGTCACCGCGCGCTCCAGGTCGGCCATGGCGCCAGGGCCGGCGTTCAGTGCCTGCATGGCGTCGATCAGCACGATCTGGCGATCGAGACGTGCGATGTGTTCGCGGAAGAAGGGTTTGACGACATGGGTCTTGTAGGCCTCGTAGCGCCTTTCCATCATGGCGTGCAGCGACCCGGGGCGCGGGCGCCTGTCGCCGACATCGGCCAGGGGCGCGAAGGTCAGCGCCGGAGAGCCTTCGAGATCGCCAGGCATCAGGAAGCGACCAGGCGGCAAGGTCGAAAGCGCCCGCTCGTCGAGCTTGCACGCTTTCAGGTAGGCGGCGAAGCTTTCGGCCAGGCGGCGCGCGGTCATCTCGTCGGCGTCGGCGTTCGGGTCGACTTCGGCTGAGATCGCCCGCCAGGCCCGGGACAGGTCCTCGCGCACCGGCAGAGCGGCCAGTTCGAGCGCCTCGCGCGAAAAGTCGGCGAAGGATTTGCCCAGCAGCGGCAGGTCGAGCAGCCATTCACCTGGATAGTCGACGATATCGACCGACAGTTTGCCGGAGGAGAACATGCGGCTCCAGCCGGAGGCCGATTCATATTCGATGGTCAGCCGCAGCTCCGAAATGGCGCGTGTCGAGTCAGGCCAGGCACGGTCGTTGACCAAGGCGGCGATATGGTCTTCGTACTGGAAGCGCGGCACGGCATCGTCCGGCTGCTGCTCAAGGAAGGCGCGGGCGATGCGCCCGGACTTCTGCGCCTCGAACAGCGGCAGGCGCCCACCATGGATCAGGTTGTGAACAAAGGCGGATATGAAGACCGTCTTGCCGGCGCGTGACAATCCCGTCACGCCAAGGCGCAGCGATGGAGAAAAAAGCCCGGTGGCGCGGCCCGACAGCGTGTCGAGTGCAATTCTCGCCTCGTCGGTGAAGGTGGTCAGCGATGATGCCAAAATATGATCTTTCGGGCTTCGGTCCGTCCGATATAGGCTCTGGAACCCGGCTTTGAAATGGCGCCGGAGAAATGGCGCCGGAGATCGACATCAGAGATCGGCCGGTGTCAGGAAGGCCTCGAGATAGCCGGCGCCCTGGGCGGCTTTCGCCAGATCGTCATCGAAGCGGACGACCGCCAGTCCCGAAGTCGGGAAACCGTGGCTCAGCATCGCCCGGGCCATCTCGTCGCCATCGCCCGAGACCGCCAAGGCGAGATCTTCCGTCATCGGGTTGTGGCCGATGACCAGCAACGAGCCTGAGCCGCCATTGCCTCGTATGATCGACAGGTATCCGGCGGCGTCTTCACTGTAGAGCATATCGAGGAACAAGACCTTGCCGGTGTCGGTCTGGTTGGCCAGCCCCTCCAGCGTCTCGCGCGCTCGTTTCGCATTGGAGCAAAGGGTGAGGTCCGGAATATAGCCTCTGGCCCGCATGGCTGCGCCCATTGCCTCGGCATCGGCGCGGCCGGATGCATCGAGCGGACGATCGAAATCGCGCACGCCGGGGAGTGCCCAGCCGGCCTTGGCATGTCTCAACAGATAAAGTCTGCTCACCGAACCCCCGTTGGTGTCGCGTAGCGAAGCACAAGACGTTGCCGGATTAGCCATGAGAAAGGCCGGGCGCACAATGGCCCTTTCCCATCAAGCATAACGAATCACGTGTGAATTTGCTCGCGTCGATCTCCGAAAGGACGCCGCTGATGCCCCGCTACCTGACATTAACAATTGCGTGAGACGGCGGCCGATTGCGCTTGTGCAGGCGTCTGGCGGCGAATATATAGGCCCCAAATTTGGGGCAGTTTGGGTGAGTCGAATGAACGACATCGTTACCGCCGATTACGTACCCTCCGAAGACGAGCCGTTCATGAACGAACGGCAGAAATCCTACTTCCGCCTGAAGCTCGTCACTTGGAAGAATGACATATTGCGCGAAGCGCGCGAAACTCTCGAAATCCTGCAGCAGGAAAACGCCAACCACCCCGATCTCGCCGACCGCGCCTCTTCGGAAACCGATCGCGCCATCGAGCTCAGGGCCCGCGACCGTCAACGCAAGCTCATTGCAAAGATCGATTCCGCCTTGCAGCGCATCGACGAAGGCACCTATGGCTATTGCGAGGAGACCGGCGAACCGATCGCGTTGAAGCGGCTCGATGCGCGTCCTATCGCGACGTTGTCGATCGAAGCGCAGGAGCGCCACGAGCGCCGCGAAAAAGTCTATCGCGACGACTGACGCGTCGCCCGAAAGGGCAGCGACCAGTTTGCGGCGATGTTGATGTTGGAATGGCTGGCTTTCCGGCCATTCTCACCGGCGCGCCACGCATCCAGTGCAACAAGCCCATGGCCCCGACCAGTCCAATTCCCGCCGGCGGGCGGCGGCTCAGGACCTGATTATCTCTTGTGGCTGGCGAGTTCGCCCAGAAGCTTGGTCATTTCATCGTCGAGCGACGGCGGTGCCTTTGCCGCCGGTTTGCCCACCGGGCCGCCCGAACGGGGCTGGTCGAGCGACACTTCGAGCTCCTTCATCAACGTATCGTCGATGCTGTCCTGTATTGGCGGCGGCGGCGCGTGCCGAATGACATTGGCGTTCGCTGACCCATAGGCCGGCAACGGCGTGACGTTGGTCGGCTGGTAGCCTTGGGTCACCGGTTTCGAGGCTGGCGCTGGAGCCGGCGCGGCCGGCCGTGGACGGGCAGGCGCCGCCGTGGTCACCGGCTGCGGAGCGGGAGCCTGCCTTGGCGGCGGTGGAGCGGGTTGAGGCGCACGCGGCCGCGCGGCCGGGGCGGCGGTGGCCTGGACCGGCTGCAAGCCGCCATCTCCGGTCAGCGCTGGACGGCGCGGCGCCGAAAGCCGGATATCGCGTTCGACGACGACATCGGTCGGGCCGCCAATCAGAATCAGATGTTCGATGTCATCCCGGCGCACCAGCACCAGGCGGCGATGACTGTCGACGGCGGTCGCGTCCATCACGGCCAGCCGCGTCTTGCGGTTCCTGCCGCCGGCGACAAAGGTTCCGAAGGTCAGGTTGCGCACGAGCCTGATGATGACGAGAACGATGACCAGCAGAATAAGAGCTGCAAAAGTCCACAGCAGTGCCGCGGCATAACCGGGGCCCGCCACGCTATCCAGCCATTGCATTGGTTTCCCCTGATCGCCTTTGGACTTTGGAAGTGGCGCGACTCTAGACCGTAGCGACTGGCTACCGCAAGTTGCCATTCATGCTCGTGAACAGCTTGAAAACTCCAAAGGCCGAAGAACATCATTTTTATCTGACATTTGCCGCCCAGGCCTTTTCCGGACTAGGAGAATGTGATTCAACCCGCTAGGGGCGGGTGTCGGACACCGGAATTCACGAGCAGGGGGCACATGGCCAAGGAAGCGCGCGGCGATTTCTATCCGGTACCGATCGTCGACCAGAACACGCGACCGGGCGCGGTCACCCGGCTTATCATTTTCATCGTCGTTCTGACAGGCGCTGCGATCATCTTCGGCCTCTTCCGCGAGCGCCTCGGTGATCCTTTCCTGCTCGGCATGCTCGGCGTCCTGGCAATGATCGGTGTCGGCTTCCTGTTCGCCACGGCGATCGGCTTCGTGCAGGTCACGCCACGCTCGACCGGCGACGAACTGTCGAAGGCATTCGTTGATTCGATGTCGCAGGGCCTTCTGGTGACGGATACCAAGGGCCGTGTCGTCTACGCCAATCGATCTTATGCCGACATGACCGGAGCGTCGTCGGCGGCCGACCTGAAGACGGTCGAGGGTTTGCTCTCGGATGTTCCCGAAGCCTCGGTGACGATTTATCGATTGGCGTCCGGCCTGCGCGACGGCCAGCCGGGTGATGGCGAATTTCGGCTCGCGCAGTCCATTCGGCCAGGCGCCGAGCCAGGCGCCCGCTGGTACCGGGCCCGCGCCCGCACCTTCAGCGTGCCGGGTCAGCGGCTGCCGATGCTAGCCTGGCAACTTGCCGACATTTCGCAGGAGCGGGCCGAGCAGGAGCGCTTCTTCCTCGACTTGCAGAAGGCGATCGATCACCTCGACCACGCGCCGGCCGGCTTCTTTTCGGCCGACCAGGATGGCCGTGTCACCTACATCAATGCCACGCTTGCCGAATGGCTGGGTATCGACCTCACCAGTTTCACGCCCGGCTCCGTCACCTTGCCGGAGATCGTAGCCGGCGATGGCATGGCACTGGTCCGTTCGGTCAAGGCTGACCCGGGCACCACGCGCAACGCAGTCCTCGATCTCGATCTGACGACAACGAAAGGCGAGGCGCTGCCGGTACGCTTCATGCACCGCGTTTCAGCCAGCCGCGAAGGCGTCAACGGCCCGACGCGTACGATCGTGCTCAACCGCACGCAGGGCGAGGATGCTTCCGCCGATCTTCGCGCCTCCGAGGTCCGCTTCACCCGTTTCTTCAATTCGACGCCGATGGCCATTGCCGCCGTCGACAAGAGCGGTCGCATCCTGCGCACCAACGCGCCGTTCCTGTCACTGTTTTCCTCCGTCGTCGATGGGGACGCGGTCGATCGCCGCGTGCGGCTGGACACGGTGATCCACGAACGCGACCGGCCGGCTTTTGCCTCCGCTTTCGAAAAGGCGCGGCAGCGACAGGCCGACATCGAGCCGATCGACACCTTGTTGCCCGGCAATGATGAACGGCACATCCGTTTCTACGTCAACGCGGTCGCCGACGGGACCGGCGGCGAGGGCGCCGAGGAGTCGGCCATCGTCTACGCCGTCGAGACCACGGAGCAGAAGGCACTCGAAGGCCAGATGGCGCAGAGCCAGAAGATGCAGGCGGTCGGCCAGCTTGCCGGCGGCATCGCGCACGACTTCAACAATGTGCTGACCGCCATCATCATGGCCTCGGACCTGCTGTTGACCAACCACCGCCCGTCGGACCCTTCCTTCCCCGATATCATGAACATCAAGCAGAACGCCAACCGCGCAGCCTCGCTGGTGCGGCAACTGCTGGCGTTCTCGCGCAAGCAGACGCTGCGGCCCGAGGTGCTCAACCTGACCGACGTGCTCGCCGACCTCAGGATGTTGCTGGCCCGTCTTGTCGGCAATGACATCAAGCTGAAGGTCGACCATGGCCGCGACCTGTGGCCGGTCAAGGTCGATATCGGGCAGTTTGAACAGGTGGTGGTCAACCTTGCGGTCAACGCCCGCGACGCGATGCCGGCCGGCGGCGATCTCACCGTGCGCACCCGCAATGTGACCGCCGAGGAATGCAAGGCCTTTTCCTACCGCGAACTCACTGCTGCCGACTATGTCGTGGTCGAAGTCGAGGATACCGGCAGCGGCATCGCGCCCGACGTGCTGAAGAAGATCTTCGAGCCCTTCTTCACCACCAAGGAAGTCGGCAAGGGCACCGGCCTTGGCCTGTCGATGGTCTACGGCATCATCAAGCAGACCGGCGGCTTCATCTTCTGCGATTCCGAGGTCGGCAAAGGGTCGACTTTCCGCATCTTCCTGCCGCGCCACATCGCGGAAGTGAAGAAGGCGGGCGAGACCGGCGATGTGCCGGCGGTGCCGGCGAAGGTTGTCGATACGGCCAAGGATCTGTCAGGCTCCGCCACGGTGCTGCTCGTCGAGGACGAGGACGCCGTGCGCATGGGCGGCATGCGGGCGTTGGTGTCGCGCGGCTATACCGTGCACGAGGCATCCTCCGGCGTCGAGGCGCTGGAAGTGTTCGAGGCGCTGGGCGGCAAGGTCGACATCGTCGTGTCCGACGTGGTGATGCCGGAGATGGACGGGCCGACGCTGCTCGGTGAACTGCGCAAGCGCCAGCCGGATATCAAGTTCGTCTTCGTGTCCGGCTATGCCGAGGACGCCTTCGCCAGAAACCTGCCGGCAGACGCGCATTTCGGCTTCCTGCCGAAGCCGTTTTCGCTCAAGCAACTGGCGACGATCGTCAAGGACGTGCTGGAATCCTAGCTGCTTCCGATGCTCTGCCCTTGCGTAATGCCGTGACAACGCCATGATTGTGGGTGAAACGGCAAGCGGGCTGGGGGAGCAGCGGTTGACGCCACATATCGAGGCAGACAAGGGCGACTATGCCGGTACGGTGTTGCTGCCGGGCGACCCGCAACGTGCCGAGTGGATGGCGGAAACATTCCTGGAAGCGCCGCGCTGCATCAACCGCCGGCGGGGTGCCCTTGGCTTTACCGGATTGTTTCGCGGCAAACCGGTCAGCATTCAGGCGACGGGTATCGGCGTCTCATCGTTTCTGATCTATGCGCATGAGCTGCTCGATTTCTATGGTGCCCGGACATTGATCCGCACGGGTACCTGCGGCGGCCTGACCGCCAAGACAAAACTGCGCAGCCTTGTCATCTCGCAATCAGCACGAGCCGAGAGCGCCCAAAGCGGCCAGGTTTTCGGCCTTTACGAAGCCGTTGCCGGCCCGGATCCGGCGCTGCTTGCCCGCGCCTTGGCCAAGGCGGCCGAATTTGGCATCGATCCCCACGCAGGCCTGACGGTTTGCAGCGATATCTTCTATCATCCGGAAGGCCGCGTCCGCTTTGTCGAAGCGCAGGCAGCCGGAGCTCTGGCCGTGGATATGGAAACCGCCGCGCTTTATCGCATCGCGGCTTATTTCGGCGCCCGGGCGCTGTCGATCCTGACCGTGGTCGACAATATCGTCACCGGCGAACAAACCGACTATTCCGAACGCCAGACGCTCTTCACAGATATGAGCCGGCTGGCGTTCGCTGTCGCCACAGAGAGCTAGAGTGCGGACTTACGGCAGCAATTCCTTGCGTATGGCTGCCACGTCGTCGGATGAGATCTCCGGAGCTGAATTGCCCCAGCTAGCCCGCACGTAGGTCAATACGTCGGCGATCTGCTGGTCTTTCAGGCGCCAGGCCAAAGAGGGCATGGCAGGCGTTGTCGGGGCATCCGCCGTGTGCACGGCCTGACTTCCGGCGAGGACGAGCCGGGCCAGGGTTTCAGGATTGTCCTGTGCGACGATTGAGTTGCCGGCGAGGGCGGGGAAGAGCACTCCCGATCCGGCACCATCGCCACCATGGCAAGCCGAACAATTGTCACGGTAGATTGCTTCGCCCGCGACCATCCGTGTTTCGGCAGGCTTTGCGGGCTGGGTGTTGCCGGCGTCCGAGTTCAGGCTCTTGAGGTAGACGGCGACGGCTTTCAGATCTGTGTCGGTCATTTTCGAGGTCGAGTTCTCGATGGCCTCAGCCATGGGACCCGATGCGATCGAATGCGCGTTGACGCCGGTCTTCAGGTATTTGACCAGATCCTCTTCGGACCATTTCCCAAGACCCGATTGTGCACTGTTGGTGATGTCCGGGGCGAACCAGCCCTGCAAGGATGCACCCTGCAGGAAACTACTATCCTCGTCGGCTCCAAGGAAGGATTTGGGCGTATGGCAGGTGCCGCAGTGACCGGCCCCCTGGACAATATAGGCTCCGCGATTCCAGTCGGCCGGCTTGGATGGATCGGGCCTGAAGGTTGCTTCGGTGAAGTTGAGGGCATTCCAACCCACCATCGCCAGCCGAATGTTCAACGGGAATGGCAGTTGATTGGCTTCGACCTTGTTCGAAACCGGCTCAACGGTTGTCAGATAGGCCCACAGGTCGGCGATATCCTGCTCGTTCATCTTGGTATAGGCCGGGTAGGGCATGGCGGGATAGAGCCGCACACCATCGTGGCCGATGCCGATTTTCATGGCGTTACGGAAGTCGGTCTGCGACCAATTGCCGATGCCCGTCTGACTGTCGGGGGTTATGTTGGGCGCCACAAGCGTGCCGAAGGGGGTCTCGAGCGCCAGTCCGCCGGCCAGAGGCTTACCGCCGGGCTGGGTGTGACAACCCGCGCAGTCGCCGAGCACGGCCTGATACTGTCCGCGTGTGATCTGGTCGGCCTGGTCGGCACCCGCTGCCGGGCCGATAGCGAGCACCGCAACGCCAACGGCGAGTGTGAGAATGAGCTTGTTCATGCTTGCACCAACGGTGCCCCCGGATTGCGCAGATATTGGTTGCGGATGGCATCGGCGGCACGGAAAGCCAAGGCGCCGACCGTGCCTGTCGGGTTCTTGCCGGCGTTCTGCGGGAAGGCCGAGGCGCCAACGACAAAGACGTTGGGAACATCCCAGCTTTGCAGGAACGTGTTGACCGCGCTTTTCTTCGGGTCCGTTCCCATGATGGCGCCGCCCGTATTGTGGGTGCTCTGATAGGGGACACTATCCCAGCCCTTCTTGCGGCGGCTGACGCTGTATTGCTTGCCTCCCAGCGTCTTGGCGATTTCCTCCATCCGGTCGCTCACATAGTTCGACATCCGGATATCGTTGTCGGGAAAATCGAATGTCATGCGCATCAGCGGCCGGCCGAAACGATCCTTGTAGGTCGGATCGAGGTCGAGATAGTTGTTGCGCGTCGCGTAGCTGCTTCCCTGGGACGAGTAGGCAAGCGTGCTCTTGTAACCCTCGACGGTCGCCGTCTTCCAGGCGCTGCCCCATTTCGGGGTGCCGGGCAGGGTCGGTCTGGTCCCGATCGGGCGCCCATTGGTGGGTATGCAGTTGATGCCCGCGCCGCCGACGAAATCCAGTGCCCCATGATCGAAAGCGTCACCATTGTAATCGTCGATTGTCTGGCCGAGCGCCCCAGCCGCGATGAACGGATTGAAATTCTTGTCGTCGAAGAACACCTGCACGCCGGCATTGGTCTGGTAGCAGTAGTTGCGTCCGATCGTTCCTTCGCCGCTGGTCGGGTCGTAGATCTTTCCGATACCCGACAGCATCATCAGCCTGGCATTGTGCAGGCCGTAGGCACACAGCAGCACGAGATCGGCGGGCTGGAAGTACTCCTGCCCCGAGGTGTCGACATAAGTCACGCCGCGCGCCGACTTGCCTCCGGCGGCGAGATCGACATGCAGCACTTCGCTGTCGGTCCGGACCTCGAAATTGGCCTTCTTCATCAGGACGGGAAGGATGGTGGTCTGGGCACTTGACTTGGAATAATTGGCGCAGCCAAAACGTTCGCAGAACCCGCAATAGGTGCATTGACCCATGGCGATGCCCAGCGGGTTCACGTAGTTTCGCGACATGTTGGCGGATGGTGTGGGGAACGGGTGCAATCCCATCGATCGGCCGACCTCGGCGAACAGGGTCGGCGCGTAGGTCATCTCCATCGGCGGGTTCGGATAATCCCGTGACCGCGGATCCTCGAACGGATTGCCGCCTTCCTGCAGCTTCCCCTTGATGTTGCCGGCCTTGCCCGAAATCCCGGCCAGGTATTCGAACCGGTCGTAGTAGGGTTCCATTTCGGCACCTGTCACGCCCCAGTCCTCGACCTGGAGATCGGCTATTCTCGACGCGCCGTATTTCCTGGTGAGATTGGTCCTTATCTGAAAGTCCGAATCCCAGAACCGCCAGGTGTGGCCGTTCCAGTGCACACCTGCACCCCCGACGCCGTTGCCGGGTAAAAAGGAACCGAAATCGCGCATCGGCAGCGCCCTCTGCGACGGGTCGTTGCGGACCGTCATTGTCTCAACGGTCGGCTGCAGAAAGAGGTCGCGCCGGACGCCGTAGCGCAATTCATCCTGGACATACCCGATGTTGAAATCGGTTGCCGTGTCGCGCCATGGACCGCGCTCGATGGCCAGCACGTCCAGGCCATGATCCGTCAATTCGTGGGCAAGGATAGCTCCTGTCCAGCCGAGGCCGACGATCACTACGTCTTTGCGAGGCAGTATGGTTGTCATGGTCAGGCGCCTTTCCTGAGCCATTCAGGACGCCTGAAGATCGAGACAGGCGGCTGCGGGTATGGCTGGTTGTGTTTGCCGACATGATCCCGGTAGTCATAGCGCGCACCCGGAAAACCGAGCATGCGCCACGAAACCATGTCCTTGTTGCCGCCATAGACCGGGTCGGCAAAGAACCCTTCCATCGTGTTCTGCAGCAGAAGCGCGAAGAAGCCGGGGGCTTTGACACCATTCGGCAGGTCGACCTTTCCGGCTTCCATCGCTGTCAGGAATGCATCCTGGTCCGCAGGCTGAAGCTGAACGAATGTCTTGCCATCCCGTTGTTTCAGGAAAGCGTCGATGGCGGCGAGGCCTGTGCGGTAACGCTGGGCGGGATTTGCCTCGCCCTGATAACCTTGCATGGGCAACCCCGGCAGGAATGGTCCTTGAGTATAAAGCCGGCTCGATGTTCCGAACGCGCCCATCAATTGCCTGTCGATATAGATGGCGCAACCGGCTTCCTTGCCACCCATGCTGAGGTCATCAGCGGGAATGATGCGGTCGACAATGGCCTCGACGAGCGCGGCTTCCTGTGGCGTGAAAAACTGCCAGCCTTCAGGCAAAACCTGCGTTGGCGGATCGGCCCCGAATGGCGCCCAGGGTAGAGATCCCGAGATGGATCGCGCAAAGCCCGTCGATGTCGCGGTCGCCGTAAACATTGCGACTGAAGAGAGGAAAAGACGCCGATTCATTCGGATGGGGTTGCGATGGCTCATTTTAGGAACCTTGAAAGTAAGCAGAAGCGCTCGGGAAGTGACGCCCAAGTAATTATGACAAATACAGTTAGGTTTAAGCCGCACTCATCGAATGTCGATAAACTGCGAGATGAAAATGGTCCCGTCAACCACATCACAAAATCGTTAGTGCGGGTTCGCTTTGCTGTAGATCGCGCTAATCTATGGCTGACAGGCCTCGCTCCGAGGCTCGCGGGTAGGATCACTTATCCGGCTAAGTCGCGGTCAGCGAGGCTGCCGCAGTCACCTTCCATACCGGAGGCTCCCGGCCAACACCTTCGCGGAGCAGGGTTTCGGTCGGCTGTTGTGCCAACCCAGTCGAATCTTTGCCGCGGATGGGCGCCTCGGCGGCCGGTCGTCGCTGAAATTGGCTGCAGCGTCGGACCCTGTCAGTATCCCGTCGTCACCGGCCGCATGCTGGACCGATAGAAACAGCGTCGTGCCATCAGGCATGTGAAGCAGGGGCCGTTGCGCCGGCGCGGTGCGAACGGATGACGCGTCCAGCGCTAGGCGGCTTGCCGTTTCGGCGTCATCTGTTCCTCCATGCCCGGCCGATGGCCGCGCAGATAAAGGGCACAGGTGGTGCGCAGCATCGACGCGAAGTTTGGAATGGCGCCGTTGATCTCGATGGCTTCGTCATAGAGCTTCGAAATGAATTTCGGCGTCGTCAGACCCTGGCTTTCGGCAATCTCGTCAAGTAGCGCCCAGAATGTCGCCTCGAGCTGAATGCTGGTCGAATGTCCGTCAATGCGGATCGACCGGTTGATCTGGCGATAGCCTTCGGGGTCCTGGCCCGCAAATACCCTGCACATCCGACAAACCTCCCATCATTGTTGGTTTTGGGTGGACGCGCCGCACTGCCGCACGGCTCGTCCCCAATGCTACTTTCAGGCAAAAATGCCGATACGGCAATCGGACTTTCGTCCGTGATGGGGCGGGCGGGACATTTCACGAGTCCGGGCGTGGTAACCGGCTGCCACCATCTTTTGCCCGCGCCGCCCATAATTGCCTCCGTTCACCACGGCGGAGACTGATTTGGCAAAGGCGATCCACAGCATGATCCGGGTTCTCGAGGAGACCCGATCCGTCGACTTCTACAGACATGCCTTCGGGCTCGATGTCGCCGACAGGCTGGACTTCGAGACTTTCACGCTCATTTATCTCAGCAATGCCGAGACAGGGTTCGAACTCGAGCTGACCGTGAACAAGGGGCGGACCGAGCCTTATGGGCTCGGCGACGGCTACGGCCACCTCGCGGTTTCGGTCGCCGATCTCGACAGCGAACATGATCGTCTCGGCGCGCTTGGCCTCAATCCCAAAAAGATCGTCGAGTTCAACCACGACGGTTCGCTGATCGCCCGTTTCTTCTTCATCGAGGATCCGGACGGCTACAAGATCGAGGTTCTGCAACGCGGAGGCCGCTTCAAATAGAAGACATCGCAGCCGCACCGGGAGGCGCGGCGCCAGCAACGGCACCCCCAAGGGGTGCAAATAGCAAGCAGGGAGGAATACATGGTCACAATCTATGACGGGAAGCCTGGACTTTCACGTCGTGAGCTTCTCAAACGCGGAGGCATCGGCGCTTTGCTGGTCATCTCCGGCAGCGCCGTCATCAGCCCCGAACATGCCTGGGGCCTGGAGACATCGGCGCTCAAGCCCGAAACGATGGCGACGCTGATCCAGATGGCGCGCGACATCTATCCGCACGATCAGGTCCCCGACAAATATTACGCCATTGCCGTGAAGGGCCATGACGAACAGGCCGGCAAGGACGCCGCCTACAAGACGATGATCGAAGACGGCATCACCGACCTCGACAAGAAGGCGGGCGAGGGAGGCTACCGGGGCCTCGGCTGGGAGGATCAGCGTGTCGCTGTGCTGAAGCAGATCGAGGCGACGCCCTTCTTCCAGGCCATCCGTGGCGGCCTCGTCGTCAGCCTCTACAACCAGAAAGAGGTATGGCCGATCTTTGGCTACGAGGGCGAGTCCTATTCCAAGGGCGGCTACATCGCGCGCGGTTTCAACGACATCGAGTGGCTCTGAGCCCCTTCGTCCCGAGACCCCGCAACCAGAAAATCATGGGAGGAAACCATGGCAGCATCATTTGATCTCAAAAACGACGGTGTGGTCGTCATCATCGGCTCGGGCGCCGGCGGCGGCACGCTCGGCAACGAACTTGCCCAGAAGGGTGTCGATGTCGTCATCCTGGAGGCTGGCGCACGCCACGAATACGAGGACTTCATCAATGACGAGTGGGATTCATTCAGCCAACTCGCCTGGAAGGACAAACGCACCACGTCCGGCGACTGGCGTGTGGCCAAGGATTTCCCAAACCTGCCGGCCTGGATCGTCAAGTCGGTGGGCGGCTCGACCACGCACTGGGCCGGAGCTTCGCTGCGCTTCCAGGAGCAAGAGTTCAAGACGCTGTCGACCTACGGCAAACTGAAGGGCGCCAACCTGCTCGACTGGCCGATTACGCTGGCCGAGATGGAGCCCTACTACGCCAAGGCCGAAGCCAAGATGGGCGTGACCGGCACCAACGACTGGCCCAGACTGCCGGGCAACAACAACTTCAAGGTGCTGAAGGCTGGCGCCGACAAGCTCGGCTACAAGGAATGCCACACCGGCAACATGGCGATAAACTCGGTCCAGCGCGACGACCGCAATTCCTGCCAGCAGACAGGGTTCTGCTTCCAGGGCTGCAAATGGGGCGCCAAATGGTCGACGCTCTACACCGAGATCCCCAAGGGCGAGGCGACAGGGCATCTCGAGGTCAGGCCGAACGCCATGGTGATCAAGATCAACCACGACGCCAGCGGCAAGGTGACCGGGGTCGTCTATGCCGACAAGGACGGCAAGTTGCAGGAACAGAAGGCCCGCATCGTCGCCGTTGCCGGCAACTCCATCGAGAGCCCGCGCCTGTTGCTGAACTCCGAATCAGCCAAGTTCCCGCACGGCCTCGCCAATTCGTCGGGGCAGGTGGGCAAGAACTACATGCGCCACACCACCGGCTCGGTCTATGCCATCTTCGACAAGCCGGTACACATGTATCGCGGCACCACCATGGCCGGCATCATCCGCGACGAGGCGCGCCATGATCCGTCGCGCGGGTTCGTCGGCGGCTACGAGTTCGAGACGCTTTCGCTCGGCTTGCCGTTCATGGCGGCCTTCCTCGATCCGGGCGGCTGGGGCCGGTCGTTCACCACGGCGCTCGACCATTACGACCACATGGCAGGCCTGTGGATCGTCGGTGAGGACATGCCGCGCGCGGAGAACCGCATCACGCTGCATGCCGACATGAAGGACGAGCATGGCATGCCGATCGCCGACGTGCATTTCGACGATCATCCGAACGACACCGCGATGCGCAACCACGCCTACAAGCAGGCCTCGGCGCTTTACGCCGCGGTCGGCGCCACGCGCACCTTCCCGACGCCGCCCTATCCGTCGACCCACAATCTCGGCACCAACCGGATGAGCGAGAAAGCGGCCGACGGCGTCGTCAACAAGCATGGCCAGGCGCACGACATCAAGAACCTGTTCGTGTCGGACGGCAGCCAGTTCACCACGGGTGCCGCCGAAAACCCGACCTTGACGATCGTGTCGCTGGCGATCCGACAGGCCGACTACATCGCCGCGCAGATGTCGGCCAAGACCATCTGAGCGCATCCTCCCGACTGCCTGCTGGCGCGGAACCCAACAAGGTTCCGCGCCTTTTTCGACGGGCATCTCAGTTCTTGGTGCAGGTCGAGGCGGTGAAGGCGCCGTCGGGTTGCTTCATGATGATGTCGAAGGAGGGCGTGGTCTCGCCGTCAAGCGTCGCCTGGGTCAGCGAGATCGAGTTGCCGCCGGTGGTGTAGCCGCCCAACGGTCCCAGCCAGGAGATCACGCCGTTTGCATCCATCTGATAATTGTAAGCCTGCTGGGCGGTCCCAAAGGTGACCGGGCCGCTGTAGACGTTTCCCTTGATGGTGATGTCGCCGAGATTGAGGAACAGGCCGAGCAGGTAGACCTCGCAATGATAGGTGCCATCCGGCATCTTGCCATCGCTGAAGTCGGCTCGTGCAGTGCCGGTCGCTGCCGCCAGAAGCAATATGCCGATGAAAATGCGTGAAATTCTGGATGCCATGACGTGCTCGCTTGAGTGGCGAGCTTGCCCTATTTTTGCGCTGTGCCGCAACATTTGTTGTCGGCGACCCTTCGTGTGACGATCAAAATCTAGGCACCTGGTCAAATTGGGCGAAAATTAGGCAAAAGCCTTGTGCGTTGCGCAAATTTCTCTCAATCAATTTTTAACCGGCTTTCTTTGTTTCCATTGGTCTAATATAGCAAGCGATTGATAATGTTTAACTATCATCCCTTCGTCGACACAGCCTTGGCGATTGGCATGGGGGTTGCATCGTAGTGTTGCGGTGCAATCAACCAGCTTGGGAGTGTTAGGCATGAGGGGTAATTTCTCGACAATTACAAAAATGTTTTCGGCGAGCGTGGTCGCGGCAGGCCTGTTGATGTCCGTGCCCGCCAAGGCGGCCGACGACACGATCAAGGTCGGCATTCTCCATTCGCTGTCGGGGACCATGGCGATTTCGGAGACGACGCTGAAGGACGCCATGCTGATGCTCATCGACGAGCAGAACGCCAAGGGCGGACTGCTCGGCAAGAAGCTCGAAGCCGTCGTCGTCGACCCTGCTTCCAACTGGCCGCTGTTCGCCGAGAAGGCGCGCGAGCTGATCTCCAAGGACAAGGTCGCGGCGGTGTTCGGCTGCTGGACCTCGGTGTCGCGCAAATCGGTGCTGCCGGTGTTCTCCGAGCTCGACAACATCCTGTTCTATCCCGTCCAGTATGAGGGCGAGGAAAGCGAGCGCAACGTGTTCTACACGGGTGCCGCGCCGAACCAGCAGGCAATCCCGGCGGTCGACTATCTGATGAGCGAGGACGGTGGTTCGGTGAAGCGCTGGGTGCTCGAAGGCACCGACTACGTCTATCCGCGCACCACCAACAAGATCCTCGAGGCCTATCTGAAGGCCAAGGGCGTCGCTGCGGAAGACATCATGGTCAACTACACGCCGTTCGGCTTCTCCGACTGGCAGACCGAAGTTTCGGCCATCAAGAAATTCGGCTCGGCCGGCAAGAAGACCGCCGTCGTCTCGACCGTCAACGGCGACGCCAACGTGCCGTTCTACAAGGAACTCGGCAACCAGGGCATCAAGGCCGAGGACATTCCGGTCATGGCCTTCTCGGTTGGCGAGGAAGAGCTTGCCGGTCTCGACACCGCGCCGCTGGTTGGCCATCTCGCCGCCTGGAACTACTTCGAGAGCGTCGACACGCCTGAGAACAAGAAGTTCATCGCCGACTGGCACAAGTTCATCAAGAACGACAAGCGCACCACCAACGACCCGATGGAAGCCCACTATATCGGCTTCAACATGTGGGTGAAGGCGGTCGAGAAGGCCGGCACCACCGATCCGGACAAGGTCATCGACGCCATGATCGGCGTCTCGGTGCCGAACCTGACCGGCGGCTACTCGACGATGATGCCGAACCACCACATCACCAAGCCGGTGCTGATCGGTGAAATCCAGGCCGATGGCCAGTTCGAGACGGTTTCGCGCACGCCGGGTCTGGTGATGGGCGACGAGTGGTCCGACTACCTGCCCGACTCCAAGGACCTGATCTCCGATTGGCGCGCGCCTCTGTCCTGCGGCAACTTCAATGTCGCCACCGGCAAGTGCGGCGGCAAGGGCACAAACTGATCCTCCCGGTCTGACCGGGTCGTGGTTCGCAACGCCACGGCCCGAGACCGCAAGCGCTCCGGGCGGGCTTCGTCCTCCAGTCCGCCCGGGCGCGAAATCAACCTTCCAGGAGCTGCCTGAAGCCAATGAACCTGTTCCGTGCGATTGGCCTGACACTGCTGGTCCTGCTGGCGACGCTGTCGTCATCGGGTGCAAGCGAAGCCGATCTGCGTGGCATCATCGCCAAATTCGCGACGGCCAAGGGCTTTTCGGAGACAGGGGCTGTCGTTCACGAACTGGCGGCTACGGGCGACCCGGCGGTAGAGCGGCCGCTTGCGGCACTTGCCGACGGCAATCTCTATATCCGCAAGGCCGATTCCCTGGTCTTCGTCGGCAAGGAGACTGGCGACAGCGTTCAACTGCTCGACCCGCTAAGCGGCGAGAAGTCGGCCGACGCCGGCAAGGACGACATCACCAAGATCAAGGTCAACAATACGCTGCGCCGCGTCATCCGCGATGCGCTCGGCACGTTGACGCTTGGCGCCAAGGACCCGGCCGTGCGCATCGCCGCCGCCGACACCATGTTCAAGACGCCCGATGCCGCAAACATCGAGCCGCTCGACGCCGCGATCGCCAAGGAGACCGTGGCAAGCGTCAAGGCCCTGCTCGAACAGGCGCGCGCCGCCTCGGTGCTGGTCTCCGACCGGCCTGACGCCGACAAGCTCGCCGCAATCGCCCTGATCGGCGCACGGGGCGACCGCGACGCGGTTTCGCTGCTGACCTCGGTCGAGGCGAACGCCCCCGACACGGTCAAGGAAGCCGCGACAGCGGCTATTCGCAGCATCAATTCGACGCTGGCGTTCTGGGATGCCGGCCAGAACATCTGGTATGGCATTTCGCTGGGCTCGGTCTTGCTGCTCGCCGCGATCGGGCTTGCCATCACCTTCGGCGTCATGGGCGTCATCAACATGGCGCATGGCGAGATGGTCATGCTCGGCGCCTACACCACCTTCGTCGTCCAGCAGGTGATCCGCACATCCTTTCCCGGCCTGTTCGACTGGTCGCTGGTGATCGCGCTGCCGCTCGCCTTCCTCGTCGCCGCGCTCGTCGGCCTTGCCATCGAGCGCGGCGTCATCCGCTTCCTCTACGGCCGGCCGCTGGAGACGCTGCTGGCGACATGGGGCGTCTCGCTGATCCTGCAGCAGGCGGTGCGCAGCATATTCGGTCCGACCAACCAGGAGGTCGGCAATCCGTCGTGGATGTCGGGCTCGTTCAATGTCGGCCAGCTTGCGATCACGTGGAACCGCCTGTGGATCCTGGTTTTCGCGCTCAGCGTCTTCGCGGTGCTGCTCTATGTGATGAAACGCACGCCCTGGGGGCTGCAGATGCGCGCCGTCACGGCCAACCGGCGCATGGCCGCTTCGATGGGGATCAGGACGCCATGGGTCGACGCGCTGACCTTCGCGCTCGGATCCGGCATTGCCGGTATCGCCGGTGTCGCGCTCAGCCAGATCGACAACGTCTCGCCCAATCTCGGCCGCGGCTACATCATCGACAGCTTCATGGTCGTCGTCTTCGGCGGTGTCGGCAATCTGTGGGGCACGCTGGTCGGCGCCTTCTCGCTCGGCATCGTCAACAAGTTCCTCGAGCCCTATGCCGGCGCGGTGCTCGGCAAGATCGTCGTGCTGGTCCTGATCATCCTGTTCATCCAGAAGCGCCCGCGCGGCCTGTTCGCGCTCAAGGGCAGGGCGGTGGAAGCATGATCACCGGACGCTTCTTTGCCGCGGGGGCGGACCGCCGCATCGCCATCACCATCTTCATGCTGCTGGCGGTGGCCATCATCGTGCCGCTGCTCAATCTCGTCGTATCGCCGACGAGCGCCTTCTATGTCCCGTCCTACATCGTCGCACTGACCGGCAAATATCTCTGCTATGCGCTGCTTGCCTTGGCGCTCGACCTCGTCTGGGGCTATTGCGGCATTCTCTCGCTTGGCCACGGCGCCTTCTTCGCGCTTGGCGGCTATGCGATGGGCATGTATCTGATGCGCCAGATCGGTTCGCGCGGCGTCTATGGCAACCCCATCCTGCCGGACTTCATGGTGTTCCTGAACTACAAGGAATTGCCTTGGTTCTGGTACGGCTTCGACCATTTCTGGTTCGCTGGCCTCATGGTGCTGGCCGTGCCCGGCCTGCTCGCCTTCGTCTTCGGCTGGTTCGCCTTCCGCAGCCGTGTCACCGGCGTCTATCTCTCGATCATCACCCAGGCGATGACCTATGCGCTGCTGCTCGCCTTTTTCCGCAACGACATGGGTTTCGGCGGCAATAACGGCCTGACCGATTTCAAGGATATTCTGGGGTTCAACGTGCAGGCCGACGCGACGCGCTCGGCGCTGTTCGCCGCCAGCGCGGTGACGCTCGCACTTGCCGTCTTCGTCACCTGGGCAATCGTCGGCTCCAAATACGGCAAGCTGCTGATGGCCGTGCGTGACGCCGAGAGCCGCACGCGCTTCCTCGGCTGGCGGGCCGAGAACGTCAAACTGTTCGCCTTCACTGTCTCGGCCGTCATGGCCGGCATAGCCGGCGCACTCTACGTGCCACAGGTCGGCATCATCAACCCCGGCGAATTCGAACCGTCCAATTCGATTGAGGTGGTGATATGGGCGGCCGTCGGCGGTCGCGGCACCATTGTCGGACCGATCATCGGTGCTCTGCTCGTCAATGCCGGCAAATCCTGGTTCACCGGTGTGCTGCCGGAATTCTGGCTGTTCGCGCTGGGCGGCCTGTTCGTCGCCGTCACGCTGCTCTTGCCCAAGGGCATCATCGGCATGTGGGATTCCTGGCGCGGCAACGCCAGGGCGTTGCGGGCGGCATCTGCCGCCGAGGAAGCCGGCACGTATGTCGACCCGGCGCCACTGAAGATCGTCCGGGCGGCAGCAAGAACACCGGGCGAATGGTCCTCGTCCAACCCCGAACCACAGCCGGCGGAGTAGGGGCCATGTCGAAGAGCAACACCATTCTTTACCTCGACGGCGTCTCGGTTTCGTTCGACGGTTTTCGCGCCATCAACAATCTGTCGCTGGTGCTCGACAAGGGTGAGATGCGCGCCATCATCGGCCCCAACGGCGCCGGCAAGACGACGATGATGGACATCGTCACCGGCAAGACGCGGCCCGACGAAGGCGAGGTGTTCTTCGACGGCCAGGTCGACCTGACCAAGCACGACGAAGCCGAGATCGCCATGATGGGCATCGGCCGCAAATTCCAGAAGCCGACCGTCTTCGAAAGCCACACGATCGAGGAGAACCTGATGCTGGCGCTGAAGGGGCCGCGCTCGATCTTTCCGGCGCTGTTCCACCGGCGCTCGGCCGCGGAGGCGCGGCAGATCGACGATATCCTCGGCATCATCCGGCTTGGCGACAAACGCGACGAACTGGCGGCCAATCTCAGCCACGGCCAAAAGCAGTGGCTGGAGATCGGCATGCTCTTGGCGCAGGACCCGAAGCTGCTTCTGGTCGACGAGCCGGTTGCCGGCATGACCGATGCCGAGACCGAGGAAACCGCACGGCTGCTCAAGGACATTGCCCGCGACCATTCCGTCATCGTCGTCGAGCACGACATGCATTTCGTGCGCGAGCTCGGCGTCAAGGTCACCTGCCTGCATGAGGGCTCGGTACTGTCCGAGGGCACGCTCGATTTCGTTTCGGCCGACGAGCGCGTCGTCGAAGTCTACCTGGGGAGATGAGCATGGTGTGGCGGGTTCAATTCCATCGCTTCGATTTGTCCTTCCTCAGGTTCTGGAGAAGGCGCTGACATGCTCGAAGTTTCTGATGCCACGCTTCACTACGGCGCCGCCCAGGCGTTGCGTGGCGTATCGCTGAAGGCGGGCGCCGGCAAGATCACCTGCGTGCTCGGCCGCAACGGCGTCGGCAAGACCAGTTTGATGAGATCGATTGTTGGCCACCATCGGCTGACGAGCGGAAGTGTTGCCTTCGAGGGGAAGGCGCTCGACCGGAGCGCGGCGTATGACCGCGCCCGGTCGGGCATCGCATTCGTACCGCAGGGCAGGGAGATCTTTCCGTTGCTGACGGTGCGGGAAAATCTCGAATCAGGCTTCGCGCCGCTGAAACGGGCCGACCGAAATGTGCCCGCCCATGTCTTCGAGCTGTTTCCGGTCCTGAAGCATATGCTGGGTCGCCGAGGCGGGGATCTTTCCGGCGGACAACAGCAGCAGCTCGCTATTGGCAGGGCATTGGTGATGCGGCCGAAACTGCTGGTGCTCGACGAGCCGACGGAGGGCATCCAGCCGTCGATCATCAAGGATATCGGCCGTGCCATCCGCTATTTGCGCGACCAGGCCGGCATTGCCGTGCTGCTGGTCGAACAATATCTCGATTTCTGCCGCGAACTCGCCGACGAGGTGAACATCATGGACCGGGGGCTGATCGTCCACACTGGTCCGGCGGAAGATCTCGATAGGGCGGACGTTCGCAAGTTCCTGACGGTGTAGTCCGTCTGGTCGTCACCCGCGCCGTGGTGCGCTAATCTTTCTTCAAAGACCCCGCGCAACTCTGGCACGTCGACCATGGCGTGTTAGTCTTTGTTTGGCCTTGGTGAGTCGGCCGCTTTCCGTATCAGTCTGGTTGGTTGCAGATAGGGGAAGGTGCAGGCTCCAGCCCGCAAGTTCCACGCAAGCAAGGCTTCCTAGCTTCCCTCCTGCGATCTGTTTGTCGTTCAACGTGTTTGGGCACACAGGCCAAGGGACAGCCATGGAACGCTATGTCGAAGACTACCAGAAACGGCGGCTTACCGAGCGCGTCGACATCATCACCGCCATCAACATATTGAGGTCCCAGGGGTACGACTACGACGAGCTGATCGAGGAAATCACCAAGGTCTTCTATGTCGACCTCGATGCCTTCAATGAAATCGTGATGGCGGCTTAGAAAGCGCTTCGATCTCCATCGTTGCATGCGGCGGATAACCGGCGCCCGTCCGCCCTGCGGCAAGCCAATTGTTTGAACCAGGTGCGCTCTGGTCAAGGATCGGCCTGCCGAGGTTCTCTGCCCGAAAACCAAGGCCTGCAATGCTTGTTGGACAGGCGGCGATGGAACAACCGGCCATCCCGCACGGCGGCTTGATCCTGGCCATCAGCATGTGGGATGCCTTTCGGTCTTCTAATTGTCGCTCCAGTGCTTTTCAATTTGGTATGTCAGCCAGCGGCAGAACATTCCAACGATGGAGAACGCCGCGCCGCCAATCAAGCAGGCGGTGAGCAAGGCGCTTTCCGAAGCGCTTGACCAACTCACGATGGCGAGCAGGATCACGCTCGCGGTCGAGATCAAATAGCCCACCCCCTTCAGAAGATGCAGAGAAGTTTTTGTCATGCCTGGGCTCTCCCGAAGGGCTTTGTTCTTCGGAACATTCTTTGCGTTGTGAAGTTCCATCGCCTGCCGCCGTGCGATGCGAATAGCGACGGAATCTCCGCGAACGTGCGGGCGTAACCGAGAAGAGGCACCCGGATGCCCAATTTTCTGAAGCTGCCGGCAACCACGAAGGGCCTCATTAGAGTGGTGATCGAAACTCCACGTGGCGCGACGGCTAAACTGGCTTTCGAGCCGGAAACGCAGATGTTCGGTTATGTCCGTCCCTTGCCGGTTGGCATGATGTATCCTTACGATTGGGGATTCATCCCTTCAACGTTGGGTGAAGACGGTGATCCTCTCGACGGGCTTGTCATCCATCAGGCAGCCACGGCCCCCGGCGTGGTGATCAAATGCAACCTGCTAGGCGCCTTGCGCGTCAAGCAGAAGGACGGAGCCGGCGAGGTCCTGCGCAACGACCGTTATGTCTTCTGTCCGCATAGGGAGGATGCTCCCGACGAACTCGTTGCAGCGGATTACGTTCGAGAGGATCTGCGACGGGAAATCGAGCAGTTCTTTGCCTCGTCAGTGCTTGGGACCGGCAAGACCATCAAGTTCAAGGGTTGGCAAAATGCTGCGGAAGCTCGCAAGGCCATCAAGAAGGGCATGGACGCTTTTTCAGCGCGCCGTTGACGGGAGCTTGCGATTCAACCTGCCGACCATCGGCGCTGGCGGAAATCTCTGAACGTCCAAATTTTGCCACGCGGCATCAATCCATGCGGAACTGTTCTTCTGGTCGCAGGTTGCAGCAGTTCTACACAACAGGAGATGCAGCCATGGATCACACCCACCACATACGCCTTTCCGGCAATGAGTTGACCTCCGACATACTCGACGGCGCGACCATCTACGGCGCGGACGACGAGAAGGTCGGCACAGTCTCTCATCTGCATGGCAGCCAGGTCGTCATCGATGTGGGCGGCTTCCTCGGCATTGGGGCAAAACCCGTTGCTGTGCCTGCCGACCAGTTGGACTTCATGCGCGACGAGACCGGCGATGTTCACGCGGTCACCACCTGGACGAAGGCTCAGCTCAAGGACATTCCCGAGCATCAGGATTGAAGATCAAACAGGGCCTGGCTTCGGTCGGCCCTGATTTTTTGAGGATGACAGGAGCTCGCCATGCAAATCATTCGAACCGAAGTCACGAATGCCGCGGCACTGGATGGTCGGTCGGTCCGTCGCGTCATGTTCCACGGTGAGGGCAGTGAATGTGTCACCGTGGACATGGCTGGTGCCGACGGAAAGAGCGAGGAGGACGCGCTAGCTCGTGCCAAGGCGATCCTGGTTCAGACGGCTACGTTCGCCCTTGCCGCTAACGACTATGATGCCAATAGCAATGGCAATTTTGATGAGCTTGCAGTCACGGCGGCAAGCGACGGGATCGGTGATGCGTATATCTTCGAATACCGCGACGGAGAGACCATCCGACGGATACCTCCGTCGAGGATGCCGAGCCTTGATGCCGCCCGGTCGGAGGCAATCCGCTGTGCAGTCGATCTACTGGTCGACTTGCAGACCGGCACGGACGATCTGTCCGGTTGGCTGGTTCGCGTATTCCGCGAAAACGGCGAGCTCCTCTGTGTGGTTGACGTGGCCGAGGCGAAAGCGGCCATGCAGGAAAGCCAGCAGCGCATGGCTGACGGAGACCAGCCGTGGCCGCGCAAGGGCTAGTTCACGGACCTCTTGGCAAAAACTGCCTGCATGTCTGCGTCGACATGCAGCGCCTGTTCGGAGTGGATGGGCCCTGGGCCGTGCCATGGGCCGAGAAAGTGGTGCCGGTCATAGAGGAACTGGTCGCCAGACAGCCGGAGCGAACACTTTTCACCCGTTTTATCCCCGCCAAGCGTCCGGGCGAGGGCCCAGGAATGTGGGCGAGCTACTATCGTCGATGGGCGGAAGTGACGCTTTCACGTATCGATCCAGGTCTGATCGAGCTCATGCCTCAACTTCGACGCTTCGTGCCGCCGGCCAAACTTGTCGACAAGCGCGTCTATTCGCCATGGACTGAAGGGCGTCTCGACGCCCTACTGCATGGCTCAGCCGTAAATACCTTGGTGATTACGGGAGGTGAAACCGACGTCTGTGTGCTCGCCACCGTACTTGGCGCCATTGATCGTGGCTTTCGCGTTGTTCTCGTCACCGACGCCATCTGCAGTTCCGCAGATGATACGCACAACGCGCTGATGGAACTCTATCGTTCGCGGTTCAGTGAGCAGGTCGAGGCCGTGACCATGCGGGAGGTCACGGATAATTGGCAGTAAGATAGAAGGCTGACCACTCTAGCCCGCGCGGCGCAATGCCGAGGCGGTGACCCGGTTGCGGCCGCCGCGCTTGGCGGCGTATAGCGCCTTGTCGGCGGCGCTGAGCACCTTGTCGAAGCTGAGACCTTCCTTGGTGCCGAAAGCAAATCCAGCGCTGACCGTGCATGTCAGATGCCCCGCCTCGGTTTCGATGCGGTACGCGGCGAAGGCTGCCCGTATCGCCTCGGCGGTGGCCTCCACCGTTTCGGGCAAGGTCCGTTTCAACACCAGCGCGAATTCCTCGCCGCCCATGCGCGCGGCGACGTCGGTCGGGCGAAGGTTGCCGGCGAGTTCGCCGGCAAATACCTTCAGGACCTCATCGCCCGCGGCGTGGCCGAATTCATCGTTGACGGCCTTGAAGCTGTCGAGATCGAACACGACCACGGCGGTGAATGCGCCGACCGGTACATTGCCATGCAGATCGAACAAGGCGCGGCGGTTTAGCAGCCCGGTCAGGGGATCGGTCAGCGCATTGCGGCGGTGATGTCTGGCCAGGCGTCCCTGATTGAGCGCCAGCGACAATGCGCCAATACCTGTCATGCTGGCGATGACGACGATGAGGCTCAGATCCTCGGCCCAGTTGCTTGGTGCATGTCCAAGGATCAGTCTGCCATCCCATGCCAGAACCGCCGCGCACAGCACGAAGGATATGGCCGTGGCCGAATAGAGCGCCGCTGCACCGATCGCAAGAGCAGGGGCCTCGGCGCGCCCCTTCCAGTATTCGGCGGCCGTCGCGAACAAGAGCAGCGCGGCGAACATGTTCTCGAACATGAAGCCGAGACCGTCATAGCCTAGAGCCATGGGCGGCAGCGCCACCGCAAGCGCAATGCCGCTGCCCATCAGGATATGTGGCAGGGAAGAGCCGCCGCTTCTGAACTGATGGGCGGCGCCAAGCATCATCGAGAAGCCGACAAGCAGCAAGGTGAAGGCGGCCAACCCGAGGATACGTCCGGGCGTGGCGATATAGGCTTCGTAGGTGAAGACGTCGCCGACCACCAGCAATGCGCTGATCGCCCATGTCAGCAGGAACTTGTCCGTGCGAGCGGTCAGCCATGTGCCGAACAACGTCAGGCTCAGGCAGGCAGCCGAAAAACCAACTGCCAGCAGAAGTGAGTTGTAGTCGAGCGACATGCCCCTCGTTCCTTGCCCGCGGTGGTCCCGGATATGCGACTTGGCCGCGCTGGATTCATGCAGCAAGGAGGTATCGATAAGGTTACGATGAGGGCGAAGATGCACGATTCCGCTGCGTCAAAGCATCCTGAAGGGCAGCCGTCCCGCCCTCTAGCTCACGCGTTTCATCAGCGCCATCGCTCCGAATGGCGCGCGCACCTTGCCCTCGGTGATGAAGTAGACGAACACGTCGCGTGGCTGCACGGGCGCCTCGGTGGCGGGATCGGCGCGCGGCAGGTCGGCTGGCACCTTGCCCTCCGCCCATGTCCTTGCTCGCGCTGCCCACTCATCGAGACCTTTCGGCGTGTAGCAGTCAGGGTTGTCGTCGCTGCCGGTCTGCAGCCGGGCATAGATGAAATCGCCGGTGACATCGGCGATTGCAGGATATTTGGCATGGTCGGCATAGACGATCGCGACCTTGTATTTGCGGGCAAGCGCGGCGAATTCCGGCACGATGAAGCTGTCGTTGCGGACCTCGACCGCATGGCGCAATGCAACACCGTCCTGCTTTGCCGGAGGCAGTTTCAGAAAGGCTTCGAAATCATCGGGATCGAATTTCTTGGTGGGCGCGAACTGCCACAGGATCGGCCCGAGCTTTTCGCCGAGTGCGGCAACGCCGGAGCCAAGGAAACGCATCATCGATTCGCCGGCCTCGCCGAGCACGCGGCGATTGGTGACGAAGCGGTTGCCCTTCAGAGCATAGACGAACCCGTCCGGCGCCTCGCTTGCCCATTTGACGAAGGTCGGCTCCTTGAAGCTCGAATAATAGGTGCCGTTGACCTCGATGCTCGGCACTTGCCGGCTGGCATAGTTCAGTTGCTTCGCCTTGGATAGTTTGTCGGGATAGAAGGACGTGTCCCAGGGCTCGAAGGTCCAGCCGCCCATGCCGGCGCGGATTGTTCCCGATTTGCTCATGGATTTCTCCTCCAATATGTTTTCGCCAGCGTATTGCGTCGGTCAAATGCGATCCGCAAATGGCTATTTCGATCAGGCGGGCGGTTGCCAATCCGCTGGAAAGATTGTCGGGGTTCCTGAGGGGTAGAGGCTTTTCCGCAGCCGCATAACGCGGAACTGACTTCCGTCCTCGACGATGTCGTAGAGAGCCTTGATCGGCTGATAGCGTGCGCGGCGATAGTCATGCAACATGACGATCGTATCGGCGTGACATAGCAGTGTCGCCATGAACGCGCACTCCATCCGGCGCCGGCCGTCAATGAAGATGAAGTCGAATTTGCGCTTCAGGCTGAGCGGCCAGGTCGAATAGTTGAGTTCCGGATCGCGGTCGCCGAGCTTGGGCCCCTGGAGGTCGAGGCAGATCGGATGGAACCCGCTCCACTTCGGCAGCTGCGGCAGGAGTTGATCGAGGAAGGACTGATTGTCTTCGATCGAAAATAGATTGTCGATGGCGAGCTGGTTCCTCAACTCGAGCATCGCCAGTGTTGTGTGGCCCGTGCCCCATTCCAAATAGGCTCGCGTCTGCGGCCTTACCTGGTGAAGCAGGATGCGTTGGAATTCGGACAAATAGTCGGCGCCGTAAGCGTGCGACGAGCGGACAACGCCACCTAATATCAACTTGTTTTCCATAGGGCCTTCGTCCGGCATTCACATCGCCTTCGTCATGTCGACGAGCGTCCATCCTGGCCGGTAGGGATTGGGCCGGCGACCCGTTTCTTGGAAACCGTAGGCAAGATAGAGCGCGATGTTTCGCTCCATCCTGGCGTTGGTGTAGAGGCGTACCTCCGGCAAGCGCCACAGGCGGGTCTGTTCATCCGCGTGCCTGAGCAGCGCGATGCCGAAGCCCTTGCCCTGAAATTCTGGCGCGACAGCCACGGAGAAGATCATCGCGTGATCATCATGCCGCTCGAGCGTCAGCAGTCCAGCCAACTCGCCGCCACTCTCCAAGAGCCAGACCTCGCCGCGTGCGATGCGCGGCGCATAATCCTCGGTGACCGGGATCGGCGGCGCGCCAAACAGCGCGGAATAGGGAGCATAGGCCGCCGTGGTCAGCGAGACGACAGTTTGGAGATCACCGGCAAGCGCTTTTCTGAGGATCATTCAAAAGCTCTCCAGGCGCCAGCCGGTCCGACCATCACTCCGCCGCTTCGCGCTTGCCTCCGGGGCGCCGCTCCAGCAACTCCTTGAGGAACTGGCCGGTGTAGCTGCGCTTCTCGCGCACGATGGCTTCCGGTGTGCCGGACGCCACCAGTTCACCGCCGCCATCGCCACCTTCGGGACCGAGGTCCAGCACCCAGTCGGCGGTCTTGATCACCTCGAGATTGTGCTCGATGACCACCACCGTGTTGCCCTGGTCGACCAGTTCATGCAGCACTTCCAAGAGCTTGGCGACGTCGTGGAAATGCAGGCCGGTGGTCGGCTCGTCGAGGATGTAGAGTGTCTTGCCGGTCGCCTTGCGCGACAGTTCCTTGGCGAGCTTGATGCGCTGCGCCTCGCCGCCGGACAGCGTCGTCGCCTGCTGGCCGATATGGATGTAGCCAAGGCCGACCTGCTTCAGCGTATCGAGCTTGTCGCGCACGCCGGGAACGGCGGCGAAGAAATCGACGCCTTCCTCGACCGTCATGTCGAGCACGTCTGCGATCGACTTGCCCTTGAACAGGACGTCGAGCGTCTCGCGGTTGTAGCGCTTGCCGTGGCAGACGTCGCAGGTGACATAGACGTCGGGCAGGAAGTGCATCTCGATCTTGATGACGCCGTCGCCCTGGCAGGCCTCGCAGCGGCCGCCCTTGACGTTGAACGAGAAGCGGCCGGGCTGATAGCCGCGCGCCTTGGCTTCGGGAAGGCCGGCGAACCAGTCACGGATAGGCGTGAAGGCGCCGGTATAGGTGGCCGGGTTCGAGCGCGGCGTCCGTCCGATCGGCGACTGGTCGATGTCGATGACCTTGTCGAGGAATTCGAGACCCTCGATGCGGTCGTGCTCGGCGGGATGTTCGCGCGAGCCCATGATGCGGCGCGACGCGGCCTTGAACAGCGTCTCGATCAGGAAGGTCGACTTCCCGCCGCCCGACACGCCGGTCACGGCGGTGAAGGTGCCGAGCGGGATTTCGGCGGTCACGTTCTTCAGATTGTTGCCGCGCGCACCGACGATCTTCAGGCGCCGGTTCTTCTTGGCCTCGCGTCGCACGCCAGGCGTTGCCACTTCCAATGCGCCCGACAGGTATTTGCCGGTGATCGAATTGGGATTGGCCATGACCTGCTGCGGCGTTCCCTGGGCGATGATCTCGCCGCCATGGATGCCGGCGGCCGGACCCATGTCGACGACATAGTCGGCATGCAGGATGGCATCCTCGTCGTGCTCGACGACGATCACCGTGTTGCCGATGTCGCGCAGGTGCTTCAGCGTGTCCAGCAGGCGTGCATTGTCGCGCTGATGCAGGCCGATCGACGGCTCGTCCAGAACATAGAGCACGCCGGTGAGGCCGGAGCCGATCTGCGAGGCCAGGCGGATGCGCTGGCTTTCGCCGCCCGACAGCGTGCCGGAATTGCGCGACAGCGTCAGATAGTCGAGCCCGACATCGTTGAGGAAGCGAAGCCGCTCGCGGATCTCCTTGAGCACGCGCACCGCGATCTCGTTCTGCTTGTCGTTGAGCGACGCCGGCAGGTCGGTGAACCACTGGTCGGCCTTGCGGATGGAAAGCTCGGTGACTTCGCCGATATGCCTGCCAGCGATTTTCACGGCCAGCGACTCGGGCTTCAACCGATAGCCCTTGCACACCGGGCAAGGGGTGGCCGACATGAAGCGCTCGATTTCCTCGCGCATCCAGGCGGATTCGGTCTCCTTCCAGCGCCGCTCGAGATTGGGGATGACGCCCTCGAATGTCTTGGTCGTCTTGTAGGAGCGCAGGCCGTCATCGTACTGGAAGGTGATCTCGCGCTCGCCGGTGCCGCGCAGGATGGCTTCCTGAGCTTCAACCGTCAGGTCCTTGAATTTGTCGCCGAGCTTGAAGCCATAGGCCTTGCCGAGCGCTTCCAGCGTCTGTGCGTAGTAGGGCGAGGTCGATTTCGCCCAGGGGCTGACGGCGCCATCGCGCAGCGAAACGTTCTCGTCGGGCACGACGAGGTTGGGATCTATGGCGCGCTGGCTGCCGAGGCCATCGCAGGTCGGGCAGGCGCCGAATGGGTTGTTGAAGGAGAACAGGCGCGGCTCGATTTCCGGAATGGTGAAGCCGGACACCGGACAGGCGAATTTTTCCGAGAACAGGATGCGCTCATGCGTCTCGTTCTTCGACTTGTTGACCGAGTCCTCGCCGGTCTGGCTGGCGTCGAGCGGCTTGTCGGCGAATTCGGCCACCGCCAGCCCGTCGGCCAGCTTCAGCGCCGTCTCGATGGAATCGGCGAGACGGGTCGCCAGATCGCCGCGTACGACAATGCGGTCGACGACGACGTCGAGGTCGTGCTTGTATTTCTTGTCCAGCGCCGGCACGTCGGCGATCTCATAGAATACGCCGTCGACCTTGACGCGCTGAAAGCCCTTCTTCTGCAGCTCCAGCAATTCCTTGCGGTACTCGCCCTTACGGCCGCGAACCATCGGCGCCAGGATGAACAGGCGCGTGCCTTCCTCGACGGCGAGCACGCGGTCGACCATCTGGCTGACCGTCTGGCTTTCGATCGGCAGGCCCGTAGCCGGCGAATAAGGGACACCGACGCGCGCGAAGAGCAGGCGCATATAGTCGTAGATCTCGGTGACGGTGCCGACCGTCGAACGTGGGTTCTTCGAGGTGGTCTTCTGCTCGATGGAGATGGCGGGCGACAGGCCATCGATCTGATCGACGTCCGGCTTCTGCATCATTTCGAGGAATTGCCGCGCGTAGGCCGAAAGGCTTTCGACATAGCGGCGCTGGCCTTCGGCGTAGATGGTGTCGAAGGCAAGCGACGATTTGCCGGAACCTGACAGGCCGGTCATGACAATCAGGCTGTCACGCGGCAGGTCGAGGTCGACATTCTTCAAATTGTGTTCGCGCGCCCCGCGAATGGAAAGGTACTTATGGTCGGCCATTGCCGGTCGCCGCCTCAAATCTGGAATTCGTGGGATTGGCGGGTATCTCCCGGCCATCCCCTATGTAGGTCTTTTTGCCGCCACGTCGAGAGACGCCACAAACTCTCGATCAGAAGCGTTTAACCGTCTTTCGCGCGAAGGGGCAAGCAGAAAGAACAAAGGCCGAACATGCTCCTGACAAAAGCTGTGCATCCAACGTTGCTCGGCGGGCCTGGCGATCACATTTTTCGCAATCGGCTATTGAACGGTTGACGTCACCGACTCAGGGGAGCAAAGTTCAAAGGGTCAACGAAGCCGGCCGTCTTTCGATGGCCTCGCCGCCCAGAGGCGGCCTGCGAGACGCCGCAGGCATTTGCGATTTGCGCTTCGGGACGACAACGTCGCAACGGACAAAGGAGCGGAGCATGACGCCACCGGACAGTCCCTTGAGGCTCCACGTGTCGCTGGAGCCGCGGCAGGCATAAGTGCCAGGGCCAGGCGTTTGCGCCGCCCGTCAAACCGTGACCTGCCATATCCCACAAAAATCAGAGACTGTTAGTCGGATCGTCGGCTGAATGCCGCGAAGCATCCGAAATCAAACGCCGGCAGTACACTCCCGGTAAAATATGGATTTTAGATCCAGAAAAGCCCCGTCCGTTGCTCAAAGCACGGCGGGGCTGTTTTTATGCGCGACGGCAGTTTGGCACGCGCAACGTCAGTGACGCGGCAGTCCGATTGCACCAGCGCCCATATCGATGGTGATGCTGCCGGAAATCCTGACATCCGTATCGCCGATCTTGAACTGGCCGTTCCCATTGCTGGGGAGCGCGTTATCGGGTTCGGGCTCGGGGGCCGGCTTGGCGATGTGATAATCGCTTGTCACGCCGGGCAGGGCGCCTTGCCGTGGGCTTGCCGAACTGTCTTCGGCAAAGGCAGTGCCGCAGGTCATGGCAGCGGCGGCGACGCCAACGATCAGCCGGTTCAAACCAGTGCGTGAGAGCTTGAGGAGCATTGGCCAACTATAATGCCGCGACCGGGGCGAAACCAGAGCGGCGGCGGCAAAAATCGCCGGCGGCCGACCGACCTCGGCTGAGCTCGCCGGCTGCGCGCCTTCACGCCGCCTTTTTGCGCGTATCGAAAACATGGTCGACGATGCCCCAGGCCTGGGCCTCGCGGGCCGTCATGAAGTGGTCGCGGTCGAGCGTGCGCTCGACTTCCTCGTAGGTGCGGCCGCAATGCTGCGCATAGAGTTCGGCCATGTGCCGTTTTGTCTGGCCGATGCGCTCGGCATGGCGCTGGATGTCGGAGGCCTGGCCCTGGAATCCGCCCAGCGGCTGATGCAACAGGATGGTGGCGTTCGGCAGGGAAATCCGGCGTCCGGCGGTGCCTGCCATCAACAGGAACGAGGCCATCGAGGCGGCAAAGCCCATGCATACGGTCGACACCGGGCAGTTGATGTATTGCATCGTGTCGTAGATGGCGAAACCGCTGGTGACCACGCCCCCCGGCGAGTTGATGTAGAGCGAAATCTCCTTGTCGGGATTGTCCGATTCCAGCGACAGCAGCTGCGCGCAGACCAGCGCCGAGACGTCGTCGTTGATCTCGCCGTTGATGAAGACGATGCGCTCGCGCAGCAGTCGCGAGAAAATGTCGAAGGCGCGTTCGCCGCGGCTCGATTGCTCGATCACCATCGGCACCAGATTGGCAACACCGCTCATAGTCTTCTCCATTGTCCTTGTTCAGGCCGCCCGCTGCATCGGCAGAGGCGTGTTCGCGGCGATGGGCTGTCCGGCCCCGCGCAACCCCAGGGAAAGCCGGCAGCCGGCGCCTGCCATGGCAACATCGGGCATTGCCGTTCGGGCAAAACCGTCATGGACAATGCGCAGGTGTGTGCCGCCCGAAATGGTGCGGGCGAGTGTGAAGGTGACGGTGCTGTCGAGCGGGTCCTGCCGCGCGGCATCGCCCGGCTGCGGCCGCTCGCGCCAGGAATAACGCAAAAGTCGTTCGGGCTCGGCGTCGAGAATCTCGCATTCGATCGGCGCACCCGGGCCGGCGAAGGCAAAACGATTGCCGATCTCCGGCCTGATGTCGTTCGGCATCATCCAGGCGGCGAGCAGTTCCGGCGTGGTCAGCGCCCGCCACACCTTTTCCGGCGGCTCGGCAAGCTCATATTCGAACTCGAGTGCATCAGGGGCGATTTCGCCTTGGCTTTCGCCGGTCATTGATCCCGTGTCCTTCATTGATCCATGTCCTTCAAAACCGCCTTCAGCCTCTCGATGCGCTCCGGCCAGAAGGCCCGGTAGCGTTCGATCCAGGAGAGCAGGGGAGCGAGCCCTTGCGGATCGGCGCGGTAGTAGGCGTTGCGGCCGGCCCGCCGCTCGACCACCAGGCCAGCGCCGCGCAGCACCGCCAGATGCTGCGACACCGCCGGCTGCGACACCGTCATGCCGCTGCGCAGTTCCGACACGCTCATCTCGCTGGTGGCGAGGCGCTCGTAGACGGCGCGGCGCGTCGGGTCGGCCAGGGCCCGGAAAATCTCGGCTTCGATCATGGCAAAAGCATAAGCCGACACTTATCGATTTGGCAAGCGCTGTTTTGAAACCCATATGCAGGGCTCGGGCATTGCTGCCATTCCTTGACAATCAGCGGTGATGCATATAGGAACGAAAAGGGAACAAAATCCTTGTGGGAAAAGGCAGCCACAGCAGGCGAGGATCGTCCGGAGCCTGTAAGGTGCGCCAACAAAAAATTGTTTCGGATGAGCGCGGAGAAGTAAGATGGCGGGTAGCGTCAACAAAGTCATTCTGGTCGGCAATCTCGGCGCGGACCCTGAAGTCCGCCGGCTGAACTCCGGCGAGCCGGTCGTCAACATCCGCATTGCGACTTCGGAAAGCTGGCGTGACAAGAATTCCGGCGAACGCAAGGAAAAGACCGAGTGGCACAACGTCGTCATCTTCAATGACCAGCTCGCCAAGGTGGCCGAGCAGTATCTGAAGAAGGGTATGAAGGTCTATGTCGAGGGCCAGTTGCAGACGCGCAAATGGCAGGACCAGACCGGCAATGACAAGTACACGACGGAAGTCGTGCTGCAGAAATTCCGTGGCGAGCTCCAGATGCTCGACGCGCGCGGGCAGGGCGAAGGTGGCCAGGTCGGCGGCTATTCCGGTGGCGGCAGCAGCCGTGGTTCCGATTTCGGCCAGTCCAGCCCGGGCGAAAGCTTCAATCGTGGCGGCGGCGCTCCCAAGGGCGGCGGCGGTTCGTCGCGCGAGCTGGATGACGAGATCCCGTTCTGATCGAAAGCAATACCGAACGGCTGACGTCGCCAGATGGCTGACGTTACGTGATCGATACGCCCCGAGGGTCCCGGTGGACTTTCGGGGTTTTGCGTTGTTGATGGGCCTGACAGCAGGCGCGATCTGGGACTGAAAGGATAGGACGGTGAAGGCACGCGTAAAGTGGGTCGAGGAGCGTACCTTCGTCGGCGAGTCCGGTAGCGGCCACAAGCTGGTGCTGGGAACCGCATTGGGACCGGAAGGCAAGACGCCGGGTCCGAGCCCGATGGAGCTGGTGCTGATCGGCACCGGCGGCTGTTCGGCCTATGATGTCGTGCATATCCTCGAAAAAGGGCGCGAGGCGGTCGAGGACTGCGTCGTCGAACTCGACGCCGACCGGGCCGAAACCGAGCCCAGGGTTTTCACACGCATCCACATGCATTTCGTGGTCAAGGGCCGGTCGCTGTCCAGCGACAAGGTCAAACGGGCGATCAACCTGTCGATCGAAAAATACTGCTCCGCCTCCGCGATGCTGGCCAAGACCGCCACGATCACCCACGATTTCGAAGTGATCGATACGACGGCGAAGTAGGGTTCGGCCTCAGGGTTGGTCGCACTACCCTGCCATTAGCGCCTTGACGCCGTCCGCCACGAATTGCACGGCAAGCGCGGCCAGGATCACGCCGAGCAGGCGGGTCAGGATCGAGCGGCCGGTATGGCCGAGGATGCGGTCGATGCGCTCCGACAGCACGAATACCAGATAGGTGATGGCGAGGCAGACGAAGATGATGCCGACCAGCGCCGCCTGGGCGCCAAATCCCTGGAATGAACCGGACAAAAGCACCGTCGCCGAAATGGCACCGGGACCGGCGATCAGCGGGATCGCCAGCGGGAAAGCGGCGATGTTGTGGATCATGTCCTTGGTGATGGCGACGTCGCCGATCTTCTCCTTGCGGTCCTGCCTGCGCTCGAACACCATTTCGAAGGCGATGAAGAACAGCAGGAAGCCGCCGGCGACGCGGAAGGCCGGCAGCGTGATGCCGAACACCGACAGGATCGAGGCGCCGGCGATCGCGAACAGCGCCATCACCAGGAAGCCGATGACCGAGGCGCGGACGGATACCTGCTGGCGCTCCTCGCGGTTCATGCCGCGTGTCACGGCGAGGAACAGCGGCGCCAGCCCGGGCGGATCGATGGTCACGAGAATGGTGACGAAGGCGTTGAACAGGCTGTCGAAATTCGGCATCTCTGACCCCTCCAACCGGGCAGAGCCCGCACCGTGACATTGGTAGAGCAAAGCCCGGTCGGAGGGAACTGTCGGAGCGATGATACTAGAGACTTGGCTGCTTCAGCTGGCAGCGCCGCAATAGGCCTCGAGGCGGTAGCCATCCGGATCGATGACAAAGGCGGCGTAGTAGTTTTCGCCATAGTCGGCGCGCAGGCCCGGCGCCCCGTTGTCACTGCCACCTTCGCGTAAGGCACCGTTATAAAAGGCATCGACGCTGCCTCGCGTTGGCGCGGCGAAGCAGAAATGCAGGCCAGACTTTTCGTCTGCCGGCACAGGCCGCGGCGCCTCGTTGACCCATAGCGCGACGCTCTGTGCGCCATAGCCGAGCGAGCCCGGGGATTGGCTGAGACAGCTGTAGCCGAGCGGCTTCAGCGCGGCGTCGTAAAAACGCTTGGATGTTGCCGCGTCGCGGACACCGATCGAGATATGGTCGAACATATTTTTCTCCATTGTTACAATGTTTTGTAGCGTCAGGTTGTCGTCACTCGCCGCGCTAGGAACTCGACCTCCAGCCGCCATGTCGCGCCGCTGTCTTGTGAGCGTTCGCCAAGCCAGCGGAAGCTGTTGTCGGTGATGCGGGAAAAACTCCAGCGCACCGAAGAGCCGGTGCCGTCGGCGCCCACCTGCACGATCGTGTCGCCCTCGGCGCGGCCGAGCTGGCGGCTAAAATACTGGTTGCGCGGATCGCTCCAGAAGATGTGCCAGGCATCGGCGCCGGGATCGTAGACCCGCAGCGTCGTGCCATAAAAAGTCCATTTGCCAAGGGAAGGCGAGGGGCCGGCGTCGCGTGCCGGCAGGATCCACACATCCTGGATCGCCCGGCCTTCCAGCACCCAGCCAAAATGCACCTCGCCATGCCCGGTCAGCACGGTGCCGTCCTCGAGATGGCGCGAGGCCTCGAACGTCCAGGCGCCGACGAAGCGGCCGTAAAGGGCCAGTTGTTCGGCAAACCCTTCTGCTGGTCCGGGGCTGTGCAAAGTTTGTGCAAAGGAAGATTGGGCAAAGGAGGATTGGTCGAACATGGTTACAGTCTCTTCTTGTCAGGAGACCGGGAAGGGTAGGCGGTGACGGGGTTCTGGGCTTGGGAAAAATTGCTATAGTTCAGCCATGACAGCGACCACGCGCACGATCACATCCGGACCCGGCTGGCAGGTTTCGGACGTGGTGTGCACAGCCGGCGCCGGCGACCGCCCGTTCGAGGAATCACACCGGGATTTCTGCGTCGCCGTGGTCACCAGCGGCACGTTCCGTTATCGCGCGCAACAAGGCACGGCGATGCTGGCGCCCGGTTCCCTTCTGCTTGGCAATCCCGGCACATGCTATGAGTGCGGGCACGAGCATGGCAGCGGTGACCGCTGTCTCTCGTTCCATTTCCAACCGGCCTACATGGAACGGATCGCCGCTGACGTGCCGGGCGCCAGGAAACTGGCCTTCGGGGCGGCACGCCTGCCGCCTTTGCCGGCCTTGGCGCCACTGCTGGCCGCGGCCGAAGCCGCGCGAGACATGGCCGACAACGACGCCTTCGAGGAACTTTCCCTGCGCATCGCAGGTGCGTCAGTGACGGCCGCCTCCGGCGCCACGCCTGTCAGGCGCGCGCCGAGCCGCCGTGATCAGAAACGGGTTGCCGAAGCGGTGCGGCGGATCGAACTGGATGCCGACGGGCCGGTCTCGCTTTCGGCGCTTGCCGGGGAGACGGCGACGAGCCCCTATCATTTCCTGCGGATTTTCCGCCAGGTCGCCGGGATGACGCCTTACCAATTCCTGCTGCGGACACGGCTGCATCGCGCGGCGGTGCGGCTGCGCATGGCGAACGAGACGGTCTCGGCGATTGCCTTCGAGGCCGGCTTCAACGATCTGTCGACTTTCAACCGTCGTTTTCGGCGCGTCATGGGTGAGACGCCCGGCGACTATCGCACCCGCCGGTCGAGCGGCGCCTTGCCGGCCATATCCGCCGTCACGGCCTTGCGAGGTCAGTCCGACGTCGGGCCGCACCAGCCCGGCAGATAGTCCGCGTCCTTGCCCTTGGCCAGCGTCAGTGCCTCCTTCATCACCTTGTCGAAGTTCTTCGCCACGACCTCCGGGTCAATGCGGCGGCGCAGGAAATCCGCCCACAGGAACTCGCTGAACGGCGTCGTGTCCTTGGCGTAGCCGCCTTGCCGGCGCAGCTCACCCGCCATGCTTCGGTAGGGATCGTCGACCAGTCCAGCCATGGTTCTCGGAATGGCGCCGTAGTCGCGCCGCCGACCCGTTTCGTCGAACGGGTGCATCCAGCCGCGATTGTCGAGCACGACGAAAAAGGCGTCCTTGTCGAGCGCCGACAGGTCGCTGGTCACCGTGACGAAAACATCCTTGATGCCTTCCTCGAGCAGCGCGCGGGCGAGATGGTGGTGATCGGTGACGTAGTTGCGCTTCTTTGGCCCCAGCACGACGGGGACCATGTGCCTGCCGAGGAAGGTGCCGGTCTTCCTGGCACTCTGCGCGCGGATCATCTGGCGTTTCAAGGCCACTTCCCGCATGCCGACGGTGATCTGCGTCGGCCGCAAATCCTTGACGGCGACAGGGTTCAGCAGAGGCTCTCTTTGGGTGGTCATGTCCGGCTCTCCTGTTCCGGCGACTGCTGACCGGAATGCAGCGCCTTCACGGCGGCGTCGACGCTGTGGAATATCCGTTGCGGGCCGACGAGGTCGATGATGCCAAACCGCGCCAGGGCCGCCTGGGCGCGCAGCGACTCCATCCTGGCAATGGCGAAGATCGCGCCCGCCTTGCGGCAATGCGTTATGGTTTCGATCAGTGCCTGGGCGGCGGTATAGTCGATTTCGACGATGCTGCTGGCCTCCAGCACGACGAGTTTCACGCGTCCATTGCCGGCGTCGACCAGATCACGGAAGCCGCGTTTGAAGCGATCGGAATTGACGAAGGACAGAGGTGCCTGAAACGCGAGGACCAGCACGCCGGGCAACCGTTCACCGGCATTTCCGACGGTCGGCGGCCACCAGACCGACGTGCCGGGAACCTGCTCCAGCTCGATGGGCTGCGTGCGCGTCGCGCTCCACACCCCATGCAGCAGCGAAAGGCCGATGCCGATCGCCACACCGATCTGTATGGGCAGCACGACGATGGCCGCCATGGTGATGAGGATCAGGAGGAATTCGAGTGGCGCCTGCCGGTAGACTTTGGCGAACACCTGCCAGCGCAGGATACGCCGAGCCACGAACAACAGCACGCCTGCCAGGGCCGCCTGGGGGACGTCGGCCAGCAAGCCGCCGCCGAATGCGCCGAGCGCCAGCACGATTGCGGCGGCGAAGAGGCCTGCCAGTTGCGAATGGCCGCCGGTCTGGGCGGCGATGGCGGTGCGCGGCGGGCTGGCATTGACCGGAAAGCCGGCAAACAACCCCGACGCGATGCTGCCGGCGCCAACGCCGACAAAATCGCGGTTGACGTCAGGGGCCTCGCCCTGTTGCGAGGCGAAAGAGCGGGCGGTGGCTGCCGTCTGCACCATGACGACGATGGCAATCAGCAGCGCCAGCGGAACCAGCGCCTGGATGTCGCTGAGGCGGACCAGCGGCAAGCCGGCACGCGGCAGGCCGTTCGGCAAGGCGCCGAGCACGGCGACGCCGCGATCCGCGAGACCGAAGACGACGACGGCCAGTGTCGCCAGCACGAGGCCGATCAGCGCGCCGGGGATACGGGCGCTGAAGCGCTCGGCGAGGAAAACGATGGCGAACACGCCAAGGCCCAACGCCAGACTGTACGGGTTGGTGAGATGAAGGTTGGTGGCGATCTCACCGACGCGCTGCAAGGTTTCGCCGCTTTCGGCGGGCAAGCCAAGCAGCCCTGGCAGTTGCGAGACGATGATGTGGATGGCGATGCCGGCCAGAAAGCCGGTCGTGACCGGCACCGACAAGAGGTCGGCGATCCAGCCGAGGCGCAAGGCCCCGCAAAGAATGACCAGCAACCCGACCATCACCGCCAGTGTCGCGGCAAGCGCCAGATACTGGGGTGAGCCGCTGGCCGCAAGCAAGGCAAGACCACCCGCGAACAGCGGCGTGATCGTCGAATCCGCGCCGGCCGAAAGGTAGCGACTGGCGCCGAAGACGGCAAAGGCCAGCGATCCGGCGACGAAGACGAAAAAGCCGATCTCGGGTGCGAAGCCGCCCAGACGAGCTGTGGCCATCTGCTCGGGAATGGCAATCGCGGCCAATGTGAAACCCGCGACGAGATCGCCATTGAGATATTTCGGCGTCCACCCACTCAGCGAGCGGAACGGCAGCCACGAGGTCCAGTTCGTCACGCTTGTGGTCCTCGCTCAAGAAACACGCTCCACCTTGGCCTTTGCTTCGGCGGTCGCAAAAAGCACCTCGGCCATATCGTCGCAATTAGTGGTATCCTTTTGAAATTACCACCAAAAATGACACTGGAAAAGTGCTGCGAACATTGGAGTTTCGGGCTTGCTTCCTATATAAGCGTCAAGTGATTCCTGATTAGATTGTGATCCGATTTGACCGACCAGAAGACACCGCGCGGCGCCGACGGCGGCCCCACCGGCATTGAGCCGATATCCATCGTCGAGGAGATGCAGCGCTCCTATCTCGATTACGCCATGAGCGTGATCGTCAGCCGTGCGCTGCCCGACGTGCGCGACGGCCTGAAGCCGGTGCATCGCCGTATTCTCTATGCCTCGCATGAGAGCGGTTACCACTGGAACCGCAAATATGTGAAGTCGGCCCGCCCGGTCGCCGACGTGATGGGTAAATACCATCCGCATGGCGACGCCTCCATCTATGACGCCTTGGTGCGCATGGCGCAGGACTGGTCGCTGCGCGTGCCGCTGATCGACGGGCAGGGCAATTTCGGCTCGATCGACGGCGATCCTCCGGCGGCGATGCGCTACACCGAATCGCGGCTGACCAAGGTCGCGCATGAGTTGCTCGAGGACATCGACAAGGAAACTGTCGATTTCCAGGACACCTATGATGCCTCAGGCAGCGAACCGAAAGTGCTGCCGGCACGGTTCCCCAATCTGCTGGTCAATGGCTCCGGCGGCATCGCCGTCGGCATGGCGACGAACATCCCGCCGCACAATCTCGGCGAAGTCTGCAACGGCGCGATCGCCATCATCGACAATCCGGCGATCGACCTGCCAGCGCTGATGGAGATCATCCCGGGACCGGATTTCCCGACCGGCGGTATCGTGCTGGGCCGTTCCGGCATCTACAGCGCCTATGCGACCGGCCGTGGCTCGATCGTCATGCGTGGCAAGGTCAACATCGAACAGCGCGGCAACGACCGCGAGTCGATCATCATCACCGAGGTTCCCTACCAGGTGAACAAGTCGTCGATGATCGAGAAGATGGCCGAGCTGGTGCGCGACAAGCGCATCGAGGGCATTTCCGACATTCGCGACGAGAGCGACCGTCAGGGCTATCGCGTCGTCATCGAGTTGAAGCGCGACGCCGTCGCCGACGTTATTCTCAACCAGCTTTACCGCTTCACGCCGCTGCAGACGTCCTTCGGCGCCAACATGGTGGCGCTGAACGGCGGCAAGCCGGAGCTGATGACGCTGACCGACATGCTGAAGGCCTTTGTGGCCTTCCGCGAGGAGGTGATCACCCGGCGCACCAAATTCCTGCTGCGCAAGGCGCGTGACCGTGCCCATGTGCTGGTCGGTTTGGCCATCGCCGTCGCCAACATCGACGAGGTCATCAAACTGATCCGCACCGCGCCCGATCCGCAGACGGCGCGCGAGCAGTTGATGGAGCGGCGCTGGCCGTCCGGCGATGTCGAATCGCTGATCCTTTTGATCGACGATCCGCGCCATCGGATCAATGAGGACGGCACCTACAATCTGTCCGAGGAGCAGGCACGCGCCATCCTCGAGCTGCGCCTGCAGCGCCTGACCGCACTCGGCCGCGATGAAATCGCCGACGAGTTGAACACGATCGGCGCCGAAATCATCGATTATCTCGACATCTTGTCGTCTCGAGCCCGCGTCCAGCAGATCGTCAAGGACGAGCTTGCCGCCGTGCGCGACGAGTTCGGCACGCCACGCCGCACCGAACTCACCGACGGCGGCGCCGACATGGAAGACGAGGACCTGATCCAGCGCGAGGACATGGTCGTGACGGTGAGCCATTCCGGCTACATCAAGCGCGTTCCGTTGTCGCTCTACCGGGCGCAGCGCCGCGGCGGCAAGGGCCGCTCCGGCATGTCGACCAAGGAAGAGGATTTCGTCACAAGGCTGTTCGTCGCCAACACGCACACGCCGGTGCTGTTCTTCTCCTCGCGCGGCATCGTCTACAAGGAGAAGGTCTGGCGGCTGCCGATCGGCAACCCGCAGTCACGCGGCAAGGCGTTGATCAACATGCTGCCGCTGGAGCAAGGCGAGCGCATCACCACCATCATGCCGTTGCCCGAGGACGAGACGAGCTGGGGCGAGCTCGACGTGATGTTCGCCACCACGCGCGGCACAGTGCGCCGCAACAAGCTCTCCGACTTCGTCCAGGTCAACCGCAACGGCAAGATCGCCATGAAGCTGGAGGAGGAAGGCGACGAGATTCTCGGCGTCGAGACCTGCACCGACAATGATGACGTGCTTCTGACCGCCAGTTCCGGCCAGTGCATCCGCTTTTCGGTCGGCGACGTGCGTGTCTTCCAGAGCCGCAACTCGGTCGGTGTCCGTGGCATCGCCATGGCCGAGACCGACAGGGTGATTTCCATGGCGGTGATCGAGAATGTCGATGCGCCGCCGGCGGAACGCGCCGCCTATCTCAGGCGAGCGGCGGCCGAACGGCGGCTTGCGGCCGGCATCGCCGCCGGCGAAGAGGAAGAGATCGCGCTGACCAACGAAGAGGTCGGCGAGGAGACGGAGCTTTCCGATGAACGCTACGAGTTCCTGAAGGCGCACGAGCAATATGTGCTGACGGTGACCGAATATGGCTACGGCAAGCGCTCGTCGTCCTATGATTTCCGACTGACGGGGCGCGGCGGCAAGGGCATTCGTGCTACCGACGTCTCGAAGACGGCCGAGATCGGCAGGCTGGTTGCGACCTTCCCGGTCGGCAATGACGATCAGATCATGCTGGTGTCGGACGGCGGCACCGTCATCCGGGTGCCGGTCAACGGCATCCGTTTCGCCAGCCGCGCCACCAAGGGCGTGACCATCTTCAACACGGCTGAAGGTGAAAAGGTGGTTTCGGTCGAACGGATATCGGAACCGCAAGCGGACGAGGAAACCGAAGAGGGTGTCGAAGGTGGCGTCGTGACAGATCCGGTGGCGGACACTGGCCCGGATGACGCGGAGTAAAGTCCGGCGGCGGTTTTTGACGTAGCAACGCCGGCCCATTGGCCGGCGCGGCAGCAAGTTGAGACGATATTAGTAGTGACGGTACGGCTTGCGGGGGCCGAAGCCTTCGAAGCGCTTGGTGTTGGCCTTGACGCGGACGCGTTGAGCCTCCTGATGCAGCCCGAATACGGTGGCGATCAGCATGGCGACGGTCATTGCGGTGGCGAGCATGTAGATCAGCATGTGCGTGTTCTCCTGCGCCTTATAACGGATAGATGGGATTTTGGTTTCATCTTATTAAGGTGCAACCTAGTGAACGCTGCGTGAAGGGTTCGTGATCAGCGTGTTCATCTGTCGTTCATGTGCCGGAAAAGGTTCACGGCCGGCGCGCCAATCGGATTTGCCTTTGCGAGAGAGGCTCGCTAGAAGCACCAGCCATGATCGAACGCATCGCCCTCTATGCCGGCTCCTTCGACCCGTTGACCAACGGCCATCTCGACGTGCTGAAGGCGTCGCTGGCCGTGGCCGACATCGTTTATGCGGCGATCGGCATCCATCCCGGCAAGACACCGCTGTTTTCCTTCGAGGAACGGGTGAGGCTGATCGAGACGGCTGCCAATGCGGAATTCGGCCCCGATGGCGCCCGCATCAAGGTTGTCGCCTTCGACGGGCTGGTCATCGATGCCGCCAGGAAACAGGGCGCCTCGATCATGATCCGCGGCCTGCGCGACGGCACCGACCTCGACTATGAGATGCAGATGGCCGGCATGAACGAGACCATGGCGCCCGAGCTGCAGACGGTTTTTCTGCCCGCCAGTCCCTCCGTGCGCACCATTACCGCCACACTTGTCCGCCAGATTGCCTCGATGGGAGGCGATATCCGCCCCTTCGTGCCGGCGGCGGTTGCCGGTGCGCTCACCGCCAAATTCGCAAAATAAGTTTCTCGGAGAAGACCATGCAGCTGAAAAAGCTCGCCTCGTTCCTCGTTGTGCTTGCCGGTCTGGCGACCGCATCGGTTTCGGCTTTCGCCGCCGATCCGGAAAACACCATGATCATCACCCTGAAGGACGGCGACGTCACCATTGCGCTCAGGCCCGACCTTGCGCCCAAGCATGTCGCCCAGATCAAGAAGCTCGTGCGCCAGGGCGCCTATGACAATGTCGCCTTCCACCGCGTCATCGACGGCTTCATGGCGCAGACCGGCGACGTCAAGTTCGGCAACATGAAGAAGGGCTTCAGCGCCGAGGCCGTCGGCACCGGCGGCTCCGATCTGCCCGACCTGCCGGCCGAATTCTCGCAGACCGAGCACTACAAGCGCGGCGTGGTCGGCATGGCCCGCTCGCAGGACCCCAACTCCGCCAATTCGCAGTTCTTCATCATGTTCGCGCCGGCGCCGCCGCTCGATGGCCAATACACCATCGTCGGCAATGTCGTCAGCGGCATGGAACTGGTGGATCATATCAAGAAGGGCGACGAAGCGGACAACGGTACGGTCACCGACCCCGACCGGATGATCAAGGTGCGCATCGCCGCCGACAAATAAATCTGTTTTCTCAAAAGGATATCTGACATGGCCGAAATCAAGGACCGCGAGAACGCGCTCATCATGGAAACGACCAAGGGCAAGGTCGTCATCGAACTTTTCCCAGACCTGGCGCCCGGCCACGTCGCCCGCATCAAGGAACTGGCCCGCGAAGGCGCCTATGACGGCGTGGTCTTCCACCGCGTCATCGAAGGCTTCATGGCGCAGACCGGCGACGTCAAGTTCGGCAATTCCAGCAAGCCCTCCTTCGCGCCGTCGCGCGCCGGCATGGGCGGCTCCGAAAAGCCGGACCTGAAGGCCGAATTCTCCAACGCCAACCATGGCCGCGGCACCTGCTCGATGGCCCGTTCGCAGAATCCGAACTCGGCCAACTCGCAGTTCTTCATCTGCTTCGACGATGCCGCCTTCCTCAACCGCCAGTACACGGTCTGGGGCCAGGTCATCGAAGGCATGGACAATGTCGACAAGATCAAGCGCGGCGAGCCGGTGCAGGATCCCGACAAGATCGTGTCGCTGAAGGTCGCGGCCGACGTCAAGTAAGGCGAAACGACAATGATGGGCGTCGTCTGGTCGCTTCTCGGCATCCTGTCCGGCGCCTTCATCGCCATACAGGCGCCGATCAATTCGCAACTGGCGCGCGGCCTGGGGCTCCCGGTCGCGGCGGCGGCGTTTTCGTTCCTGTCGGGCGCGGTCGTGCTCGGCATCATCTCCGTCGCGGTGGTGAAGCTGCAAGGCATCTCACTCGACTGGAAGGCGCCGGCGCCATGGCTGTTCGTGGCCGGCGGCATGCTCGGCGGCTTCTATGTCACGCTGTCGACGATCCTGACGCCGCGCATCGGTGCCGCCGCCCTGATGGCGTTTCTCGTGGCCGGCCAGTTGCTGGCCGGCATGCTCATCGACCGTGTCGGCTTCCTGGGCGTCGCAGTGCGTGAGATCTCGCTCGGCCGCGTCGCCGGTGCGGTGCTGCTCTTGGCCGGAGCGCTGCTCGTCCGGCTCTTCTGATGCGCGTCGATCTCTTTGACTTTGATCTGCCGGAGGAGCGCATCGCGCTACGCCCGGCAGAACCGCGCGATCGCGCCAGGATGCTGGTGGTCAAGCCCGGCGAGGGGCTCGATGACCGGACGGTTGGCGATTTGCCTTCCTTGCTGCGCACCGGCGACGTGCTGGTTTTCAACGACACCAAGGTCATTCCGGCTCAGCTCAAAGGCTTCAGACGGCGCGGCGAAGCGGTGGCGCAAGTCGAAGCCACGCTGCACATGCGCATGGCTCCGGACCGCTGGCTGGCCTTCATGCGGCCGGGCAAGCGCATTGCCGCCGGCGACCGCATTCATTTCGGCCATGACGGCAATTCCTGTTTCCTCGGCCAGCTCGACGCCACGGTGATCGAGAAAGGCGAGGGCGGCGAGGCGCTGCTTGGCTTCGATCTGTCGGGACCCTTCCTGGACGAAGCGCTGCATACGGTCGGCCACATTCCGCTGCCGCCCTATATCGCCTCGAAGCGCGACGACGACGAGCGTGACCGAGCTGACTACCAGACCATCTATGCCAGGGAAGAAGGCGCCGTCGCGGCACCCACTGCGGGCCTGCATTTCACCCCCGAGCTGTTTGCCGCGCTCGACGCCAAGGGTATCGAGCGCCGCTTCGTCACCTTGCATGTCGGCGCCGGTACGTTCCTGCCGGTGAAGGCAGACGATACCTCCGACCACAAGATGCATGCCGAGACCGGTTGGGTCAGCGAGGCAACCGCTGCTGCGCTGAACGCGGCCAAGGCGAGGGGCGGGCGCATCATTGCCGTCGGCACGACCTCGCTGCGCCTGCTGGAGAGTGCCGCGCGTGAGGACGGCACTCTGGCCGCCTGGTCCGGCCCGACCGACATCTTCATCACGCCCGGCTACCGCTTTCGCACCGCCGACATGCTGATGACCAATTTCCATCTGCCGCGCTCGACCCTGTTCATGCTGGTTTCCGCCTTCGGCGGCCTCGACACGATGCGTGCCGCCTATGCGCATGCCATCGAGAACCGATACAGATTCTACTCCTATGGCGACGCAAGCCTGCTTTATCGAGCGGAGACGAGCGATGGACGATGATCTCGACGGCCTGGACCGCGACGCACTGATCGTGGAAATCAGGAAATTGCGTGCCGGCATTCGCCAGCATCGTGATGCCACCGGGCATGATCTGTGCTGGCATCATCCCGATCTGTGGAACCTTTTGCCAGAAAAGACCGAGCCGGCGATCGCCGTGCCGCCGTGGCCAAAATTCATGCGGGGCTGCATCCGCTACCGCCAGTCGCTCGACGAACAGGCTGCGGGCGCGCCGCTAGATGACAAGGAATTCAATGGCTAAGCCGTTCACCTTCAAGGTTCTGGCGACTGACGGCAAGGCGCGACGCGGTGTGATCGACATGCCGCGCGGCGAGATCCGCACGCCGGCCTTCATGCCGGTCGGCACCGGTGGCACCGTCAAGACGATGTACATGGATCAGGTGCGCGACCTTGGCGCCGACATCATCCTTGGCAACACCTACCATCTGATGCTGCGCCCTGGTGCCGAGCGTGTGGCGCGGCTCGGCGGCCTGCATGAATTCGCCCGCTGGCCGCATCCCATCCTGACCGACAGCGGCGGCTTCCAGGTGATGTCGCTGTCGAAGCTGCGAAAGCTGACCGAGAAGGGCGTCACCTTCCGCTCGCATATCGACGGCGCGGCCTACGAGATGTCGCCGGAGCGCTCGATCGAGATCCAGGGACTGCTCGATTCCGACATCCAGATGCAGCTCGACGAATGCACGGCGCTGCCGGCCGAGATGAAGGAGATCGAGCGCGCGATGGAGCTTTCGCTGCGCTGGGCCGAGCGCTGCAAGACGGCGTTTGGCGACCAGCCGGGCAAGGCAATGTTCGGTATCGTGCAAGGCGGCGACAATGCGGCACTCAGGGTGCGGTCGGCGCAGGCGCTGAGCGCGATGGAGCTCAAGGGCTATGCCGTTGGTGGCCTGGCCGTCGGCGAGCCGCAGGCCGTGATGCTGGAGATGCTCGATATCACGTGTCCGGAATTGCCGGCGGACAAGCCTCGCTATCTGATGGGTGTCGGCACGCCGGACGATATCCTGAAATCGGTGGCGCGCGGCATCGACATGTTCGATTGCGTCATGCCGACACGGGCCGGCCGGCATGGCCTTGCCTACACCAGGCGCGGCAAAGTCAATCTGCGCAACGCCCGCCATGCCGACGATCCGCGCCCGCTCGACGAGGAAAGCGACTGCCCGGCCGCCCGGGATTACTCACGCGCCTATCTGCACCATCTGGTGCGCTCGCAAGAGGCACTCGGCGCCATGCTGCTTACTTGGAACAATCTTTCCTACTATCAAAAGCTGATGCAGGACATCCGCGCCGCGATAGAGGCCGGCACGTTCGAGACCCGCGCGGCGGAGATTTCCGAAGGCTGGGCGAGGGGCGATATTCCCGCTCTTTGAATGAGCATGCGTCTGCTTGACAAGGATTGACGGGTCGACTCTCCGGACGCAGAGTCCGGTCGGGGGTCAAGCCATGACCGTGACGTACGACTTTGGCGGCAAGACCGCGATCGTGACCGGCGGATCGAGGGGTATCGGCAAAGCCATTGCCGTACAGCTGATGCAGTCCGGTGCCGATGTCTGGATATGGGACGCAGATCCCTTGCCTGTCGATGGCGCCCATTGCCAGACTGTCGACGTGACCAAGGCACACCAGATAAAAGACGCCCTGGCTGTGGTCATAGCCGATGGCAGGCGGATCGATATCGTCATCAACAATGCAGGCTACCTTGGCAGCTATCGCGGGTTCGAAGCCTTCGATCCGATCGAATGGCAACGGATCATCGGCGTCAACCTGATGGGCGTTTTCGAAGTCACGCACCAGGTTCTGCCAATCATGCGCAAGGCCGGGCGTGGTCGTATCGTCAATATGGGTTCGCTGGCGGGCAAGGAAGGACTGCCGAACCTCGCAGCCTATTCCGCGGCAAGTGCGGGTGTCATTGCCTTCACGAAAGCATTGTCGCGCGAGGTGAGCGACACCGAAATCCGCGTCAATTGCGTCGCGCCGGGGCCGATCGATACCGAACTCATCAGGCGCCTTGGCAACGATGTCGTCAACGACATGATCAACGCCAGTCCGCTCAAGCGCCTCGGCTCTGCGGATGAAGTCGCGGCATTGGTGCTTTGGCTATGCTCCGATGCCAGCGCGTTCAACACTGGAGCGGTGTTCGACATGTCGGGCGGCAGAGCGCGCTATTGAGCGTTCTCTACTCAGGTGCTGAGCGAGTTCGACGCGCGCAGGCTGCAGCCAGTGATCTGGAACGTGCCGTCGGGCTGTTGCTGGAGCGTGTAGACTGCCTCGTAGTCCTTGCCGTCCGGCCCGACGATCAGCACCTGCTGGACGATCGAACCCGGGCTCGTCTCCTCGACCTTGCCGAAGGAATAGGTCTGTGGCTTACGCACCGGCGGGTAGCCGTTGGTCACCATGTTCATGAAGGTGTCGACGGTCGGGAAGATCTGTCTCACGTTGGGCGCCGCGAAACTGTAGGCAGTGGCGCCGTCATTGGCGATGAACGCTTTCAACTGGCCGTCGATGGCTGCTTGCGCCGCCTTGACCTCGGCATCGCCGGCAAACGCCGACGAGGCCAGGATGAGCGGAACGAACGCGAATGCGAAAAACATGCGGCGCATGGCCTGTCTCCGTTGCCCTCGAAAAACCGCCTCCAGAAAATCTGTTCCAGGAGGCATCCTAACATACGCTTGGCGGCGCTTCACGGTTTCAGCGATGGCGGAATATTCGTCTCGGCTCGGCGCATTTCCTATGCTTGAGCTTCCATTGAGATGGGTCGCTCGCGTGGTCTGGGGCGAGAGCGTGCAAGCCACGGGACGAAGGATGTTCGCACAGCCTGTCGATCGGCGCCTTTTGCTGAAGGGTGTTGCCAGCCTTGCCGTCTTGGCCCCTTTGCCGGCTTGGGCGAGGAATACTCCGACGGTCGCCGCTGGCTGAGTACGGATTCCAGCGCTTGAAAGCCCGCCTCCAGTCTGCCAGAAGGGCCGCTTGGACTTGGAAGTTTAGCGGGACGAAGCCATGAAGGCGTTTTTCGTGCAGATCAAATGCGAGCTGGGCAAATCCTATGAGGTCGCCAGCGCGCTTGCCGATGCCGAGATCGCCTCGGAAATCTACTCCACCGCCGGCAATTACGATCTGCTCGCCAAATTCTATGTCGACGATGAGGAAGACGTCGGGCATTTCGTCAACGAGAAGGTGCAGGTTCTCCCCGGCATCAAGGACACATTCACGGTCGTGACGTTCCGCGCTTTCTAGAGCCTGTTCCATGCCGGTAGAATCGGGGCCGATAGAATCGGGATGGGCTCTATCTGCTTGTTTGAGCACGATCTCTGGACAAACGGGAACCGTTTGTCCGAGAAAAGCGGACGCCACTTTTCGCTGACGCGGTCCTTCGGTTCGGGATCATGCTCCAGCCGCTGAGCGCACTTGCCCGGGCACGAGGCAAAGCCTGACCAAGGTCGTATTTCAGCTGCCTCAATTTTAGGCAGGCGCGACTTACTGATCGTCGGGATCTCCCAAATCACCGATTGCGCTTGATTTTCTCCGGCGACGCCAGTGAAATGGCGTCACAGGGGAGTATGCGATTGGCAGCGTTCGACGAAATGCTTCCGGAAGTCTCCGGATTGAGAAGACCGTATTCGGCTTATGACCGCTGGCTGAAGGAGCAGGATCCAGCCAGACTTACCGAGAAGATGCAGGACGCCGAACGCGTCTTCCGCAAGACCGGCATCACCTTCGCCGTCTATGGCGAGCAGGAAGCATCCGAGCGGCTGATCCCGTTCGATATCGTTCCACGCATCATTTCAGGCAATGAATGGCGACGCCTCACGCAAGGCATCGAGCAGCGCGTGCAGGCGCTGAATGCTTTCCTCGACGATATCTACCATCGCCAGGAAATCCTGCGCGCCGGGCGCGTTCCCACGGAGTTGATCGCAAGGAACGAGGCATTTCTGCCGGAAATGATCGGGGTGCGACCGCCGGCCGGCGTCTACACCCACATTATCGGCGTCGATATCGTGCGCATCAGCGAGGACGAATTCTACGTGCTGGAGGACAACGCACGCACACCGTCGGGCGTCTCCTACATGCTGGAAAACCGTGAGACGATGATGCAGCTGTTCCCCGAGCTGTTCCAGAAGATCAAGGTGCGGCCGGTGGAAAACTATCCGCAGCTTCTGCGCCAATCGCTGGCGGCGGTGCGCCCGCAAGGCACCAAGGGCGCGCCGACCATCGCCGTGCTGACGCCCGGCAGCTACAATTCCGCCTATTTCGAACACGCCTTCCTTGCCGACCAGATGGGCGTTCAACTGGTCGAAGGCCAGGATTTGCGCGTCGTCGACGGCCATGTCGCGATGCGCACCACCGAAGGCTACAAGCAGATCGACGTGCTCTATCGTAGGGTCGATGATGCTTTCCTTGATCCGCTGACCTTCAGGCCAGATTCGGCGCTTGGCGTTCCCGGCATCATGGATGTCTACCGGGCGGGCAACATCACCATCGCCAACGCACCGGGCACCGGCATCGCTGACGACAAGGCGATCTATTCCTACATGCCCGAGATCGTCGAGTTCTACACTGGCCGCAAGGCGATCCTCGGCAACATCCCGACCTGGCGCTGTTCCGAGCCCGACAGTCTGAAATACGTGCTCGAGCACATCCACGAACTGGTGATCAAGGAAGTGCACGGCTCCGGCGGCTACGGCATGCTGGTCGGCCCGGCGGCGACCAAGAAGGAGTGCGAGGCTTTTGCCAAGAAACTCCAGGCAAAACCCTCGAACTACATCGCCCAGCCGACACTGGCGCTGTCGACCTGCCCGATCCTGACTGACAAGGGGCTTGCGCCGCGCCATGTCGATCTCAGGCCTTACGTGCTGGTCTCAGACCGCATCCAGATCGTGCCCGGCGGGCTGACGCGCGTTGCGCTCAAGGAAGGCTCGCTGGTCGTCAATTCCTCGCAGGGCGGCGGCACCAAGGACACATGGGTGCTGGATGACTGATTTTCATTTGAAGGTTTTTGAATGCTTTTAGGCCGGACCGCCAACGGGCTTTACTGGATGAACCGCTATATCGAGCGGGCCGAGAACATGGCGCGCCTGGTTGACGCCGGCTTGCGTATGGCGCTGACCCGCACGCAGAGCGCCTCGGAAGAGTGGAGTTCGGTGCTGCTCAGTGCCGGTTCGGACGTCACCTTCAGCCAGAAATATTCTGACTATACCGCCGCCAACGTCGCCGACTTCCTGCTGCGCGACACGTCGAACCCATCGAGCACGATGGCGGCGATCGAGACAGCCCGCAACAATGCCCGCATGGTGCGCACCGCGCTGACGCGCGAAACCTGGGAAAGCATCAACGAAGCCTGGATGGCGCTGAAACGGATGCTGGCAAAGCCTATCGACGAGCGCGACCTGCCAAGCGTGCTCGACGCTATCAAACGCGAGACGGCGCTGATCCGCGGTTCGTTCTACGGCACCATGCTGCGCAACGAGATCTTCGACTTCTCGCAACTCGGCACTTATGTGGAGCGCGCAGACAACACGGCACGCATTCTCGACGTGAAATACTATGTGCTGTTGCCGTCGATTTCCTGGGTCGGCTCGACGCTCGACAACTACCAGTGGGAATCGATCCTGCGCTCAGTATCGGCGCACCGCTCCTACCGCTGGGTCTATGACGCCGACTACAAGCCGACCAACATTGCCGATTACCTGATCCTCAATGTCCGCATGCCGCGTTCGCTGACCTTCTGCTATCGCTTCCTGTCCGAACACCTGAAGTTCCTTGGCGACGATTACGGCGAACGTCATGCCTGCCACGCGACGGCCGAGAAGACGCAGACGATGCTGAGAGCGGGGTCGATCAAGGACATATTCGACGCCGGCCTGCATGAGTTCCTGGCCAACTTCATTCGCGACAACACCAAGCTCGGCAACGAGATCGCGCAAGATTACCGGTTCAATTGAGCATGATCCCGAACCGCAGGACTGCGTCAGCGAAAAGTGGGAACCGGTTTTCGGACGAGATCGTGCTTATAAACGGAAAAAAAGCATGCGGCTGAAGATCACCCACAGGACGGAGTACCGCTATGACGCGCCGGTGCAATATTTGTTGCAGCGGCTGCGGCTGCTTCCGGTCAGCGGATCGACGCAGACCGTCCTGTCCTGGGCTCTGGTCATCGAAGGCGCGCGTGAAGAGGTTCGTTTTGTCGACCATTTCGGCAACGATACACGGCTGTTGAGCGTCGAGGGCGAGCGCGACTTCATCACGGTGGAAGCAGCCGGCGAAGTGGTGACGCGCGACACCGCCGGCGTCTCCGGACCACACCAGGGCTTTACGCCGCTCTGGCTTTACGGCCATGAAACGCCATTGACGGCGATCGGCAGCGGCATTCGCGGGCTCGCCGCATCCATCGACAAGGGGACTGATATCGAAAGGCTGCACAGGCTGATGGCGATCATCGGAGAACGCGTCGCCTACACACCGGGCAGCACCACCGCGACGACGCCGGCAGAGGAAGCCTTGGCGCTCAAGAGCGGTGTCTGCCAGGATCACACCCACATCTTTGCCGCCGCGGCGCGCGCCATGGGCTTTCCGGCCCGTTACGTCAGCGGTTATCTGATGCTGGACGCGACGGTAGAGCAGGCGGCAAGCCATGCCTGGGCCGAGGCGCATGTCGCGGGTCTTGGCTGGGTTGCTTTCGATGCCGCCAACGGCATTTCTCCAGACGAACGCTATGTAAAGGTGGCAACCGGTCGCGACTACCGCGACGCCACACCGGTGTCGGGGATTCGACTGGGACAGGCGGAAGAACAGCTTGCGGTCACCGTCACTGTGGAGCAGTAATCCCCCAGGATTGCAGCTAGAAGAGAATCCATGACCTATTGCGTCGGCCTGAAGATCGATCGTGGGCTCGTGTTCATGTCGGACACGCGCACCAATGCCGGCATGGATTCGATCTCCACCTTCAAGAAGATGCATGTCTGGGAAGAGCCGGGCGAGCGTGTCATCGTCTTGATGTCGGCCGGCAACCTGGCGACGACGCAGGCAGTGGTCAGCCTGCTCGACGAGCGCACCAAGGCTATCTCCGAGCGACACTCCACCCTGCTGGAGACGCCGTCCATGTACCAGACGGTGCGGATGGTCGGCGATACCGTCAAGGAGGTGATCGCCAGTTCGTCACCGGCCGGAGAAAAGGCGGATTCCTACTTCAATGCTTCCTTCATTCTCGGCGGTCAGATCAAGGGCAGCGAGCCGCGGCTTTTCATGATCTATCCCGAGGGCAATTTCATCGAATCGACCGACGACACGCCTTTCTTCCAGATCGGCGAGACCAAATACGGCAAGCCGATCATCATCCGCGCCTATGAAAAGACGATGAGCCTGGCCGAGACGGTAAAGCTGCTTCTGGTGTCGTTCGATTCGACACTGAAGTCGAATTTGTCCGTAGGCCTGCCGCTCGACATGCTCTTCCTGGAGAAGGATGCTTTCAAGGTCGGGTTGAAGAGGCGGATCGGCCAGGACGACCAGTACTACCGCACCATCTCGGACGGCTGGTCGAATGCACTGAAGACGGCCTTTGCCAGCCTGCCGGATTTCCCTGGCTAGGGGCGCCTGGCTGGCGGTTGCTTGTATTTCACATGTATTGATTTTGAAGAAGCCAACCGCGACGGATGGCGGCGAGGGATCATGTCGGGAGGACAAGATGAACAACGATGAATTCCGGCATTGGTCGCGGCGCGCCGCTGACTGGGGCGCCGACTACCGCAATACACTGCGCGACCGGCCGGTGCGGCCGCTGGTCAAGCCAGGTGACATTTTCAGGAGCATCGAAGCTTCGCCGCCTGAAGACGCGGAGCCGATGGACAGGATCTTCGCCGACTTCGAGGAGAGGGTTCTGCCGGGGATGACGCATTGGCAGCATCCGCGCTTTTTCGCCTATTTCCCGGCGAATGCCGCGCCGGTCTCGGTTGTGGCGGAGTATCTGGTGTCGGCGATGGCCGCCCAATGCATGTTGTGGCAGACCTCGCCGGCGGCGACCGAACTCGAAACGCGGACCGTCGACTGGATGCGCCAGGCGCTTGGCCTGCCGGAGGGCTTCTCGGGTGTGATCCAGGATTCGGCTTCGTCGGCGACACTGGCCGCGGTATTGACCATGCGCGAGCGGGCGCTCGACTGGCAAGGCAACAAAAGGGGACTGGCCGGGCAGGCGCGGTTGCGCATCTATTCGTCGGACCAGGTGCACACTTCGATCGACCGGGCAATCTGGGTGTCGGGCATCGGCGAGGACAATCTCGTCCGCATCCCGGTCGCAGGCCGTTTTCGCGCCATGGATACCGCCGCCCTCGAAGCGGCAATCGTCGCCGACCGGCAGGCCGGAATGCTGCCCGCGGGCATCATCGCCTGCGTTGGCGGCACCAGCACAGGCGGCACCGACGACATTGCGGCGGTTGCCGAGGTGGCCAAACGGCACGGGCTCTATCTTCACGTTGATGCGGCCTGGGCGGGGTCGGCGATGATCTGTCCGGAGTACCGGCATTTCTGGGCTGGCGTCGAAGGCGCCGATTCGATCGTCTTCAATCCACACAAATGGCTGGGCGCGCAGTTCGACTGTTCGATCCAGTTCCTGCGCGATCCCGAAAGCCATGTCAGGACGCTGGCCATCAAGCCGGACTATCTGAAGACCCACGGCCATGATGGAATCATCAACTATTCCGAATGGTCGGTACCGCTGGGCCGGCGCTTCCGCGCGCTCAAATTGTGGTTCCTCCTGCGTGCGCACGGACTGGAAAACCTGCGGACGATGATCCGCAATCATGTGGCGTGGAGCGAGGGTCTTGCCGCGCGGCTGGCAGGGGAGGTGGATTTCGAGATCGTCAGCGAACCCATGCTGTCGCTGTTTTCGTTCCGGCACAAAGCTGCAACCAGCGCCGATGCGGACGAGCACAATCTGCGGCTGGTCAATGCGATCAACGATGACGGTCGCATCTACCTGACGCAAACGAAGGTCGACGGAAGGGCAGCAATCCGGTTCCAGGTCGGCCAGTTCGAAACGACCGCCACCGACGTCGATGCGGCTTTCATCGTCATCACCGAAATCGCGCGCGGCATGGCTTGATCGGGCCTGGCCGGGATTGCGTTGGTGTTTGCCTTTGCAATCATGTGATTTTCATTAGCCGGCTTATGCCTTTTCATCTGTTTCGTTTTCGACTATAGACAAGAAAAACGAAAACGGGAGCTTGCCTTATGTATCTGTCGCCACGCCATGCCGAAATCATCCAGATGGCCAAGGACCATGGTCGCGTACTGGTCGATGATCTGGCCAGCCATTTCAACGTCACTCCGCAGACCATACGCAAGGATCTCAACGACCTCTGCGACCAGCGGCTGCTTTCCCGCATCCATGGCGGCGCGTTGTTTCCATCCGGCATAGAGAACATGGAGTATGAGGCCAGGCGCAAGATCGCCGCCGATGAGAAAGAGGCGATCGGCCGCGCGGCGGCAAGGCTGATTCCCGACAACGCCTCGCTGTTCATCAACATCGGCACGACGACGGAGGCGGTCAGCAAGGCATTGCTGGATCACAACGGCCTGATGGTCATCACCAATAATATCAATGTTGCCAATAGGATGCGCATATATCCTTCGATCGAGGTGGTAATCGCCGGCGGGGTTGTGCGCGGCTCCGATGGGGGCGTTGTCGGCGAAGCGGCGGTCGATTTCATCCGGCAGTTCAAGGTCGACTATGCCGTGATCGGCGCGTCGGCGATCGACCATGACGGCGCCTTGCTCGATTTCGACTTTCGCGAGGTCAAGGTGGCGCAGGCGATCATCGCCAATGCAAGGCACGTCATCCTGGTCTCCGACCAGACCAAGTTCGAGCGTACGGCGCCGGTGCGCATTGGCCATCTGTCGCAGGTTAACACTTTCATCACCGACCGTTGCGACATCCCGTCGGTGCGCAAGATCTGCCAGGAAGCGGAGGTTCAGCTCATCGAGACGTCCGCCGGTTAGTGGCTTTCAGGGCGTCATTGCGAGCCTCTCACGTGCTTGTGATATTTCGTTTGACATTCGTTCTCATTTCGAAATAATTCCGCCACGGTTTCGTAAAAAGCCAAAAATGGTGCAATGCGAAATCGTTGGAGGAACTTGTGGACGCATCTCCGATCCGTGACATTTTCGTCATAGGTGGCGGCATCAATGGGTGCGGCATTGCCCGCGATGCCGTCGGACGTGGCTTTTCCGTCTTTCTTGCCGAGATGAACGACCTGGCCAGCGGGACGTCCTCGGGCTCGACCAAGCTGATCCATGGCGGCCTGCGCTATCTCGAGTTCTACGAGTTTCGTTTGGTGCGTGAGGCGCTGATGGAACGCGAGGTTTTGTGGAAGAACGCTCCACATATCATCTGGCCGATGCGTTTCGTGCTGCCCTATGCACAGGGCCTGCGGCCCGCCTGGCTGATCAGGCTCGGTCTCTTTCTCTACGACCACATTGGCGGGCGCAAACTGCTGCCGGCGACCAGGACGCTGGATATGGCCAGGGACCCGGCCGGCAAGCCGCTGAAACCGCTTTTCAAGAAGGCCTTCGAGTATTCGGATGGCTGGGTCAACGATGCGCGCCTGGTGGCGCTCAATGCCCGGGATGCCGCCGATCGTGGCGCAACGATCCGAACCCGCACGAAGGTGGTTGGAGCGCGCCGCGAAGGCGGCGTGTGGACAATCAAGATCGAGAACCTGCAGACCGGGGAGATCGAAGAGATCAAGGCACGGCTGCTGGTAAATGCCGCCGGGCCATGGGTCGATCATGTGCTTTCCGGCGTCGTCGGCCTGAACGATGTGCACAATGTCCGCCTCGTGCAGGGCAGCCACATCGTCATCAGCAAGAAGTTCGACGATCCGCGCGCCTATTTCTTCCAGAACAAGGATGGCCGCATCATCTTCGCCATTCCTTACGAGGACGAATTCACGCTGATCGGCACCACCGACCAGGACTACCCCGGCGATCCGCACGACGTGAAGATCAGCGAGACCGAGATCGATTATCTGTGTGCCGCGGCGAGCGAATATTTCGCGCAGCCGGTCAAGCGCTCGGACATCGTCTGGACCTATTCCGCCGTCCGTCCGCTCTACGATGACGGCGCCTCCAAGGCTCAGGAGGCAACGCGCGACTACGTGCTGAAGTCCGATGGCGGCGAGGGCACAGCTCCGATCGTCAATGCCTTCGGCGGCAAGATCACCACCTATCGCCGGCTGTCGGAATCAATGCTGGAGAAGATCGAGGGCTTCCTCGGCAAGCGTGGCAAGCCATGGACGGCAAATGCACCGCTGCCGGGTGGCGATTTTCCGGCGACCGGTTTCGACGCCGAAGTGGCAAAACTGAAATCAGCCTATCCGTTCCTGGATGCGCGCATGGCCCGGCGGTTGACCCGGCTTTACGGGACACGCGCCCGGACACTGCTCGGCCTTGCCAGGTCGAATGCCGATCTCGGCCGCAGCTTCGGCGCCGATCTCTACGAAGCCGAGGTGCGTTATCTCGTTGAAAACGAATGGGCCGTCACGGCCGAGGATGTGCTGTGGCGCAGGACCAAGCGCGGCCTGCATCTCGGCCGCGAGCAGGCGGCGGCGCTTGATGAATTCATGCGCGGAATAAGCCGGCGGCATGTCGTGGCCGCCGAATGAAGCGGGCTTGGAACTGATGCGGAAGGCCTGGGAGGAGGCGTCATGCTGGAACTGAGAAACGTCACCAAGACGGTCGGGGCGGCAGAGCATATCCGCGATGTGTCGCTGACGCTTCAGCACGGCTCGCTCAACGTTCTGCTCGGGCCGACGCTATCCGGCAAGACCAGCCTGATGCGGCTGATGGCGGGTCTCGATGTGCCGACCTCCGGTTCGGTCTGGTTCGACGGCCAGAATGTCACCGGCGTGCCGGTGCAGAAGCGCAAGATCGCCATGGTCTACCAGCAGTTCATCAACTATCCGGCGATGACCGTCTACGAGAACATCGCCTCGCCGCTGCGGGTGGCTGGCGTCGAGCAGGCCAGGATCGACAGCCAGGTGCGCGAAGCTGCAGCGCTGCTCAAGCTGACGCCCTATCTCGACCGCACGCCGCTCAATCTGTCGGGTGGCCAGCAGCAGCGCACCGCGCTCGCCCGTGCCATCGTCAAGAATGCCAGCCTGGTGCTGCTCGACGAGCCGCTGGCCAATCTCGACTACAAATTGCGCGAGGAACTGCGCGCGGAGCTGCCGAGGATTTTCGCCGCCGCCGGCACCATCTTCGTCTACGCCACGACCGAGCCGCATGAGGCGCTGCTGCTCGGCGGCAACACGGCAACGTTGTCGGAAGGCCGCATCACCCAGTTCGGACCGACCATCGACGTGTTCCGCAGGCCGATCGATCTGGTGACGGCCAGGACCTTTGCCGATCCGCCGCTCAACACCATCGTGCTGGCCAAGAAGGGCGCCGACTTCCTGCTGGAAGGTGGCGTCAAGCTGCCGGTGCCAGCGGAGCTCGTCGGCATCGCCGATGGCAACTACACGGTCGGCTTCCAGCCGCATCATCTTTCGCTTGAGCGGCCCAATGCCGCCGCCGTGCCGGTGCGGGCGAAGGTGACGATCACCGAGATCACCGGGTCGGAGAGTTTCATCCATCTCGACTTCGCCGACGTCCGCTGGGTCATGCTGACCCACGGCATTCGCGATTTCGAAACCGATGAGGTGGTCGAGGTGTTCATCGACCCGCGCCACATCATGGTTTTCGACGAGCACGGTCGCGCCGTGACCGCACCCAAGCTGGCGGCATAGGAGGGCGATATGGCGCGCATCGACGTCAATCACATCCGCCATTCCTATCTGCCGAATCCGCGGAAGGATGCCGATTTCGCCTTGCGGGAAGTGCATCATACGTTCGAGGACGGTGGCGCTTATGCGCTGCTCGGGCCTTCCGGCTGCGGCAAGACCACGCTGCTCAACATCATTTCGGGCCTGCTTCATCCCTCGCACGGCCAGTTGCTGTTCAACGGCAGGGATGTGACCAATCTGTCGACGCAGGAGCGCAACATCGCGCAGGTGTTCCAGTTCCCCGTCATCTACGACACCATGACCCTCTACGACAATCTGGCCTTCCCGCTGCGCAACCGCGGCGTGCCGGAAGCCGACGTCGACCGCAAGGTGCGCGAGACGCTGGAGATGATCGACCTGGCGTCCTGGGCAAAGAAGAAGGCGAGGGGCCTGACCGCAGACCAGAAGCAGAAGATATCGCTCGGCCGTGGACTGGTGCGCTCCGACGTCAACGCCATCCTGTTCGATGAGCCGCTGACCGTCATCGATCCGCACATGAAGTGGGTGCTGCGTTCGCAGCTGAAGCAGCTGCACCGCCGCTTCGGCTACACCATGGTCTATGTCACGCACGACCAGACCGAGGCGTTGACCTTCGCCGACCAGGTCGTGGTGATGTTTGATGGCGGCATCGTCCAGATCGGCACGCCGGCGGAACTGTTCGAGCGGCCGCGCCACACCTTTGTCGGCTATTTCATCGGCTCTCCCGGCATGAACGTCATGCCGGTGGCGATTGATGGCAAGACGGCGACCCTCGGCTCGCAACGGATCGAACTGCCGGGCGAACCCAAGGCAGGCGGCGGAGCCATCGAGCTTGGTATCCGTCCCGAGTATGTAAGACTTGGCCGCGATGGCATGTCCGTATCCATCAGCAAGGTGGAAGATGTCGGCCGCCACAAGGTGGTGCGCGCCAAGCTGGAGGGCCGCGACATCGCCGCCGTCATCGGCGAGGACGAGACGGTCCCCGCCGATCCGAAGGTGCGGTTCGACCCGGCCGGCATCAACATCTATGCCGATTCCTGGCGTGTCGAGATGGGGGCATAGATGGACAAGACCTGGAACAACAAGGCCTGGTTCCTGGTGCTGCCGGTGCTGGTGCTGGTGGCGTTCTCGGCCGTCATCCCGCTGATGACCGTCGTCAATTATTCGGTGCAGGACACGTTCGGCAACAACGTCTTCTTCTGGGCCGGCACCGAATGGTTCGAGGAACTGCTGTCCTCGAGCCGCTTCTGGGAAGCGATGGTCCGCAACCTGATCTTCTCCTTCATCATCCTGGCCATCGAAGTGCCGCTCGGCATCTTCATCGCGCTGAACATGCCGAAGAAGGGCTGGGGCGTACCGGTCTGCCTGGTGCTGATGGCCCTGCCGCTGCTCATCCCGTGGAACGTCGTCGGTACCATCTGGCAGGTGTTCGGGCGCAACGACATTGGCCTCCTCGGCTACTACGTCAACGCGCTGGGCATCGACTTCAACTATGTGCAGGACCCGTTCGACGCCTGGGTCACCATCATCATCATGGATGTCTGGCACTGGACCAGCCTCGTCGTGCTGCTCTGCTATGCCGGCCTGGTCTCCATCCCCGACGCCTTCTATCAGGCGGCCAAGATCGACGGTGCCTCGCGCTGGGCGGTGTTCCGCTACATCCAGTTGCCCAAGATGCAGCGCGTTCTCCTGATCGCCGTGCTGCTGCGCTTCATGGACAGTTTCATGATCTACACCGAACCCTTCGTCGTCACCGGCGGCGGTCCGGGCAATTCGACGACCTTCCTGTCGATCGACCTCGTCAAGACGGCGCTTGGCCAGTTCGACCTCGGTCCTGCCGCGGCCATGTCGCTCGTCTACTTCCTCATCATCCTCCTGTTGTCATGGGTGTTCTACACCGTGATGACCAACTACGACGCGGAGCGCTGAGATGGGCGGCGCCAATGAACGGACCGAGCGGAATGCGATGAACGGATCGGCCGCCGCGGAAGGTCTCGCCAGTTCGCTGTCGCATAGCGATCTCGACAGGCGCATGCGGCGGCGCGGCGAGGAGTCGCGCTGGTGGTGGATCGTGCCGACGCTCTACATCATCGTGCTTTTGCTGCCGATCTACTGGCTCATTAACATGAGCTTCAAGACCAATGCGGAGATCGTCTCGTCGCTGACGCTCTACCCGCACGCGCCGACGATCGCCAATTACGTCACCATCTTCACCGATGCGTCCTGGTATTCGGGCTACATCAACTCGATCACCTATGTGGTGATGAACATGGTGATTTCGGTGGCGGCGGCATTGCCGGCGGCCTACGCCTTCTCGCGCTACCGCTTCCTTGGCGACAAACATCTGTTCTTCTGGCTGCTGACCAACCGCATGGCGCCGCCGGCGGTGTTCGCGCTGCCGTTCTTCCAGCTCTATTCCGCCTTCGGCCTGATCGACACGCATATCGCGGTGGCACTGGCGCACTGCCTGTTCAACGTGCCGCTGGCAGTGTGGATTCTCGAGGGCTTCATGTCGGGCGTGCCGAAGGAGATCGACGAGACCGCCTATATCGACGGCTATTCATTCCCGCGCTTCTTCGTCAGGATCTTCATGCCGCTGATCGCCAGCGGCATCGGCGTCGCCTGCTTCTTCTGCTTCATGTTCTCGTGGGTCGAATTGCTGATCGCGCGCACGCTGACGACCACCGATGCCAAGCCGATCGCCGCCACAATGACGCGTACGGTTTCGGCCGCCGGCATGGATTGGGGCCTTCTCGCCGCCGCCGGTGTCCTGACCTTGATCCCCGGCGCGCTGGTCATCTGGTTCGTGCGCAACTACATCGCCAAGGGCTTCGCCCTGGGGAGGGTGTGATGGCGGAAGGAGCGATCAAAATCTCTGAACTGCGCGAGCTCGCGATCGGTTTGTTTGATTTTCTCGAAGGTCAAGGCTTCGACTGTATCGACGTGAAGCAAAGTCAGTACTGGAAGGTTTATTTCGCCGACGCGTTCGACCTCAGCCCTCCTGCCTTGGTGATGGGCGACGTGTACGACGATCTCAACGACGTGCGGGCAGAGGTCAAAGGCTCAAACGACGACACCGTCGCATGGCACGCATTTATGCATCTCTCCGGTCTTATGAATTTTGTCGCTTGCGCCGCTGAAAGCGGTCACCTGACGAAGCGAACGGCGATGGAGAAGCACTGATGAATTTCGACCTCACCTGGATGGCGTGGACGTGGCCGACGGCGGCCTTCTTCGCAACCATTCTGCTGCTGCTGTGCGGCATGGCGGTGTGGGAATACGCCTCGCCGGGCGGCAATCCGCGCGTCGGCATCCTGCGCTTCGAGACGACGCGCGGCGACCGCCTTTTCCTCTCGCTGCTTGGCAGCGCCTTTATCCATCTCGCTTGGCTGGGTCTTGTCGGATCCAACCTGTGGTGGGCTCTCGCTCTCTCCGTAGTCTACGCCATAGGCGTGTTCCGCTACGTATAGAGGGGGAAACTGTTGGAGCGACAGCGTGCCGGCCGCCGCTCCAGATCGCACTTGAAACCTGAAACAGTGGAGGAAACACATGCGACGGCAATTTTTAACATCAACGACTGCCCTTGTCCTATTGCTGGGCGCGGGCAATGCCTACGCGGGGATGGACGAAGCAAAAGCCTTTCTGGACAAGGAGATAGGCCCGCTTTCGACGCTTTCGCGCGCAGACCAGGAAGCCGAAATGCAGTGGTTTATTGACGCAGCCAAGCCGTTCGCCGGCATGGACATCAAGGTCGTCTCCGAAACCATCGCCACGCATCAGTATGAATCGCAGGTGCTGGCGCCGGCCTTTACCGCCATCACCGGCATCAAGATCACGCATGACGTCATCCAGGAAGGCGACGTCGTCGAGAAGATCCAGACTCAGATGCAGACCGGCCAGAATCTCTATGACGGCTGGGTCAACGATTCTGACCTGATCGGCACTCACTGGCGCTACCAGCAGGTGCGCAACCTGACCGACTGGATGGCGGGCGACGGCAAGGATGTCACCAATCCGAACCTCGACCTGAAGGATTTTATCGGCACCTCGTTCACGACGGCTCCGGACAAGAAGCTCTACCAGCTTCCCGACCAGCAGTTCGCGAACCTCTACTGGTTCCGTTACGACTGGTTCAACGACGAGAAGAACAAGGCGGACTTCAAGGCCAAGTACGGCTACGACCTCGGCGTTCCGGTCAACTGGTCGGCCTATGAGGATATCGCCGAATTCTTCACCGGCCGCGAGATCGACGGCAAGAAGGTCTATGGCCACATGGACTACGGCAAGAAGGACCCGTCGCTCGGCTGGCGGTTCACCGATGCTTGGCTGTCCATGGCCGGCAATGGCGACAAGGGCATCCCGAACGGCCTGCCTGTCGATGAATGGGGCATCAAGGTCGACGAGAATTCGCGACCGGTCGGCTCCTGCACGGCACGCGGCGGCGACACCAATGGTCCGGCCGCGGTCTATTCGATTCAGAAGTACCTCGACTGGCTGAAGGCCTACGCTCCGGCGGAAGCCCAGGGCATGACCTTCTCCGAATCGGGACCGGTCCCGGCGCAGGGCGCGGTTGCCCAGCAGATCTTCTGGTACACCGCCTTCACCGCCTCGATGGTCGACGCGGGCGCCAAGGCGGTGCTGAACGACGACGGCACGCCGAAATGGCGCATGGCTCCGTCGCCGCACGGTGTCTACTGGAAGGACGGCATGAAGCTCGGCTATCAGGACGTCGGTTCCTGGACGCTGATGAAGTCGACGCCGACGGATCGCGCCAAGGCCGCCTGGCTCTACGCGCAGTTCGTAACCTCGAAGACTGTCGACGTGAAGAAGAGCCATGTCGGCCTCACCTTCATCCGCGAGAGCACGATCCACGACAAGAGCTTCACTGAACGTGCGCCCAAGCTCGGCGGTCTGATCGAGTTCTACCGCTCGCCGGCGCGGGTGCAGTGGTCGCCGACCGGCACCAACGTGCCTGACTATCCGAAGCTGGCACAGCTCTGGTGGCAGGCGATCGGCGATGCGTCGTCGGGTGCCAAGACGGCGCAGGAAGCGATGGACTCGCTCTGCGGCGAGCAGGAAAAGGTCATGAGCCGCATCGAGAAATCGGGCGTCCAGGGCGATATCGGCCCGAAGATGGCCGAAGAGCATGATCTCGCCTACTGGAACTCAGACGCGGTCAAGAAAGGCAATCTCGCGCCTCAGCTGAAGATCGAGAACGAGAAGGAAAAGCCGATCACCATCAATTATGATGAGCTGGTGAAGAGCTGGCAGAAATAGGACTGTCTATGCGGGCGTTCGCGCCCGTGTGAAATTGGGGGAGGCGGCATGTTGCCGTCTCCCCTGGTTGTGTGAGGGCGGAGGACGTGGGAATGAGCGGTTTTGTGCTGGCAATCGACCAGGGAACAACATCGACCCGGGCGCTCCTGTTCGACGGCCAGATGAAAGTCGTTGGCAGCGGACAAAAGGAATTCACCCAGCACTATCCGGCTTCCGGTTGGGTCGAGCACGATCCCGAAGAGATATGGGCGAGCGTCGTGGCGACGGTGAAGGCGGCACTGAAGAAGGCCGGCCGGCATGCTTCCGAGATGGCGGCGCTAGGCATCACCAATCAGCGCGAGACCGTCGTCATCTGGGACAGGGCGACCGGCAAGCCGATCCACAATGCCATCGTCTGGCAGGATCGGCGCACCGCGCCGCTGTGCCACAAGCTCAAGAAACAGGGGCTGGAAAAGACATTTACGAAAAAAACCGGCCTGCTGCTCGATCCCTATTTCTCCGGCACCAAGATCGCGTGGATGCTGGACAAGGTGAAGGGGGCGAGGAAACGCGCCGAGAGAGGCGAACTGCTGGCTGGCACCATCGACAGCTTTTTGATCTGGCGGCTGACCGGTGGCAAGGTTCACGCCACGGACGCCACCAACGCCTCGCGCACGCTGGTCTACAACATCGCAGAGAATGCCTGGGACGACGAGCTCCTGGCCATCCTCAACATTCCGGCCAAAATGCTGCCGGAGGTCAAAGACTGCGCCGATGATTATGGAATCACGGAGAAAAACCTCTTTGGTGCCGAAATAAGAATTCTCGGCGTCGCCGGTGACCAGCATGCCGCGACCATCGGCCAGGCCTGCTTTGAGCCGGGCATGATGAAGTCCACCTATGGCACCGGCTGTTTTGCGCTGCTCAACACCGGTGCCGACCTGGTGCGCTCGAAGAACCGGCTGCTGACGACCATCGCCTACCGGCTGAACGGCAAGACGACCTATGCGCTGGAAGGCTCGATCTTCATCGCCGGTGCTGCGGTGCAGTGGTTGCGAGACGGCATCAAGGTGATCGGCAAGGCCGAGCAGAGCGGCAAGTTGGCGGCCGAGGCCGATCCGACGCAAAACGTCTATCTGGTGCCGGCCTTTGTCGGGCTCGGCGCACCGCACTGGGACGCCGAAGCCCGCGGCGCCATTTTTGGGCTGACCCGCAATTCCGGACCGGCGGAGTTTGCTCGCGCCGCCCTGGAAGCCGTGGCCTATCAGACGCGCGACCTGCTCGACGCCATGCGCAAGGACTGGAAGGGGGCCTCGGCCAAGACCGTGCTTCGGGTCGATGGCGGCATGGTGGCATCGGACTGGACCATGCAGCGACTGGCCGACATCCTCGATGCGCCGGTCGACCGCCCGACCATTCTGGAGACGACAGCGCTCGGTGCCGCATGGCTGGCCGGTTCGAGAGCCGGCGTTTGGCCAAAGGCCAGGGAGTTCACGAAAAGCTGGGCGCTGGAGCGACGGTTCCAGCCGGACATGGATGCTTCGACGCGTTCCGCCAAAGTGGCGGGTTGGCGCGATGCCGTGCGCAGGACGCTGAGCACACAGTAAGCACCCATCGGATGGTAGTTCTGGGGCGGAGGGAATGAAGTTGGACTGGTATCCTGCTTGGCGCGACGAGGCTATCGAACAGCTGAATGTCAAGAATGCACGCCTAGAAAAGGAGTTTCGGATCGGCACTTGGTCGCGCTATGACTACGATCTGACGGCCGGAACGCTTTTGTTCTCGCAGGACGGGGTCGTCAAGGTCGTCACCGAGATTCAGATTGCCGGTTCCACGAGTGCCAAGGCGAGTAACTGGCTCTGGGCTTGGGCAAATTCAAACCTGCCCAGCGAGCTCCTTAGCGACGCGAAGCAGGTTCGATCCTTCGGAGAGATGAATGGCGTTGACGAACTGGCCCAGCCCTATGTGACCGATGCGGACAATCAGCTGGAAGTGCTTGGTTGGGAACTCAGTGCAGTGATGTCTCGAATCTGCAACGGGTTGGGGGTTTATCGTTGCCCCAGCAGCGAAGGCGGGGGCCTTTATCTAATGTTCAAGAGCATCAACTGGGCAAGCTGAGGGGCAAACTGTTCGTCTTCTGACCAGTCGATCAAAAAGCCCGCGCCGTTACCGGCGCGGGCTTCTATTCAACACTCGTCAGCATCGATGCCTATCCCTGGATCAGTAGGGGGAGCGGCACTCCCGGCGAGGGCCGTAGTTCGGCTGGAAGGTGTTGTCCGAAGAGCGGTAGCTGCGATAGTGGTCGTAGCACCACTGGACATGCGCGTTGCCTTCATAGACGCGATTGTTCTCGCTGTTGATGATGGCGCCGGTGATCAGGGCACCGGTGGCGAAAGCAGCCAGCGGGAACCAGTTGTCGCCATGGCGACGATAGCCCCGATGGTATTCGCGATAGCCGCGATGACCGTTCCAGTAGACGCTGTTGCCGCTGTTTCGCGAAAAGGTCCGATTGCCGCTGAAATTGCGATTGCGGTGATTCTTCATCCATGGCTTGTAGTCAACGGTCTGCACATCGCTCGAAGCCGATGCAGGTTGCGGCACGAACATCTGCGCTGCATTGGCCGGCATGGCGGCCGCGGCGAACGAAACTGACAGGGAGGTCGCCAGTATACCCGATACGATCTTGTTCATTGTCTTCTCCTTCGAAGGGGTGATTGACGTCCCTTGTGACGAGACAACGGGCGATGCGGGGGAAGGTTCCTCGCCAAATGCCAAGTTACTGATTTGTAATGTTTCTCCAGCCCGTGCGCAGCGTAGGCGAGGGGCGTACAATGGCTTTGCCAAGGCCGTTTCTCTCCTGATTGAAGCGGCCGGTCAGGCACGGTGACAGTGCTGGGAAAGCCTGGCTTGCCAGCGCTCTTTTTCCGGTTGACCGGCCGAGGCACTCTCCCTATGTTCCGCGCAATTTCGAGGGCAGCCTTTCGCGCCCGCGGGAGCGCGTAGCTCAGCCGGTAGAGCAACTGACTTTTAATCAGTAGGTCATGGGTTCGAATCCCATCGCGCTCACCAAAATCCCAATAAAATCAATAAGATGTTGAAGGTCAGAGAGACAATCTCTGTGTCGGTAAATTTGTGTCCGCTCAGTGTCCGCAAATTGGGGCAGGGCGCCGAGTCATCGCCAGTCGCAACCGTTGCTTTCCACAGGTTTCCTGCGACTGTTCGTAATCACATAGAGGGAACCGAGCATGACGCCTGAACTCATAGTCGCAATTGTCGCACTCGTTGTCTCAGCAGTCGCTCTAGGCTTTTCTATCTTCTTTTGGCGACGGCAGTTTCGCCCGATCGTAACGGCGGCGGTCAAAACTCACAGCGGCGGGAACAATGGGATCGCCTACAATCTCATTGTGCTGAACTCGGGTTCAATTCCGGCTAAGAACGTCAGGCTCATACCGTACGACCCGGCAGCTCTCAAAGGTGCTTTAGGAGAAGGAGCCGACGAGGCTGGCAGAAAGGCCTGGCTCGCCTGTTTCGATCCGTCAACTTCAATCCCCCTGCTCCAGAATGGTGATCGGACATCGTGCTCATTTGGCATGACGCATAGGGATCCGCGGCAAAGCTTTTGGAAGCCGATGGCGGAGTTCCCCATCCGCGTCGAATATGAAGGCTGGTTCGGCGTAAGATACAACAAGGACCCTCCGCAAATCCTGCAGATCGCCGACTCCGATAGCTTCACTGGAGGGATGTGGGCGCCGGTGAAATAGAACAGGCCCGCCACCCTGAGGTAGCGGCTGGAAAGCTTAGTCAGAAAGAGCAATCCAAGCGGTTCAAGCAAGCCGCTCGGAAACTTGAGGCAGGTGAGAGTGGGGCCGGCTTTGATCGGGCTATTTGGACTATGTTGGGTAGTCGCCCAAAGTCTCACGCGAAAAAATAGTTGCGCTGAAGCGCTCTATTGAAGTCCTATCCCAATGCTCTGAATTGAAGTTCGGCTGACCGTCGGCACCTTTCGGCCAAGCGTGTCTAATTGGGCTTCCTTCGGTCCAAGGTTTTTCTCGTTGCATTTCGTAGTTGAAGAGCCACGCGATTAAATCAGCGGCTTGAAGCGGTATGGCAAATTTGTCGTCCGCAAAGGCGATAGATACAGCCCGCTCTCGGATGCCAGGATGCTTTTTCCGTATATCTGACCAGACTCGATAGAGCGCTTGCGCGCCGTTCTGGTCGTCATCGCACAAAAAGCTGACGAAGGGTATCTTCGACTTTTCCATCGCGTCCATAACGCGGGCGATAAGCCGGCCAAAGGCGAACTCCTTGAAGTTAATGCGTCGCGGGTGGTTTTGACCGATGTCCAAGTAGGCTCTTTTGTCGACGGAGATAACGGTTACGCCTTGGGTGCACTCGCTGATTACCTTCGAAAATTTAGCGATCTTGTCGAAGTTTCTTTTCTCCCCGGTGAAGTGCTCCTTGCAGTGGAGATAATCCAGTCCGATTGCTCTTAGCTCTTTCGTCCATCGTTCGCAGAATAGGTACCAGTCGTTTTCGGTCGTAGCGACCGCCGCAAAAGCGAAGATGTCCTTCCCGGCAATTTCAGTTTCGTCCACGAGGACGTGCATTTGCAGAGACCTTTGCGAGCGGGCGCCATATCGGTTCGCAAACCCCATCGGAACCGGCGGTATCATCTACCACAGCCCGCTTTGGGTACGCAGAGTACAATATTGGGACAATATTCCTCAGCGTAGGGGTCTCGGCAAGGTGGCGGCGACTTCTCTTCGATGAGCGAGCCTGCCTCTGATCAATAGTCAGTTGGTGTCACGCGTTGGACGCGCAACAAAGACCAATTCTGCCAACAGTTTAACTGAATCGCCGGCTGTCATTGGAGCAAGCGTGTCCGCGCTATGTCCGGACTTCCCGCGGCTGATTCAGCACGCCGGCCGCCCAGTTTGTGATCAGGCGAGCAACCTGAACCGCGCCTTGCCCTGGCGGGCATAGCCGCCGGATGGCGACGGGAGGATCGGCGAACTCAAGCTGGGTTATAGCCCCGGCGCGCTCCAGCCTTGCCAGGATCTTGCACACGAGCCGGTGGGACAACCCCGTCGCGATGCCGATTGCCGTCGCTGACGATGGCACTGACAGGCGGATCTTGGCGTTGTAGTGGCTGGCCAGGAATTGGCACACCTTGATCGCATCGGGATCGCCTTGGAAGGCGATCCGAGCCGCCCGGCGCCAGTCGCTCGGGCGGACCGCGTCGAGTCGCAAAACGTTGGCGGTGACGGCCGGCATTGGCTACGGCTGCTTTTTCAGATCGGCGATCATTCGGGCGAACTCGCCTGCCGCCTTCGTCGCCGGCATGTAGGCCGTACCTTCGTCAGTCGCCAACCATTGCTGGACCGCGGCGCTGACGCTTCGGAGCCCGAAGCCGTCGCGGACGAGAACGACATGCTCGCCATTTCGGTCGTCAGCCGGCTCGACCTCGAACGCCAGATCCTTGATCAGCACGGCGACGGCGCCCGGTTGCATGCGCGCTGACATGCCGGCGGCGTCGAGGGCGTTGCCGAGGGCGCTTCTGGCCAGCAGATCGTGCAGCTGCTCATTCTGCCGAGCGGCGGCCCTAGTGGCCTCCACCATGGCCGCGGCATGGGCCGCCTCGAGCGCGGCGACCTCGGCCTTGTGTGCGCCATAGGCGCGTGCCGCCGCTCGGGTCAGGACGAAGCCGCCGGCATCTGGCCGGTAGCAGTCGTGGAGATCGGCCGGCACGCCGTCCAGCGTCGCCAGCGTGGCGGCAAAGTCAAAATCATCGTCGGGCATTGGGCCACTCCTCGTTCAGCTTTGGTTGCCGGCGGCGATGGCGATCGCGACCGCTTCCGTGGCGCGCTGCGCAGCCGCGTCGGCGAGCCTCGCAGTTGGTGACTCGGTGTGGGTGGTCACAATCCCGACGAATGCCAAGCCTGCGCGCTGGCTTGCTTCGGCGGCCTTTTGCAAACGTGTGATCCGATCGATCTCGACCGGATACTTCTGGCGACGCCAACGATGGCGCACGGACTCAAGTTCGGTCGCACTCAACCCTGTTAGCAAAGAGTCCGCATTGAGCACGGCGGACAAAAATGCCTCATCGCCGGCCGCCAGGCGCCCGCCTATCGCCGTCGCGCGGGACTTGTCATCCATCTGGCGCAAAACGGCTCGCAGTTCACTGGCGCGAGCTTCCTCGATCGCGTTTCTTGGCTGAGCCGGCGCCCATGTCGACGCCGTCAGCCGAGCGACCTCCGCTCGAGTCCTCTCCAGCGCCGAATCGAGCCGAGCGACGCCGCGTTGCCCGATCGTCGTCGCGACAGTGCGCACCCTGACAGCGTTATCTTGTGCGGTTCGGGTTTTGTCGGCCGTGATCGTCCTGGCCAGTTGCTCGATCTCGGTCGCTGCTGACTGGGCCGCGCCGAGTGCGGCGGCCAGGCCATCGAGCTCTGGATCCGGCTCGACAGTGCCAGCTCGAGGATCCTTTTTTCGATAGCGCTCGACGTTCGCGGGATCGAGACTCGGCGACAATGCGGCCATGGCTTCACTCCGAACACAGCCTCCTACGAGAACGTTGCGCCCTGGCCATCAGGAGGCCTCATTGTGGCCAGGGCGCGCACCGCCGGCCCGCCAGCAACGGGCTGGCGGCGATAGATTCATCCAAATATCCGCAAGGGAGGAACCCTTTCCGGCCGGTCCGACGGCGGCCTGGCGCTATCGATCCCAAGGCTTTCGAAAAGGCGAGAAAGGGCATTTGCGAGCGTCACGTACGCGGTGCCATCGATAACCTCGCCGTTCGCCAGTCGGGCATCCTCGCTTTCGCATACCAGCGCTATGCTGGCGGCTCGCCGTGCCAAGATCATTTGTTCGTCGCGGACCGTGCCGCCGATAGCTGCGAGAATGCTGTCGAGAATCTCGGCGTATCGCCGGCCGCCGGCAGTGCGTCGATCGACGCCGCGCAAGGCCGGCCTGTTGAAGGCCGGGCTTTCGGCTTGGATTTCTAGTCTACCCTTGGCCTTTTTGGGCTGATTACGGGCCATACTTTGCACCTGACTCGGTCACTCAGATTCGAATGCTGCGAAAGTGTGGGGCAGTTCCGTCGAAATGCGAGGCGAAAAGCGTTCGAATGCTCGTTTGGAGGTCGTCCTTTCGGTTCAAGAAAATGCGCGAATAATTGGTTTTTCGGTGAAATTGCGGGAATCGCAGCAGGGACCAGCCACCGCGAGCACGTTGCCTGGCGCGCGAATTGGTGGTGTGGTGGTCGAAAAGGGGAGGATCTGCGGGTGCGGCGAGTTGATCTCCAGGCTTTTGCCAACGCGAAGCTAGATGACGCGGCGTTGCTGCTGGCTAACCACAGGTGGTCAAACGCCTATTATCTCGCTGGCTATAGCGTGGAACTAGGACTGAAGGCATGCGTCGCACGTCAGATTTCGGCAGACACCATCCCCGACAAGTCTATTCTTAAAGACGTCCTCACGCATGAGACTATGAGATTGATCGGCCTTGCAGGTCTCAGAGAAGACCTGCGAACTCAACAGGACGCGAACCCGGCGTTCGCCGCAAACTGGGCTATCGCGTTAGAGTGGTCACCAGATTCTCGATATCAGAATACCGATGCGATGTCGGCGCAGCAGCTGGTAGAGGCCATTTCACACGCGGCGGACGGAGTCCTTCCATGGATCAGACAGTATTGGTGAATCAAGCCCAAGCGCTTACGCGGCGTCTGGACGCCACGAAGGCGCGGCCCCGCGCGGTGATGTGGGTGCACCAACCCGACACTGACACTTGGCGATTGTGGATCGTGCCGGACAAGGCGATCAGCGACAAAAGAGAATTTTATCGCATCGTTGCCGAGACCATCACAAAGAATTATCCAGAAATGCACGGACTGGATGTCGGGGCTACCGAATTCATCAAAGCTGATCATCCTGCCATTAAGGGAATGGGGCGAGCGTTGAAGATGCCCGGAATAGGGGTTGCCCAATTCTCCGGAAATCGCTTCAACGGATACTACCTTCCGGACGGGATCGTCATCCGCATGGATTTGTAGCCGAAGCGCGTTCCGGAGTGGCCGAGCTACGGATACAGTGCGGACAAAAAGTCCCCCAGGCATGCTAATACGCCACGTCTGCAAGGGTTTGGTAGGCCCTCCAAACTGATTATCAATCAGAACATGGAATTTCAGCCTGTGGACGGCGGCGCCGGAATCCCCCGCCCAACATTGTCATCATGCCGCGCCCTCGCCGGAGCTGCCGGACGCCTGGCCTGCCGAAGGTCGTCGCATTTCGTAGTCGACGGCGTCGAAGAACGCTTTCAGTTCGGATTCAATCCTCGCCGGGGCGAGCCCCAGCGCTTGCATTTCCGCCGCAAGCTTCTCGCGCTCGCGACGCCATGGTGCCAAGCGCGCGTCGGGTTCATCGATCCCCAGTAGACGGGCCGCGACGCCGCGGATGACATGTTGCCGACGAGCGATCGGGAACCACTCAATCGACGCTGCGTCGAAATATGAAAACATCGAAGTCTGGTCGTTCGGCATGATCTTGATCCTCGGTCGTTAGCTCGAGCTGCCTCGAGACCGGCGCCTAAGCCGGTCGTCTGCCGCGCTGTCAGCATCGTGAGTTCGCGCCGGGTCACCAGGCGCGATTTTGCGAAAGGATGCGGGGCACACGGTTTCATTGGACGTTTGCGGGACCCCGGTCATCGGGCTCGCGCCCGTGCCCGGTATCAAACACCCTTCTACACCCTCCAAGGCGTCGGCTGATTGCTCGGTCTGGACAGGTGCGGCTACATTCCCGACAGGAGTCCTAGTAAGAGCCGGACCTGTCCGAGTGTCTTGCGCCGGACCTGTCCGAGGGCCGTCATGCGCGACGTGCGCCGGACCTGTCCAGTTTCTCCTTTTGCGCTCGAAATATGTAGATCGCGAGATCCCCAAAGCCACCCATGGCTCATCCTTTTCGGTTCTATGCTCGGCCAGCCATGTGGCACGATCTTTCGACTTGGCGAGGCGACGTTCCTCAGATTTTCGGCGCTTGTTTTCCTCCCTACGGTGGGCGGCAACGAGTGCCTTCTGCTCTGCTTTCGAGATATCGGATGCATCCATCGTCTTTATCGACAGCGAGCTCCGCTCAATCCATGTGAGACCGACGATTCGTCCTGCATCCTCGACGCTTAGGCCAAACCGCCGGCCCTCGATCTGGCGCCGGATCGGCTCCAAAACATCGTCGAATGCGACAAGCAGATGGGGAGCAAATCGCGCGCACCAGCCGTGCAGAACCTCTCCCAACGCGTTGCCTTCATCCATCACATTGGCGCAATAGCCGATCGCTGAAAGGTACGGTGTGTGGTCCACTCGCTCGGGAAGCGTCTTTCCAAACCTCAACTCAACCAGGGCCTCGATCTCACGCATCCGATGCAGCGCGCGATTGTACGGCTGTTTTTGACTCCGCGAGCTTTCGGCAACCACGACGTTGCCAACGGTATGAACGCCGGTTTTGCGCGCCTTGCGCCCAGCCGCGCCAGGCGGCGGGCCACTGTATGTTTTCATGGTGCTGGGTCTCAGGCTGCCCTCACGCGACCTTTCGGCGGGGATTTGGCCTGCGTTCCTTGCTCTCAATCCAGGCGCGCACGGAGGCCAGTCGATAGAGAATGCGACCGCCAAGCTCGACATATGGCAGTCCGTTTGGCTCATGCTGCCAACGGATCAACGTCCGTTCGCTAACTCCGAGTTCTGCAGCGAGGGCAGGGCGGGTTCGATAGTCGTCCAGTAGCTGTGACATGTGCTGTCGTTCCTTGGTGGTTTGGTGACAGCAGATGAATATTCACGCTATCGGCGTGGAGTCCAAAAGTCCCGGTTTCGGAAAATGCGCATTTCGCTGGTCAAGAATCGGACCGATCTGGGTTCACCGCCCGCCATGACGCAGCGACGGTCGAGGCGCTGTTGGGCTTGCGGCCTTCACTTTTGAGGTCTGCAGCTACATACTTCCAAGCGTTCGACTCCTTGTCGCCAGCATCCACGTATCGCTGGACACGCCCGCAGATTTCTTCGTCAAAAGCGGCGTTCTTGCGGATATCGAAAGCACGTCCCGCGCCACCGAATCCAAGCGCCTCTCCGGCAGCTTCGACCTGTCGAAAGCCTTTCTTTCGCTTGCCAGGGTTATCGGCAATGCCGACCAATCGATCTGATACAGCGAACAAGTATTGCATCAGCCAGGCCGGCAGAGGCAGATCAAAATCCCGGGCCAACTGAATGGCTTCCCAAGGCACCAGCGGCCGATCTCTCTGAAACTCAACCGCCATGGCTTCGAGCAGGTCGGGAATTTGCTCAATTCGCGCGAAACCATGCTCTGCGGCCATGCTCTCGGCCGTCCGCTTGAAGCTCGGCAAATCATCCCGCTCGAGCAAATTGCCGGTTTCAGGATGGCGGCCGGACAGAATGGCTTCAAGGCGTCGCTGGCGCTCTTGCTTGGCCTCCTCCGGCTCTTTCCAATCAATCGTGGCGAGGTCAACCATGGCGGGCCTCGCCATCCAACTGAACGATTTGAGCGCCGCCACCTTTGGCGGTCACGATCGCACCAGCCCTTTCGGTGGCCTGCCGCAACGGATCGTCCATGAGGTGCGCGTAGCGGTGCGTGGTGGCCGGCTGGGAGTGGCCTAGCAGCGCACCGATGATCGGCAGGGACAAGCCTGCCGACACCAAGACGCTGGCATAAGTGTGCCTGAGATCATGGACCCTCGCCGAAGGCTCTAGAACGACCCGCTCGCGGCCTTTGACGTCGGTCAGGGTGACCGGCATCACGAGACCCGCCGCGCGGCACAGATCGTGCCACGGGCCTTTGATCTCGATCCTGTGGGGGCTTCCGCGGCCGGGGAACACATACTCTGCGTCGTCGCTCGCCTTTTCCCGTAAATCCGACAGAAGCTGGCGGGCAGGGGCCGACAAGGGGACGCGATGCAAGGTCTTTTGCTTCGTAGTGCTTCCCGGCTTTGTCCAGACGCCCTCGCTTAAGTCTAGCTGCTCCCATCGCATCGCCATGACTTCACCGCGCCGCGCGCCGGTCAGGAGCAGCAGCCGGACGATATTCGCCGCTTGCTGGTCGTCGATTTCTAAAAGGGCCTTGGTCAGCTTCACCAGCTCTGCCGGGGACAGATATCGATGCCGCTTTTGTTCCTGATTTCGATCAATTCCCTTTGCGGGATTGTCGGCCCGCCATCCCCACTTGATACTCAGGTTGAGCATCCGCGACATCAACGCGACGGTTCGATTTGCGAGGTATGTCGCTCCGCGCTTTGAAATCTTCCGGTGAAGCGCATCAATATCGGAAAACGTGAGATCCGCGACGGCGTGATGCTTAAAGGCAGGCCTGATCTCGCGACGGATCAACGCCGCATAGTCGCGTTGTGTCGCCGGCCGAAGCTTTGTTTCCGCCTTGCCAAGTTTCGCACCTTCGACGGTGTCGGGCAGATACTCGTCGCGGAAGCGGTCGCACATATCAGCAACCGTCTTCGACGCCCGATCGGCGTCGACCTCTGCCATTGGATCGGCGCCGCTGTCGACACGCCTTTTTAGCTCCTTCGCCTCTTGCCGGGCGGCGTCTGTTTTCCAATCCGGCCAAGAACCGATCGTAATGCGGCGCTCGCGACCTTTGCGGGTTCGATAGTTGAGAATGAAGGATTTGTGGCCTGCGGCAGTGAGGCGCGCGCCGAAACCTTTTACCTCGCTATCGTAGAAAATCTTGCTGCCTTTGGCTGGCGCTGCCAGGGCCTTTACAATCGTTTCGGAAAGCTTTTCTGCCATGGCTCATTTCTCCCGTGTCCGCACTGTGTCCGTCAGCAAGGCGGCGAACGGAGTGCAGAAAATGACATTCTTTGGCAGACCGTGTCAAAGGATGGCATTTGAGAAACAATGGCTTGCGGCAGGAAACTCACAATTTGGTAATGAAAGCAGATGCTTAGAAATTGCGGCCAAAACGGACTTTTAATCAGTAGGTCATGGGTTCGAATCCCATCGCGCTCACCAATAAAATCAATGAGTTAGTAGTAAATTCGGCGTTATTTCACGCACCATGATGATTTACCGCAACTGCCGACGTTTCCTGAGAATCCCTTGGCGTTGGCGGGGATTCGGTGGCGCATGAATGGCGCACACGGGGCGGCAGGGGCTCGTTGGCGCGATGCGCCAGATCGGAATCTGCGTCTACCATCTTTCATGATGCTCGCCGAGTCTTTCAAACAATCCATAAATTGCCGATATTTATATTAGCAATGGCGCAACTAAGTGGGGTGACGATACGCGTGCCGTGCTAACCCGTGGTGTTGCCATGCAAAGCGATTTCGCTATAGCGCGAGAGCTTTTGGAGTGCGCACAAAACCGCCTATGCGGCCAAGACGAAACGAGCCGGAGCGTCTGTGCGAGGCTTGACGTGATGATTGAAGAAATAGCAGCCGCAGAATTCCAGAAGGCGCCATTGTTGACGATCGTGCCGTTTCCGCGAACGCGACTGCCGCATAGTCGGTAAATCTCTCCTTGTACTGGGGTGCCGCCCGTCAGGTCTGGGCAGAAATTGCCTCATCTCGATCGAACGAACGGTCGACTTGGGGCCATCTTTGCGAAAATGGATTCACTGAAGGAAGAGGCCAGGCCGCGTGCCAGACCTATATTGCTGAACCTCTGTATCGGGTGGCTTCCTTCCACAATACGAGCGTAGGTCTCGGAGTGCGTCCTTTCACCTCAAAGTTGCGGCCTTTATAACTCCCCTCCGCAATCCACACCGTTTTTGAACGTTGGTAGATCCTGATACCCCGTGCGCTCGCCCGCGCACACAGTTCTGCGTCGTTTCGATGCATGGTTTCGGCTCCGTTGCCCACTCAAATGTAGCTGACGCAAAGAAGATGCCGGACCAGTGTTGCAGCATGGTGTCGTGAGCCCTGACGTAAGGTAACGGCTCGTAACCCCGCTCAAAAGTCGACTTCCAGCCCCGTTCCGCTCCCGCTGCTGGCCCCAGGAATGACCGTGAAGAACACCGGATGGCGGTCGCGGCCCGCGGACTTCAATCTCGATCAGCCGAAAATTCCAGCTAGAGCGTTTCATGTTTTGACGGAAGCGTACCCGGCGTTTTCGAAGTAGTTCTT